>DASWZK010000033.1:0-25014 GCA_036404515.1 Candidatus Limnocylindrales bacterium
GAGTCTACTGCCTGTTCGGTCTCAGCTCGGGTCGTGCCTTCGCCGTTGGGCTCGCTGCGTCATGCGGGCGAAACGAAACGGCCGCTGCCCGTGGGGGTTGTGTCACCAGGCTGCGGCCGTACAGAGTCTATTTGAGAGACCGAGGGATTTGGCCACCTCCAAGCGTTTCGTGGGGCCGTCGCGCACCGGAACGTCAGGCCGAGCGGATGCGGTCTGACGGAGCCGCTGACGGCCGACAATGAGCCACGGGAATCCAGGCCGTAGCGGCTGCGACGATCTCAATCATCCCGCAGCGACACGGGCTCAAGACCTCAGCCGGACGAGCCGCCGTGGTCGTCGCAACCAGGTAAGGCAAGCGGCCCGGAGGGATACGGGCGGCTTGCAGGAGGCGGGGGCTGTTCAGGCTAGGTCCTAGAGGACCCACCACGTCCGAGGCCCTCGTTGATGATGGAGGCCCAGGTGTCCTTCGTGGGGGGATAGGGACTCAGCTTGGCGACGATCTTCTGATCGGGGTTGCGCAGTTCCACCCACCCATTTATCGGGTTCAGATCTTCTTTCGTCGATGCAACCGGCAGGGCGGCCACCTGCGCCCCGACTGGTTTGGAGAAGACGTACTGGCCGTCCGAAACGTCCATCACGACGATGTCAAAGACAGAGAGTCCTGGCAACGAACCTGACTCGAGCCGCCAGTAACCGGCCTTCACGTCCGCATCCTTTGCCGAGGCCCCGACACCATCACTTTGCGCGTCTGCCAACTCAGTCTGGGGGTCGGTCTCGCCAGTGGCTCGGCGCGGTCCCGGCGGCCACTGTGCGGGCCGCGTGTCTGAGCCTCCCGTGTATGCGGCGATTCTCGCACCGGGGTCTAGGCTAAGCCCGGACGACAGCTACGGAACGCGCAAACTGGTGTCCGCCACGGTACTGGCCAAGTTCCGCGACCAGGTCACGGTGTAGCGGTCGATGTTGCCGCGGCCCGCCTGGCTCGCGCTCGGGGTGGTGGTGGCGGCCGGCACCGCCTCGTACGAGCCGCTCGGCGGCGACTCTGCCGTGGCCGTGGCCCTAGCCGCGGCCACGGCAGCAGCGCTGGGCGTGGCGTCATGCGCGGCCCGAGCGGCGGACCGCCGCGGCCTCGGCTCGTCACTTGCGGCGGCTTCGCTCGGAGCGGCGCTCGTCGCAGCGCGGCTCTCGATCGGGCTGATCGTCGGGGGCGGCACCGCCCCGCCCGAATCCACGGCGCTGCCGCCGGGTACTGGCCCTTGGTTGGCCTCGGTGGAGAGCGCGCACGAAACAAACTCGAAACAGATAGCCACCATCTCGCTTGCCGACTCGCCGGTGCGCTGCTCGGCGCTCATGCCCGCCTACCCTCGCCTGATTGGTGGGGATACGGTCTCGTGGTCCGGCCGGATCCGAGCGCTGACGGAGAGCGACTACGACCGGTTCCTCGCCGCGGAAGGGATCACGGCAAGCTGCGAGGCCACGAATCTGGCGGTAGTCCGCCACGACGACTCCCCGGCCGGACGGCTCGAAGCGCTGCGCCAGTCGTCGGGTGACGTACTGCAGCGGGTCCTGCCGGAGCCAGGAGGCGGCCTGGCCGCGGCAATCCTCATCGGCCTGCGCGACAGAGTGGATCGAGACGTGGCGGCGGCATTCACCACGGCCGGCGTCAGTCACATCGTCGCCATCTCAGGCTGGAATATCGCGATTGTTGCCGCCACGGTAGCGGCCCTTTTACGCGGACACTTCAGCCGGCGACGTCGGGCGATCGCCACCCTCCTGGCTATCGTCGCCTACACGGTCTTCGCCGGCGCGTCGCCTTCGGTGGTGCGGGCGGCGGTTATGGCCGGCGTGGCTTTGACGGCCGTGGAGAGCGGCCGCGGGTCACGAGCGATGGTCGGGCTGGCGTGGGCGGTGGCAATCATGGTCATCGCCGAGCCGGCCACGGTCACCGACGTGGGGTTCCAGCTGTCGGCCACGGCCACGGCGGGGCTCGTGGCGTGGGCCACGCCACTTTCCGCCTGGCTGGCGGCGCGGGCGCCCCGCCTCCCGGCCCCCTTGCGCGAGAGCCTCGGCGTGTCGTTGTCGGCCCAGGCAGCGACGTTGCCGATCGCACTGCTCACGTTCGGGAGGTTGGCGTTGATCGCTCCGGCCGCCAACCTCGTGGCAGTCCCGATTGTGCCACCGGTCATGGCCGCCGGAGCAGTGGCGTTCGTAGCGGGCTTGCTCGCCACGCTCGGGGCGCCGGCCCCGCTCACCGGCCTGCTGGCCATGCCGGCGGCCCTTCTTCTGACCGCGCTCGTCGCCGTCGTTCGGGTCGCGGCGACCGTGCCCGGAGCCAACGAGACGCTGCCCTTCCCGGCCAACGTAGCGGCGGCAGTCGCGGCGACGGGGCTGCTCATCCTCCTGTACCGGACGCTGTCGAGGGCCCGGAGGTCGAAGGTTCGGGCCCGTTTGGGACCGACCGCGCCCAGGCAGGCGTCCGACCGGACCCCTGGACCCAGCCTCCGTCGAAGCTACCGGTGGGCGCTTGCAGGGGCGGCCCTGCTCCTGGTCCTGGCTGGTTCAGTGGTCGCAGCACGTCCTGACGGCAGCGTCCACGTCATCGTCCTCGACGTCGGCCAGGGCGACTCGATTCTCGTGGAAGGAGATCGCGGCGGTCGGATCCTGATCGACGGCGGCCCCGACGCGAACGCCCTGATGTCGGATTTGGACCGCTACGTGCCAACGTGGGATCGCCGGCTGGACGCGATCGTCCTGACCCATCCGCACGACGACCATGTTGCCGGACTGGTGGCGGTGGTCGAACGCTATCAGGTCGGGCGGGCGTTCGAATCGGGCTGGTCTGTCGATACGCCGGCCTATCGAGCCTGGAAGTCAGCCCTCTCGGCACGTGGGCTGCAGCCCGAGCGTCTGGCGGCCGGCGAGGTCCTGCAACTCGACGATGCCACGCTCCGAGTGCTGTGGCCCGACGACGGCACGGTCCGTCCGAGTTACCTCGACCCGAACGCCACCGATAACCGCAAGACGAACGATGCCTCGATCGTCCTGTTGGGCGAGTACGAGAGTCGGCGGTTCCTGCTGACGGGCGACATCGAGGAAGACGTCGACCCGATCCTGCTGAGCCGGGGCCTGCCAGTCGTCGACATGCTCAAGGTCGCTCACCACGGCAGCGCAACCGCATCGTCGGATGTACTGCTGGCGACCGTCAAGCCAGGCGTCGCAGTCGTTTCGGTCGGGGCCAACAACCCTTACGGTCACCCGAGCGGAGCCACGATGGCACGGCTGGGCGCCCATTCGTCGCGGGTGTTCCGAACCGACCAGGACGGCACGGTCGAGACAACGCTGGACAGAACGGCGGTAACGGTGGCCTCGTCCCGAACGGCTCTCGACCCCGGCGTCACCGCCATTTCGTCGGCGGCCGTGGCCCGCCGCTTCCGCCTCCTGTACGATTCCGCCGATGTCCGTCCCGAATCGCCTGGAGAGTGCGGCCCTGCTTCTGTCGCTCGAGCCGCCGGCATGGCACCTCCGCCACTCGCGGGCCGTCGCGGAGACTGCGGCCTGGCTGGCGTGGCGGACGGATTCGGTTGGTCGATCGCTAGATCGCCGCCTGGTCGAGGCGGCAGCGCTGCTGCATGACGTCGACAAGCTCGATCTAGTGAAGCCCCAGGTGCATGGACTGGCCCACGCCGCAGGTTCCGCCGAGTGGCTGGCCTGCAAGGGTTACGCCGAGCTCGGTCCGGCGATCGTAGGGCATCCCGTGACGCGCCTGGCCGACTCCGCCTGGTTCGAGTCCTGGATCGAGGCCGCGCCTCCGGAGGCTTTGATCGTGGCCTATGCCGACAAGCGGGCGGGCCAACGACTCGAGTCGATGGACGAGCGGTTCGCGTTGTGGGAGCGTCGCTACCCACCGGCAGCGCGAGCTGGGCGCGCCCGAGGTACGTGGACAGCGGAGACCCTGGAGAACGTGCGGCGTCGAGCGGAGGAGCTCGAGCGCCGGGTCTGCGAGCTCGCCGAGGCGGCCCCGGGAGACGTGCATCGTCTCGAGTGGACCGGCCGCGCGATCAGCGCGGCCCGCTCCGCGGTCGCGAAGGGCGGGCGCCGCTGATGCCGCCCACAGCTCCGCTCGGCTACTACTGGGGCGACGACGCTTATGGCGTCAGCCGCGGTCCCGACGCCCTGGCCGTTCGGCTGGCGGGTGACGGGCCACCGCTCGGTCGTGTCCAACTCACCGGCGCCACCACGTCCGCCGGGGAGATAGTCGAGAAGGTGGCCACGGCAACGCTCTTCGGCGGCGGGACGCTGGTCGTCGTGGCCGAACCGGCGCCGCTGGTCGAGAACAAGGCGCTGGCCGCGCTCTTGATGGAGACGTTCGCGGCGGTTGCATCGGGCAACGGCCTCGCCTTTCTCGACACGGTGGACGGAACCAAGCGCCGCCTCGCCTCGCTCGAGGCCCTGCGCAGGGCCGTCTCGGAAGCCGGCGGCGAGGTCCGGGAGTTCGTCGCCCCCAGGCGCGACGGGATGGCTCGTTGGATCGGCGACAGGGCCAGGGAACGCGAGATTCGCATCTCCCCCGCCGCGGCCGCTCTCCTGGCCGAGCGCATCGGGGCCAGAGTTCGCGAGGACGACATCGACCGCAGCCGCCAGAGCGAACTGGCGGTTGCCGAGCTGGAGAAGCTGGCGCTGTACCGCCTCGACGGCCAGATCGGTCCCGAAGACGTCAAGGCCCTCGTCGCCGAAGCCGTGCCCGGATCCAACTGGGCATTTCTGGATGCCGTGGGCATGCGCCGCGCCGCGGAGGCCGCCGAGCTGGCGGATCACCTTGAAGATGTACCGGCGCAACTCTTCCTTGTGCGCCTGTACGGGCGCATAAAGCAGCTGATCGACGTCGCGGACCTTCTGGCCTCTGGCACGTCTGAGCCCGACATTATGCGGATGCTGAAGGTCAAGTCAGCCTATCGAGCCCAGCTACTGGCCCAGCAGGCTCGGACCTGGACGCTGTCAGAGCTGGATGACGCCCTGGCCGGGCTACTCGACCTGGACGCGTCACTCAAGGGACACGCTGGCGGCAGCGACACTCGCCGCCGCGCCACCGTGAGTCTTTGGATCGCCGAGAAGGTCCGGCGTCCCGACAAGCGCTGAACGCCCCGGCTTGACTTCGATGAGAAGCGCTCTTGGCGGGACAGCCGAGCAGATCAGGCCGGCGTGATCAGTCGGCGACCGTCGACCCAGCCTTGCCATCCGTTGACGGCGCGAACCCGGGCCCAGTCGCCGGCGACCGCATCGACCACCAGGCCGAGACCAGGGTTGAGAACGACCATCGGCTGACGAGATGGGTCGGGGTAGTCCCAGGCCGGCAACCCGCCTGCCGGCACGAAGTGGGTCGGCGACCACGACGGACCCTCAGGCGATTGCGCGGCCGGCCCCGCCTGCTCGGCGGCCAGCTGCGACCGCTCCGGTACCGGTTCTTCGGCGGCCGGTTCCTCGGCGACCGGCTGAACCTGCTCCGCCGTCGGCTCGCCGGCGGCCGGTTGGGCCTTCTCGGTCGTGTCCGTGTCGGCCCCGGGCCGGTCGGCCCCACCGACATCGACGATCGAACCGAGGCGATCGCGGACCGCCTCGACCGTGTCGAGCGTGTGGGCGTCGTCGGGACCGATGACGTGCTCGACGCGGCCCATGAGGTCGTAATCGCCCTCGAGCCAGCCCCACGCCACCGACGTCGGATCCGGATCGTTGTGGAGCGCTTCAACGTATGCCCTGGTTCGACCCATTCGGGAAGGGGCCTCCTGGCCAATCCCGATCCAGACCGCGTGTCGTTCGGCGGCGGAATACGCGACCAGCTGATCCGCCAGCGAACGGAAATTGGGATCCGGCTTGCCGAGCTCACGCCAGATGAAGGCCCGCGCGAGCGGCTCCCAACCCGCGGCAACGGCATACCAGGGAGCGTCGGGCGCGGGCAGGCCGAGCCTGGCGCGGAGGGCTGCCGCGGCTTCACCGACAGACGGATCCGAGTCCTCCTCCCGACTGGCCAGCGTCCGCGCGACGCCACCCGCCGAGAGGTCGGACATCGAAAAGAGCCCAAGAGCAGTCAAGGCGCTGCGCCTGACGTTGCCATCGGGATCGTCGAGTCGCCCGAGGATCGGGCCGATTGCCCGCGGATCGCCAGCCTGGCCGAGCAGACTCATGATCGATGGGGCGGCTTCGGGATCTGCACCGGGTAGGGCACGCATGAGCGGCTCGACGGAAGAGGCACCGAGCGCCCGAAGCTCTGCGTAGGTCCCCGATTTCGCCGAGCTCGTAGTCTCGAGGCCATCTGCGCGGAGGTTCAACTGGGCGATCAGTTCATCGATTGTGGCCATCGGCGGTTCCCCATTTCGGCAGACGACGGGATGTCGGAGAGCACGAACCAATGACTCGGTTCGTCCGGCCTTCATTGTCGCGCCGACGGTGTTTCGGCGCGAGCCCGATGTGGAGCCGAGCGCCACGAAACGCCTGCGTGGCGTCCGCCAGCCCGGATCGTCCGAGACTGACGTCTACTCTGAGCGTGGACGCAGATGGAAGGCCACGCCGTAGACTTCGCCCGTCTCCGGATCCACTCGCGGGGCCACGGTCATCCGCCAATCCTGAGCTCGGAAGCGAATCCAGCACGCTGCCGGCCGACCGCGGGCCATGACGGCATCCAGCACGGCGAAGGCGCCCGGCGGAAGATCGATGAGGCTCTCACGTGCGGGCACGCCGACGGCTTCCCTGCCGAACGCAGCGACGAACGCAGGGTTGCCGTAGACGACGATATGTCCCGGTCCTCTGCACATGCCGGCAGGACGTCGGCTCGGAGAACGGCCGCCCCAAGCGGGGACCGCGGCGGCGCGATCTGGCTCCACGCCGTCGATTGTGCGCCGTCCGGGCAAGCCCGGACCACGGTCATGGTGGACCCGTGACGCCGGCAGTTGGACCGACAACGGCGACGGCGAATTTGGGGAAACCGAGAGCACCCGGGTCAGTCGGCGCCGGACCAGGCCTGTTCCTGGACGACGAGATCGCTCTCGATGGCGAAGACGCAGCGGCCCTGGCCCAGATCGAGCAGTTCTATGAGTTCCGGGTCGATGTACAGCTGATGACAGTCTTCACACAGGCCGCCCGGGATACCGAAGCACAGACGCTCGCTTCGATCGGGCAGACGGAATGCGGTGTCGAAGCGAGTGGTCACAAGGCGCCGTCCGCAGCGCGGGCAGCGTTCGCGGGCCCGGGTCATCGCATCCGACCTCACACCTGGCGGCCATTCGACCGCTTCGATGTTCGAATCCTACGGGCCCCGCCTTTCAGGGCATATGACTCACTCGTACCGCTTCATCGGTACTGAGGCCGTAGCCCAGATGGAGGGCGCCGCAGGTCGGATGCACCTTGATCCGAACGCATCGTGCACGTCGGCGCCGGCCGCGAGCGTCCTCTCACGCGTCTGCGGGTATAGGCGTCCCAACTTGCTCGGGCAGGGCTGGAAGTTGTACCCGGCAGCCTCCTGATAGCCTTCTCGGATGGACCGCCGCCGCATCGTTGGCATCGGGTTGGGCGCACTGGCCGGGGCCGCCTACGGCACAGGGCCGCTCTTCTTCAAGGGCTACGTATATCCGGCTGGGGTCGACTGGATCGCGATGCTCGTGTGGCGCTTCGCCTTCGCGACCCTGGTGAGCTGGATCTGGCTGCTCGTCCAGCCGCGTGCTCGAGCGTCCCTCCGGGGACTAGACCGCCGAACCGTGGCCCGGCTGTTGTTCACCGGCGCCTTCTTCGTCGTCAACGCGAGCGTCTACTACGCTGCCATCGAGCAAATCGACATCTCGCTGGTGGCTCTCCTCATGAGCGCCTACCCAGCCATCGTTGCAGTCCTCTCCCTCCGCCTCGGCTACAGATTCCAGGGAAAGCTGGCGTGGGGATCGCTGGCGATCGTCGTGTCCGGGACGGTTCTCACGATCGGCGGCGTCAATGCCGGCACGAACCAGACCGGGATTATCCTTGCCCTGCTGTCTCCTGTCGCGTACGCGGTGTACATCGTGCTGACGGCCTGGATGGCCGGCGAGAGGCCGGGCCAGACGGCCGACATGCGATCCAGGGGCAAGGGGGCCGAGGTCCCGCCGGCGGTCGCCGGGGCGATCATGATGACCGGGACCTGGATGGCCACCCTTGCCGTCGGTCTGCTGGCCCGCGAGCCGCTGCTGCCAACGCAGATCCCATCGGCTGCCTGGCCCGGTCTGGTCGGCATCGGCGTCTTTGCCGCGGCCATCGCGATTCAGGCGTTCTACGCATCGGCTGCCCGAATCGGGGCCGCCCAGGCCTCGCTGATGGCGACCGTAGAACCGATCGTCGTGATCTTCCTGGGTATCACCTTCCTGAACGAGACCTTCGCTCCGATTCAGGCGGTGGGGGCCGGGGTCGTGCTGGCGGGCGTTCTGCTGGCCCAGTTCGCGACACCATCGGAATCTCGGCCGGTGGTACTCGAGGAGCCGTAGCCCGGCCCTGGCGGACACTGGACGCCCATGCGCGCCCGAACCATTCCGGCGCTCGACGGAATCTCTCTGAAGCGCGGCGTCACATCAGGCCGAGAAATCGCTACGCTTCCGGCTGAAGCGGCCGGCGTCGTGTCTCGGCCCGCCACGGAGTATCACCCGACACATGGCGACTCTCTACACCCAGGTCGAAAGGATGCGCACCGCCCGCGACAATCTGGTCCGCATGCGCAGCCGACTCGAGTTGAGCGCGCCCCCGCCTGAGGAGCTGCCCCGGCGGCGCGAGTGGGTAGGCCGCGAAGTCCTCGCCCACATCGACGAGATGCTGCCTTACTGGTTGGGCGAGATCGAGCGGGTCATCGCCGGGCCGCTGGAGCCGGTCCCGTTCGGTCGCGGACCGACCGATCCGGTTCGAATGCTTACGATCGATCGGGATCGTACGCTGCCGATCGTTGAGCTCTATGCACGCCTGGACAACTCGCTCGAACGGGTCCTGCGGCGTCTGCTGGAACTCGACGAGCGCCAGGTCGCCCGGCGCGGGCTGCACAAGGATCGTGGAGAGATGACGATCAGGCAGATCGTCGATGTCATGCTGGCTGGCCATATCGAGGACCACTGCAAACAGATGGCCGTCGCACTCGACGCCGAGGCGGCCGTCCGGGTCTGAGGGCACGACCCGGCTGAGATCGTGCGGAGTCACCTGCGGCGGCGAGACGAAGGGGTGGTGACGGTGGCAGCCAAGGGTTCTGTCAAGCCAGATTCGGGGGCGAGGGCACAGCACACCTCTTCCCCGGCACCGGATCTGAAGAAGACGCTGGCACCGTTCTTCAACCCTCCTCGTGATCCCGTCCTGGTGGACGTCCCCGAGCTCGGCTACCTGATGATCGACGGCAAGGGCTCTCCCGACGAGGGCCCGAAATCCTCCCCGACCGACTTCCAAAAGGCCTTCGCCGCGCTCTACCCGGTGATCTACACGATCAAGTTTGGTCTCAAGCCGTCCGGCGTGGTCGTGCCGATCCTTCCGCTCGAGGCGCTCTGGTTTACCGGCGAGAACGGCGCCTTCGACCTGAACGTCCCACCTGAGCAGTGGGGCTGGCGAGTCTTGATGGTCGTCTCGGACGACGTAACGCCTGCGATCTTTGAGAGCGCAGTTGCCGAAGTCCGCCGCAAGAAGGGCGGCTCGGCGATGCTGGAGCGGCTGCGCCTGGAGCGATGGCGCGAAGGCCGTTGTGCCCAGGTGATGCACATTGGCCCATACAGCGAGGAGCGGCCGACCGTCGAGCGCCTCCACGCCTTCATCGCCGCCGCTGGACTCAAGCAGCGCGGCGCTCACCACGAGATCTACCTGGGCGACCCACGTCGGGCGGATCCGGCCAGGCTCAAGACCGTCCTGCGCCAGCCTGTGGAATAGGAGGCGCGACCGCAAGGGAAGGCGCGCGCGAACCGGTGCCGTGCGCCGAGAAAGCGGCGCACGGGAATCAGGGTCGTTTGCCAGGAGAGCGAAGGGCCTCCACCGGAGCTACTGGCCGCGGATCCGACGGCCTTCTTCTTTTACGATCGCCCGCAGCATGAAGCCGACGTTGGCCGGCCGCTCGGCCAGCCGCCGCATGAAGTACGGATACCACTCCTGGCCGTAGGGGACGTAGATGCGCACCGTGTAGCCTCGGTCGACCAGCGTCCGCTGGAGATCACGTCGAATGCCGTACAACATCTGGAACTCGAACCGGTCGCGGCCGATTCCCCCCGACTCGGCTATCTCGATCGCTTTGGCGATGAGTTTCGGGTCATGGGTGGCCAGCGCCGGGTACGCATCCGCCACGAGCAGCCGCTCCATCAGTCGAGCGTAGTTTGCGTCCACGGCAGTCTTGTTCCGGTAGGCGACGCTTCCGGGCTCGTCGTAAGCGCCCTTGCAGAGCCGGATGCGACCACCGGCGGCGATGATTGAATCGACATCCGCCGAGCTGCGCCTCAGGGCCGACTGGATCACGACGCCAACCTGCGGGTACGCCTCGTGGGCAGCCCGCCAGATCTCGAGCGTGGCATCGGTCTGGGTGTGGTCCTCCATGTCGAACCGGACGAAGCCACTCACGCCGCGAACCGCCTCGACGATCCTCATGACGTTGGCCCGGCAGACGTCGCGGCCTATATCCAGGCCCATCTGGGTAAGCTTGAGGCTGACGTTCGGGTCAAGGCCGCGCTCTGAGAGAGCGGCGATGGTCGCCAGATACCGATCGACTGCCGCGGCGGCGAGCTCGGGCGAGGTGACGGATTCGCCCAGGACGTCGACCGTGGTCCGAAGACCCGCGCGCCCGAGAGCTGCGATCGCCGGCAGTGCCTGGTCGAGCGTCTCGCCGGCGACGAAGCGCGCCACAACGGGCCGGGTCAGCGGACTGCGGACGGCAAGGCGAGCCACGGCTCGCCGGCGCGAAAGCGAGATCAGCAGTGAGCGCATCGTACGCTGCGGCGCGAGTCGAACGTTCTCGGCGAAACTCATAGTTCAGCCCTCCCGAGGCTTGCCTTCGGACTCAGTCGAGGTTTCGGCTGCCGCGGCCTCCCGCGCGAATTCGGCAACCTTGGCCGCCTCCTCGCGCTGGAATGCCTCAAGTCGACCGCGTCGGTGCGCGTCGACGGCTGCCCGAATCGACTCGATCGGCGGCGAACCCCGGGCTCGACCTTCGGTGTCGCGGTAGATCCGGCAGGCAAGGGCGACAGGCAACTCTGGCTGGGGAACGACGTCGTCACCGTTGACCCTGATCGTCGGCGAGCCCTGAAAGCCGAGAAACTCAGCATCGTCCCGGCCGGTCACGAAGACCAGCTGGATCGGGACCTCGATTATCCCCTTGTGGAGGACGCTCTCCAGATCGCGACGCGCCTGCTCCAGGTGCGGGCAATCCTCGACGGCAAGTAACTCAACTCGAAGGTCTGCCACCGCCGCAGCCTACATCGGGTCGCCGAAAAGGGCGCGGACCCGTGAGGTCGCCCGCAGCCCTGACGCATGGCGTCGAGGGGGTCGTGCCATGTCGGCCGACGCCGGCCTGCAATCAGGCGAGATCCGGCCGCTCGGCCGCCCGGAGCGGCTACCCTGCAGCCTCAGTGGCGCGCAGCCACGGCCCGATGAGAACGTCACGAGCGCCTTCGTCAAGACGGCCCCCGAGCGCGACCGCCAGGGCCGCGTCGACGATGGCCTCGCCGGCCTCCGTCTTGAGCTCGTGCCAGGCCCTGTCGACATTGTTCAGGTAAGGGATCGAGTTCGAGCTCCGCGTGGTCCAGGCAAGCGCCTTGTTACGCACGCGGTCGATCTCCCGGGTCAAACCATCTCGCGCGCCGACCGCTCGAACCGCCGCCCAGGCGTCCTCGTGATCCCCTCGGCCGGTGGCTCGCCAGGCCGCCCGCATCGCCAGGAGCTGGCCTTCTCGCAGGTGGTCGAGCTGCTCGAAGAAGGCCGCCATCTCCGGCGCGTCGACCAGGCTGACTCGCCCTCGCCGTCCCCACACAGTTCGGCCCCCTTACGTTAGTCCTCGTCAACCTGCTCCAGCACGTGCCGTCGCAGGAAGTCCAGACAGCGCTTCCACGCATCGCGGCCATTCTCGCGCTTCTTCAAGCCGTGCGGCTCGTCGTCGTACCAGTGGACCTGGTAGTGCTTACCCTCGATCTCAAGGGCCTCGACGATCTTCTCCGTCATAAGCGGCGACACCCGCTTGTCCTTACGACCGTGGAGGATGAGCAGCGGCGCCTCGATGCGCTCCACCCTGTACAAAGGCGACCCGCGCCGGTACGCAGGAGCGGCCTCCGGGTCGTCCGGTTTGCCCATCATCCGCTCGAGATCGATCCGACCCGGGCGGTCGCCATGACGGTAGCTTTCGGCGATATCCGAGTCTCCGTACAGGTCGATGCCGGCGCGCCACAGCGACGGCTCCTCGGCGAGGACACACAGCGTCATGTATCCACCGTAGGAGGCCCCGTAGTGAGCCAGGCGGCCATCGCACCACGTCTGGGCGGCCGCCCAATGGGCGGCGTCGATCACGTCGAAGGCGTCGGCATGGCCCCATTCGCCGCGGTTGGCCCAACGGAACTCACGGCCGTAACCCGTGGAGCCGCGGAAGTCGACCGACAGGAAGGCCATGCCGGCCTCGGCCACGAGCTGGCGGAACGGCAGCCAGTCGCGCAAGGCCTGATGCGTGGGCCCGCCATGCGAGTGGATGACGCAGGGAACGCGCGTCGCCTCCTCCCCAACGGCGCTCGCGGGCAGGTAGAGGGTCCCTTCGACGACCAACCCGTCCCGAGCTTCGAAGGCGATGCGCGTCCCGACGGCAAAATGAGCGGTGTCGACCACGGTCGGCAGAGACCGGGTCAGCTTGCGCGGCTTGGCCCCCTCGGCTATGGCCTCGGGCATGGGCAGCAACCAAAGATCGTCCGGCTGCCGATCGCTCGAGCCGATGGCGAGGATGGCGGACGAGTCGGGCAGCCAGCCTACCGCCATCCATATGCCCTCGAACGGGCTGACCACGGCCGAACCCGACTCACCGGCCCGAAGCGGGTCGGTGCCCGTTGCACCCGCCATCTCCCCGACCAGCAGATCGACCAGCCCATCGTGTATCTCCACGCAGACGAACCGCTTACCGTCCGGCGAGGGCAGCGGGACGTAGCCCCAGCCACCGCCGGGCTCGCCGTGTTCGCGTCTGCCGGTCGTGAGGGCCGTCCGTTCGTTGCCTTCGACCGATACCCGAACGACCTGGAACCAGCCATCCTCATCCGTGATCATCAGCAGGCCCGAGCCATCGGGAAGCCAGCGCGGACCCGTCTCCCAGGACACCTCGCCCGCGATCAAACGTTGCTGTCCCGTGGCAACGTCGACGATGTGTATCTGCGACGTCAGCAGGTCCGGCAGCCGCTGCGAGGTGGCGGCGATCTGGCGGCCGTCCGGCGACCAAACATAATCGTCGATGTCGACGCCGGTCTTTGTAAGTGCCGCGGGCTCGGCCGAGCGAGGTCGGGTCGCCGGACGGCCGCGGCGTGGCACCGGCGCATCCACGACCCACAACTGGTCCCAACCGCGGCGGCGCGAGATGAAGGCGATCTGATGGCCGTCCGTGCACCACCGCGGCGAGCGGTTGCCGGCTGGATGCTGCGTGACGAGAGCCTGATGCGAGCCCTCGACTTCTATCATCCAGATGGCCTCGTCGCAGACGAAGGCGATGCGGCGGCCGTCCGGCGACCACTGCGGATCCGACGCCGGCTTCTCGGTGGCGGTCAACTGCTCCGGGTAGCCGCCGCGGACGGGCATCAGGAAGATCTGGCGGGCCCCGGCGGCTTCGGCCGTGAAGGCCACGCGGCGGCCGTCCGGGGAGAGCCGGAATTCGCGTGGCGACTCGATGGCCGCCGCCTGCTCGATGGTGAGGCCGTCACGGGAGGGCCGACGGACCCGGCCGTTCTCGACCGCTCCCCGGATCGGCTCGGCGACTGCCCTTTCCGCGCGTCCCGATGCCCCTCGCGGCTCGTGGCGATGGGTCACTGCTCAGACCATTTCAGAGCCATGAACCGGTCCTCCCTCTCGCCCGGCCGTGGAGCCGGGTCGATCCGAATGAACGTCTCGGTACCGAACATCTGCTCCAGCTGAGCGCGCCCCTCAGGGTCGTCCCAGCGGCGGCCGCGCATCTGGCTGTCGTGGCAGGCCAGGGCGGCGATCTTGCGGTCGATGACGGGAGTGACCCGGATTGCGGTCGTTATTTCCTCGTCGGGTCGAGCCAGCGCCTCAATGGCTTCTTGTTGGCGCAGGTCGTCCTCGCTCGGCGGGGCATCGTTACCGGATCGGCGCCGCTCCTCCTCCATCGCGGCCCGCATCCCCGCGACGACCGACCGTGGCATGGCCTGGTGGTACAGCGCCAATGGGCCGCCGGGCTCAGCTGCGGCCCGCCGATACGCTGCTGTGGCCACGGCCGAGCACGCAGTGTGGTCGGGATGGCCGTAAACCCCGCCCGGATCGAAAGTCACGATGACCGCCGGCCGCAGTCTGCGGATCAAGGTGAGGATCCGCTCCACGACCTCTTCCTCGGGGGCGCGGCTGAGCGAGCCCTCGGGCGCGCCCCAGCCTTCCATGCCCGAATCGCGATAGCCCAGGAAGATCGGCTCGGCCGCGTCCAGTTCACTGCAGGCGCAGGCCAGCTCCTGTCGGCGGATCTCCGGATCCAGGGAGTGGTCGACGCCCACCTCCCCCGGGCGTCCGCCTTGATCGCCATTCGTAGCGCACAGAACCCAGACCGCATTCCCGGCGGCAGATGCCAGGGCCATGACGCCGCCTGCGCCGTAGCTCTCGTCGTCGGGGTGGGCGAAAATCGCCAGCAGACCGGCCGACGGCGTGGACGCGTTGGGCTCGTTGGGGTTGGGCACGTCAGCGCCCGGTTCGCGGTGTGGTCGACGGCCTCGGTTGGGCGTCGCTCGCCGCCCTTCCGTTCGTCGACCCTTCAGTCTGACCCTCGTTCAGCCCGAGGCCCTTTTCCAGGTCGGCGCCCAGTTCGACCGTCCGCCGATAGGAGGCCCAGACGGCTTCCGACAGAACCGTTCGGAGCCGGCCCGACTCGAGCTCGTGGATCGCTGCGGCGCTGGTCCCTCCGGGAGAGGTGACCATGTTCCGCAACACGGCCGGATGCTGGGCCGTGGCTTTGGCGAAGGCAGTGCTGCCCTCCAGCGTTTCGATCACGAGATCGTGGGCTATGTGGCGCGGGAAGCCGAGGTGGACGGCCGCATCGATGAGCGCTTCCATGACCAGGAAGACGTACGCCGGGCCGGTGCCGCTGACCGCCGTCGCCATCTCGACGAAGCGCTCGTCCTCGACCTGGAGTTCCGTGCCCAGGGCGCGCAGCAGGGTCTGAGCCTGATCGCGCTGCAGCTCGGTCACCTCCGGAGTGGCGTACCAGACCGTCATGCCCCGCCCGATCTGGGCGGGCGTGTTCGGCATGCTGCGGACGACTTCGAGGTGTTCGAGAAGGTTCGTGAGGACCTTGCAAGTTGCACCGGCGACGATCGAAACGACCAGCTGGCTCGGCCGAAGGTGGCCACCGAGCTCGCGACCCACTTTGGTCAGGGTCTGCGGCTTGACGGAGAGGAGGATCACGTCGGCGTCGCGGGCGGCTTCGAGGTTCGAGGCGACCATGCGCACGCCGTACTGGCTTGCCAGCTCTTCGCGCCGATCGGCCCGTGGCTCGCTACCGACGATCTGCGCGGCCTCGACCAGGCTGCCCCGCAGCAGTCCTGCGATGATCGCCTCGGCCATTACGCCAGAGCCGATTGTTGCGACAGTTCGGTTGGAAAGCGGCGACATGTTGGCGAGTATAGGCGCGCCTGTCGGCCGATGAGGGCCGGTTTTGCGCCTAATTGCGGCCGGCGGTCACCGCATGAAACCAGAACGCGCCGGGCCCTGAACGGGCCCAAGACAGACGAGAGCCGGTCGCCGAGGGAGGAGAGCGACCGGCTGTGTGATCTCGTCTTTGCCCAAGGAGGATTCGGAGGAGGAGAAGGAACTGACGCGGATAATCGCGATTCGGGCTGAACCTATCCTGAAACGTCACGTCCTTGCTAGAGAATCTGCAGCTACTCGAAAAGGGGCGTCCAGCTGTCCGGCGGAGACGTGTCGACGAAGCCCTCCGGGTCGAATATCTCGGCCAGCATGGCCACTCCGTCCACGACGCGCGGACCCGGTCGGCTGAAGTAGACGGGCTCCACGAAGAAGACCTGACCGCGCCGAACTGCCTCGAGGGTATGCCAGAACTCCGGTCGCTCGGTCTCGCGCCAGACCGCCTGAGCCTCGAGGAGCGTCATCCCCGCGGGCGAAAGCATCAGCATTTGGGGATCGACCTCCTGGATCGCCTCCCAGGTCGTCGGCGAAGCGGGCTCGCCCTCCCTGCCCAGCAGGTCCCAGCCTCCAGCTCGGCGAACCTGCTCGGGAACCCAACGGCCGCTGGCCACCAGCGGCCACAGGCCCTCGAGCATCACGACGCGCATCGGCCGGAGACCGTCGTCGCGCCGGGCTACCACGCCCTGCTCGATCTCGCCGATGTCCTCACGCAGAGCCTCGAGCAGCTCGACGGCCTCGTCTTCGGCCTCCGTCATCGCCCCGAGCGTACTTATCGAGTTGAAGATGCCCTCGAGTGTGACGGGGTCCAGGGCGACGATCGTCGGCGAAACGGCCGAACCCACCAGGGCCGCCTCGACCTGGCGGGCGCCCGGTCCCGAACCGCCGTCTCGAACGATGATCAGCTCCGGCTCGACGGCCAGCAGCGCCGCTCGATCCAGCTCGCTTGGCCCGAGCTCATCGTCCAGGCCGGCGGCACCTGTCCTGGCCGCGCCAGACCCGCCATGACTGCCGGCCGGCCGGGTGACTACAGCCACTCCCTCGATCTCGGGCGGGAAGTCGCAGCGATGGCTGATACCGACCAGCTCTTGGCCCAGCCCGAGTGCGCAGACGATCTCGGTGGCGGACGGAAGCAGGGAGACGATTCGCATCGGCCAAGTCTAGCTTGAGCCGGCATCGTGCCAGCGAACGGCAATCCGCCGCACCGACCTGAATCGAAAGCGCCCGACCACCGGGCCGGGCGCTCGACCGGATCTCGCAGGGGTCAGGCCGGCTTAGCAGCGTTGACCAGCTTTCGAGCGGCCTCCTTGTCGGTGAACCAGAGAGCGTTGATCTCCGTGTAGGCGACCCATTCTGCCGGAAGAGCATCCTCGGTGAAGATCGCATTCACGGGACACTCGGGTTCACAGGCGCCGCAGTCGATGCACTCGTTCGGATCGATGTACAGGGTTCGGTCGGCGTCGCCATCGTAGTGGATGCAATCGACCGGGCAGACGGACACGCACGCCGTGTCCTTGGTATCGACGCAGGGCTCGGCGATCACGTAGGTCATCAGGCTTCTCCTGGGGTCGTGGATTCTTCATCAGGCAGGAGGCCCAGCGGCACTCCCAACGCTCGCCCTGAGCGTACCACGCAGAGCGCCTCCGGCGGGGCCGACCTTGCGACCCCGACGCCTACATCTGCGGCTCGTACTCCGGGTCGAGGTACTTCCCCGGGTCCTCCTCGAAGTCCAGCTTGCAGCCACGGCTGCAGAAGTAGTACGTCTCGCCGTCGTATTCGAACTTGAGGTCGGAGGCCGTATCGACCTCCATCCCGCACACGGGGTCCTTCGCGGAAGCCATCCTTCTCCTCCGGCCGACCCGCCGGTCCCATCTTCGATCATCCCGTCGAAACCGAAACGCCATCCCGAGTCTACGCCCACCGTGAAGCTCTGGCCTCCACGAGTTCGCGAAACGGTCGACCTTTGTACCGATCGGCGCGCACCACCTCAACGAGCAGCGTAGGATGCGAGCCATGGATCCGAAGCTGGTCGCGGACTCACGGCGAACGCTCGAATCCGAGCGCGAGCGAATAAGGGTCGAACTCTCCGAGGAAGTCGAACACCCGCGGGTTGCGCACGGCGCGCAGACCGCCGCCGCCACGGAAGTGTCCGAGAGCCAGCGCGGCCAGCAGCTCCGCGAGCGAGAAGAGCACCACCTCGCCCAGATCGAAGGAGCGCTGCGGCGCATCGACGCAGGGGCGTTCGGGCTTTGCCAGACGTGCGGCAAGCCGATAGCCCCGGAGCGCCTCGAGGCCCTGCCGTGGGCCCAGGACTGCGTCGACTGCCACGCCAAGAGGCGACGCTAGGCTCTTGCAGGCGCCGGGCGCCTGCGTTCGAGGCTCTCAGCGCGGTCGACCTGATCCGTATCGAACCTGGCGATCCGGTCGGCGACTTATACTCGTTGCGTGGTTGGCCTGATCCTCGGCATTGTGATCCTCGTGGCCGTCGTCATAGCGGTCGCGATCTCGGCTCGGGCGCGGCCCGTCGGGAGGTTCGAGCGAATCGTGCGGTGCCGGGCGGGGCACCTGTTCACCACGACCCTGGTGCCTGGCGCGTCTCTCAAGGCCGTGCGGCTCTGGAACGTCCGCTTCGAGCGGTGTCCCGTCGGCCGGCATTGGAGCATCGTGGCGCCCGTTGACCCGTCCACCTTGAGCCCCGACGAGATCGCGGCTGCGCGTACGTACCACGACGTGCGCATTTCCTAGGCGGTCAGGCGGGGCGTCCGAGACGCAAATCAGGGCCGCCTCCAGGCCGAGACCGTCCGCGGACCAGACGGGGTCAGACCGCCGTCGCAACCACTCGGATCGCGCTCCCGGCCCGACGTGACCATGAGCCGATTGCGCCCGGCATCCTTGGCCTCGTAGGTGCGCGCCTGGGCCACCAATGTCATCGCCCGAGGCCAACTGCCGTCAGAGGCGCTGGCGACTCTTTCGCTGCTGACACCGGCAGACTAGCGAGGTAGAATGCACGTCTGATCAGACGTGAGGATTTGCTCACGAACGTCTCAGGGGTGCGGCTGTTGCCCGACAACCTCGGCCAAGACGAGTATGAGCTCCTCGCCCGCATCGCCCACCGCTATTACGCCGATGGGTGCACGCAGGAGGAGATCGCTCGGGAGTTCGCGCTCTCGCGCCCCAAGGTACAGCGGCTCCTGGAGCGCGCCCGCTGGTCGGGGATCGTTGACATCCACATCGAGGCGCCGCCCTGGCTCAACCTCGACCTGGAGGCGCATCTGCGGGAGACTTTCGGGCTGACGGACGTCATCGTGGCCCCCCGACGCGAGGACCCGCGGTCGCAGCGCGAGGAGGTCGCCCGGAGCGCGGCCCGCTACCTGGAGCGGCGGCTCCACGACGGCTGCGTCATCGCGGTGAGCCACGGTCGGGACACGGCCGAGGTGCACCGCTTCTTCCGGCCCCGCCACCGCTTCGATTGCACGTTCGTGAGTGCCATGGGCGGCTCCCCACGCCTGGACGAGCCGACGAACCCGAACGACATCTGCCGGGCCCTCGCTGAGCGCGCGGGCGGCCGTGCCGTCGGCCTCTATGCGCCGGCGTACGTCGAGAGCGCCGAGATGCGCGATCGCCTCCTCGAGCAGGAAGCGGTCGCGGTCCCCCTTCGCCTGGCGGCGAACGCGGACGTTGCGCTCGTCGGCATCGGGGGCACAGACGACGCCTGCACCATGGTCCGCAGCGGCTGCTTCTCCAGAGAGGAGATCGCCCGGCTGCGCGGGGCCGGCGCGGTGGGCGACGTCCTCGGCAACTACGTGGACACGCTCGGCCGGCGGATCGCGTCGCTCGGCAGCGGCCGCCTGATCGGCCTGTCGATCGACGACCTGCGCCGGATCGAGACCGTCGTGGCGGTCGTGAGCGAGGCGGAGAAGCCGCCGGCAATCCTGGGCGTGCTCCGATCGGGCGTCGTGGATGTCCTCGTCGTCGACGAGGGCAATGCGCAAGCCGTGCTGGATCTCGCGCGGAGGCCCGACGAGACGAGCCCGGCCGACGGGGCGATCCGCGAGACCGCGGGGAGGAGGTGATCGGCCGGAGAGATTCCGAGTTCGCAGGCATCCCCAGCGACTAGGTCCCCGCAGTTGCGTCCCACCCGAAAGAAGGAGGTGCGCGCGTGCCGGTAGTGCCAACCCGCGAGATCCTCAACCGCGCGTTTACCGAACGCTACGGCGTCGCGGCCATCAACATCATCAACGACCTCTCGATGGAGGCCGTCCTCGCCGCCGCCGAGGAGCTCAAGGCCCCCGTTATCCTCCAGACCTCGGTCAAGCACGTGAAGATGACCGGGCTCGACGCCATGTACGCGATGTGGGTGGAGTACACCAAGCACGTCTCCGTCCCAGTCGCCCTCCACCTGGACCACTGCCCGGAGCGGGACGTCATCAGCGCCTGCCTGGCCAAGGGCTGGAACTCGGTCCTCTTCGACGCCAGCAAGCTGTCGGTCGAGGAGAACAAGCGCCAGTGCGCCGAGGTGGTCGCCGAGGCTCGCCGCTACGGCGCCGACGTCGAGGGTGAGATCGAGGGCTTCAAGCGCACCGAGGAGATGACCGGCGATGAGGCCGAGCATGTCCAGAGCCTCGAGACTGTCGTCGACTTCGTCCGCGAGACCGGCGTCGATGTCTTCGCGCCCGCCATCGGCAACGCCCACGGGATGTACAAGACGACGCCACACCTCGACAGCCAGCGGGTCACCGACATCGTCGAGGCGACCGGTATTCCGGTGGCGCTCCACGGCGGCACCGGCATGACCCCGGAGCAGTTCAGCGACCTGATCGCCCGCGGCTGCGCCAAGGTGAACATCTCGACGGCGCTCAAGATCGCCTTCATGAAGTCCGGGTACGACTTCATGACCGAGCACCCGGGTGACTACGACCCGCCCAAGATCTTCACTGCCCAGCGCGCCGCGGTGATGGAAATGGCCAAGTATCACATCCGGTTGTTCGGCAGCGAAGGCAAGGCCTGGACATGAACGCGCTGGTCTTCGACTGCGACGGCGTCCTCGCGGACACCGAGCGGTACGGGCACCTGCCGTCGTTCAACCAGACCTTTGTAGAGTTCGGGCTCCCTCTCGAGTGGTCGGAGGAGGAGTACGGGCGAAAGCTGCTCATCGGTGGCGGCAAGGAGCGCATGGCGAGCGAGCTGACGCCCGATTTCGTCCGGGCGAACGGCCTGCCGGCCGACCCCGACGCGCTGGCGGCCGAGGTCGCGAAGTGGCACAAGCGCAAGACCGCCCTCTACACGGAGATGGTCGCCGCGGGGGAGCTGCCGCCGCGGCCGGGCATCCGGCGGGTCATCTCCGACGCGCAGGACGCGGGCTGGAGGCTGGCGGTCGCATCGACATCGGCGGAGGCTTCCGTCCACGCCATCCTCGAGTACGCGGTCGGCAAGGAGCGCGCCGACCGCTTCGACGTGTTCCTGGCCGGCGACTGCGTTCCGAAGAAGAAGCCGGCGCCCGACATCTACCTCCTGGCGCTCGAGAAGCTCGGCGTCGACCCAGCTGGGGTGCTCGTCGTGGAGGACTCGCGCAACGGGCTCGAGGCGGCCTACGCCGCGGGCCTGCGCTGCCTCGTCACGGTCAACGGCTACACCGAAAAGGAGGACTTCAGCGAGGCGATCCTCGTCGTTTCGTCCCTGGGCGACCCGGATGGGGAGCACACGACCGTCATCGCCAACCGCTCGGCCGCCCGGCCGGGTGCGTACGTGACGCTCGCCGACCTGGAGGCCTGCCTCGCCCCGCAGCTCCGTCCGGCATCCCTGTGAAGCAAGCAGAAGGAGGTCCCTATGGCTAAGGCGTCGTTCGACGACGTCGACCTCGTGCTGAAGACGATGGCCACCACGATCGTCGACAACGCGGTGTACTTCGCCCAACTCGACTCGGTCGTCGGGGACGGCGACTTCGGATACTCGTTGCGCAACGGGTTCGAGGTCGTGGTCGCCGACTACGACACGTTCGACAAGTCGAGCGTGGGAGCCGTGCTCAAGAAGATCGGCCTCACCCTCGCCGGCAAGGTCGGAGGGGTTTCCGGCCCCATATGGGGTACGGCATTCCTCCGGGCGGGCGTTGTGGCTGCCGATCGGACCGAGCTCGCGCCCGAGGACGTGATCGCGATGTTGCGCGCCTCGATCACGGGGATCATGGCCCGCGGCGGCGCCTCGCTGGGCGAGAAGACGCTGCTGGACGCCCTTGTTCCGGCAACCGATTCCATGGAGGCGGCGATCGGCGACCCGGCGATGCAAGGCGACCACGGCGTCAAGGCGATCCAGCATGCCGCGGACGTGGCGGTGAAGGCGGCGGAAGACACCAAGTCCATGCTGGCGATGCGCGGTCGGGCCGCGTACACCGGCGAGCGGAGCATCGGCTCCGTCGATGCCGGCGCGACGGCGATCGGCGTAATCCTCCAGGCCATCGCGTCGGCTTGGCGCGAGAAGTACGGAAAGGAAGCACAGGCGTGAGGAAGTTCCTGAACGACCCGAAGAAGTTCGTGCCCGAGTTCCTCGAGGGCATCATGCTCGCGAGCGGCGGCACGCTCAAATACGAGCCGAAGTACAACCTGATCTACCGGGCCGACATGCCCAAGAAGGATCGGGTCTCGATCATCCAGGGGTCCGGGTCCGGCCATGAGCCGGCACACACGATGATCGTCGGCCCCGGCATGCTCGACGCGGCATGCCCCGGCGACGTCTTCGCCGGCCCGCCCGTTGAGTTCGTCACCGAGACGTCCAAGCTGATGGACACCCCGGCGGGCGTGCTCTACATCGTCAACAACTACACGGGCGACCGCACCGCCTGGGAGATGGCCAAGGAGATGTGCGAGGCCGAGGGCCAGAAGATCGGCTACCTGCTCGTCAACGACGACGTGGCGGTCAAGGACTCGACCTGGACAATCGGCCGGCGCGGTGTGGCCGGCAACTTCTTCGTGATCAAGGCCGTGGGAGCGATGGCCGACAAGGGCGGCTCGCTCGAGGAGTGCGTGCGCGTCGGCGAGAAGGTGATCAGCCGCGTCCGGACGATGGGCATCGCCCTGTCGTCCTGCACGCCGCCGGTCCGCGGCACCCCTCTCTTCGAGATCGCCGATGGCGAGATGGAGGTCGGGATCGGCATCCACGGCGAGCCGGGCCGCGAGCGGCGCAAGATGGGCACCGCCAACGAGATCGTGGACGTGCTCCTCGGCGCCATCGTCCCCGATCTGCCGTTCAAGGCCGGCGACGAGGTCGCGCTCATGGTCAACGGCCTCGGCGGGACGCCGATCAGCGAGCTCTACCTCCTTTACGGCATCGCACACAAGAAGCTGGCTGCGCAGGGCATCAAGGTCTTCCGCAGCTATGTCGGCGAGTACTGCACGTCGCTCGAGATGGCGGGCGCGCACATCTCGCTGCTCAAGGTGGACGACGAGCTCAAGGAGCTCCTCCTCGCCCCGGCGGAGGTCGCCGTCCGCGTCTTCTGACCGCGGAACGCGGGGTAACGCACCCCGCTGGCAGCCTGGCGGGGGTCCGGTCGAGTCGACCGGGCCCCCGCTCTCTGTCCAGAACCGCGGGTGACAAAGTCGCTGGTCGCTTGGCAGTGGCAGAAGGGCTGGCCATCGTAGAGCCGGTCGGAGATCACGAAACCCGGCCTACGAACGGCTGCCAACACGATGCCAACGCGATGCGAACATTGTGGTAGCCCAATGACCAGGACCCTGCCGGGGACGCCAAGGTGACCCTACCCAAACCCCTGCGGCTCCAGCGTCGGTGGCAACGTCAACCTCGCGCTAGCGGCCTTTCAGCCTAGCCACCGAGGATCCCGCCCAGACCTCCGCCCAACACGCCGCCGACCGGCGACGACTCGTGTCCCTCTTCCTTCTCGATCTGCTCCAAGGCAACGACGATCGCCAGAGCGAGCGGGGCGTCGTAGCCCGGTGAGACCTGGATGCCGTAGGCGTCGTGGATGGTGAAGAACTGGCGGGAGGCGACGATCACGTCTGTGCCGTCCTTCTGGATATGGAATTCGCGGTTCATCCAGTTGCCGGTGACCTTCATCTGCCCGCCGTCTGCCGCGGTGATCGTGAAGTGCTCGCCAAACATCGACATCAGGGCTTTCTGGATCGTCGCGACGACCTTGTCGCCCTGTTTGACCTCGAAGGTCGTATGGACGTGCGCGAGCGACTTGTTGATCTCGTAGAACTGCTGCCCCGAGGTGTCCTTGAGGAGCAGCGAGCGCCGCAACGCGACGAGTTTGCCATCCACCTCGAAGGCGTGGTTCCCGTTCGAATCGTCGATCCATAGATCGCCGGTCATCGAGATCAGCTTCTGGTTCAGCACGAACGTCTGGCCGGTAGCGTCCTGTTTAGCGGCACCAGCAGCCGGTGTAGGAGCTACGAAAGGAGGCGGGGCCGAGGCGCCGGAAGCGGGTGGCACCCGCGGTCCGACGGGGGCGCCGCAACTGACACAGAACTTGGCGTCGTCAGCCAAGCCGCCGCCACACTGTGTGCAGAACATCGCCAAGATCCACCTCTTACTGACGAGAATTCGGACGCCACTACAGTATGCGCGGGCGGCAACGCCGATTTGCCGCCGAGTTGCTTCCTAACCGCATACGCCGCGCTGGCGCGAGGCGGGATAGCGCCTTACGTGGTCATAGGGTGCGAACAGTCCGCTCGCAACCTGGCCCACGACAGAGGTTGCGAGGACAGCCGCGAGTTGCAGCAACTGGAAGTCAGAGTCCTCAGTGCCTGACGGCCATCTCGAAGCGCGTGGCCTCGGCGGTGAGCCGGTCCAGCTCCGCCCCGCTGAGTTCGAGCTCCGCCGCAGCCACGTTCTCTTCGAGCTGAGCGACCGTGCGCGCGCCCGGGATGGCGACGACGTTACCCTGCCCGATGAGCCAGGCCAGGGCCACCTGGGCCGGCGTGGCGGCATGGGCGGCCCCCGCCTCGTGGATCGCGGCGAGGAGCGGCTCGGCCAGGCGCAGCGAGCGCGGCCGGAACAGTGGGTTACGCCCGCGCACGTCGGCCCGCGCCGCGGTGTTCAGGCTGTGGCTCCCGCTCAGCAGGCCTTGCCCCAGCGGGCTGTACGCGATGACGACGCGCCCTTGCTCCCTTGCGTATGGCACAAGCTCCCAGTGCGGCAGTGGCGTAGCCAGGCTGAAGCGAACCT
>DASWZK010000034.1:0-10093 GCA_036404515.1 Candidatus Limnocylindrales bacterium
ACCGCCAGTGGCCGAGCCGCCCGGACGTGCCCCTTGGACAGGTGTTCCCGCGCGCGTACGTGCGCGAGTACGTCGACATCAGCCGCTCGAACCTGACGGTCGATACGATCGACCTGCTCCAGCTGCACGTCTGGGAGGACGATTGGCTGACCAGCGGTGAGCTGCAGCAGACCGTGGCGGAGCTTAAGCGCGAGGGTTCGATTCGAGCGTTCGGCCTGAGCCTCAACCGCTGGCAGCCGTCGAACGGCGTTCGGGCCGTTCGATCGGGCTTCGTCGACTCTGTCCAGGTGATCTACAACATCTTCGACCAGGCGCCGGAGGACGAGCTCTTCCCGGCGTGCCGCGAGAAGGGCGTTGCGGTTATCGCCCGTGTCCCGTTCGACGAGGGCAGTTTGATCGGGGATCTGACAATTCGTTCGACCTGGCCTGAGGGCGACTGGCGCAACACCTACTTCGTGCGTGAGAACCTGGCCCAGACGGTGGCCCGCGTCGATGCTCTCAAGCCGCTCCTGCCCGCGGGCATGACGCTGGCCGAGATGGCGCTGCGCTTCATCCTGTCGAATCGAGACGTGAGCACCGTCATCCCCGGCATGCGCCGGGCCCGCAACGTCGAGGAGAACACGGCCGCCAGCGACGCCGGTCCGCTCTCGCCTGAATTGGTCGCCAGGCTTCGGGCCCACCGCTGGGACCGCCAGCCGACCGAGTGGAGCCAGTAGCGGCTCAGTCCCGGGCCAGGCGGCGCAGCACCGCCGGCAGAATCCCGCCCTGTCGGTAGTAGTCGAGCTCGATCGGGCCGTCCAGACGGACGTTCGCCTCGAACCGGCGCTCGGTCCCGTCGTCGCCGCGTGCGACCACGCCCACGCGCGAACGTGGCGTCGGCCCGTCAGCCGGCAGCTCGACCGTGTAGGCCTCGCGGCCCGTGAGGCCGAGGCTCGCTGCGCTCTCGCCGGGGAGGAATTGCAGTGGCAGGATGCCCATGCCCACCAGGTTCGACCGGTGGATCCGCTCGAAGCTCTCGGCGATGACAGCGCGCACGCCGAGCAGCCGGGGGCCCTTGGCCGCCCAGTCGCGTGACGACCCCGATCCGTACTCCTTGCCGGCGATGACCATCAGCGGGATGCCTTCGCCGGCGTAGCGCACCGACGCGTCGAAAATGGTCGTGGCCTCGCCGTCGGGCAGGTGGACCGTGAACGGGCCCTCCCTGTCGGCCAGGGCATTGCGCAGCCGGATGTTGGCGAAGGTTCCGCGCATCATCACTTCGTGGTGGCCGCGCCGCGCCCCGTAGCTGTTGAACTCGGCCGGCGCCACGCCGTGAGCCTGAAGCCACTGACCGGCGGGGGACGAGGCCGCAATCGAGCCGGCCGGGGAGATGTGGTCGGTGGTGACCGAGTCGCCGAGCACCGCCAGAACGCGGGCGCCGGAGATTGCCGCCGCGGGCTCCGCTTCGGCCTTGAGGCCGACGAAGAACGGTGGTAGCGCAACGTACGTCGAGGCGCCGTCCCAGCGATAGCGATCGCCGGACGGGATGTCGAGGGCCTTCCACTCCGGACCGCCCTCGAAGACGGAGGCGTAGGCCGACCGGAATAGCTCGCCGCTGACCGCCGAGCCGACGGTCGAGCGAACCTCCTCGGCCGAAGGCCAGATCTCGTGCAGGAAGACGGGCGCGCCGGTCCGGTCCATGCCGAGAGGCCGGCTCGTCAGGTCGACGTCAACGGTCCCGGCCAGCGCGAAGGCAACGACCAGCGGCGGCGAGGCCAGGTAACTGGCCCGGACCAGCGGATGTATCCGGCCCTCGAAGTTGCGGTTGCCCGACAGCACGGCGGCAACGACGAGATCGTTCTCCTCAATCGCCCGGGCAAGCGGCGTGTCCAGCGGCCCGCTGTTGCCGATGCAGGTGGTGCAGCCATAACCGGCAAGGGCAAAACCGAGCCTCTCGAGCGGTTCGAGCAGGTTTGCGCCTCGCAGGTACGCGGTGACGGCACGCGAGCCCGGTGCCAGGCTGGTCTTGACCGTCGGTGGAACCGTAAGGCCGCGGGCCACGGCGTTGCGGGCCAGCAGTCCGGCCGCGACCATGACGGTCGGGTTCGAGGTGTTCGTGCAACTCGTGATCGCCGCTATCGCGACCGATCCGCTTCCGAATTCGACTGAACGCCCGGCCGCCTCGACTCGAACGGTCGGATAGGACGCCTCCGCGGAGGCTGCCGCTGAGCCGGCGGAATCGCCTGAGCTCGACCGCCCGGCCGCGACTCCCGCCCCGGCCTTCTCCTCGAGCCCCATGGGGTAGGCCATCCGGAAGTTGGCCTGGAGGTCGCGCAGGGCGACGCGATCCTGGGGCCTGCGCGGACCGGCCAGGCTCGGCTCAACCGAGGCCAGGTCCAGGGTGAGGAGCGCATCGAACTCCGGGGTGATGCCGGGCACGCGCCAAAGGCCCTGTTCCCTGGCATAGCGCTCGACGAGAGCGACCTGCTCGGCTGCCCGGCCGGTCAGGCGCAGGTAGGCAAGCGTCTCGTCGTCGATCGGGAAGAGAGTCGCAGTCGCCCCGAACTCGGGCGACATGTTGGAGATAGTGGCCCGGTCCGCCAGCGCCAGCCCCGCCAGCCCGTCACCGGTGAACTCGACGAACGTCCCCACGACACCGTAGGAGCGGAGCATCTGGGTCACCACGAGCACCAGGTCCGTGGCCGTGGCGCCCTCCGGCAGCTCGCCGGAGAGTCGCACGCCCACGACCTTGGGCATCGGCTGGTAGAGCGGCTGGCCGAGCAGGACAGCCTCGGCCTCGATGCCGCCCACGCCGTAGCCCAGTACGCCGAGGCCGTTGATCATCGTGGTGTGCGAGTCCGTCCCGACCAGGGTGTCGGGGAACGCGACCTCGCCCCGGCCGTCGGGATCGGGCCGTCGCGCCACCACGGAAGCCAGGTACTCCAGGTTGACCTGGTGGACGATGCCCGTGCCGGGCGGAACGACGTGCAGGTCGTCGAAGGCGGTCTGGGCCCAACGAAGCAGCTGATACCGCTCGCCGTTTCGCTCGTACTCTCGCGCCACGTTGTAGGCGAAGGCATCGGCCGTGCCGTAGCGATCGACCTGGACCGAGTGGTCGATGACCAGGTCGGCGGGCACGAGCGGGTTGACCCGAGACGGGTCGCCGCCCAGCTCGGCCATGGCGTCGCGCATGGCCGCGAGGTCAACGACTGCAGGGACGCCGGTGAAGTCCTGGAGGATGACCCGGGCGGGCATGAACGGGATCTCGGCCTCGGTCGTGGCCGAAGCCGCCGGTTTCCAGGCGGCCAGGGCCGACACGTCGGCCTCGCCCACGACGCCGCCGCCGGCGTGCCGGACCACGTTCTCGAGCAGGATCTTCAACGTTACCGGTAGGCGGTCGAGGTCGAGGGCGGGTTTCGCGGTCGCGGATCCGGCCAGAGCGGAGAGTCGGTAGAAGTCCGGCAGTCCAGGGCCGAGCGGGGCCCGGGCGCCGAAGGGATCGCTGGGGGCCACGACAGCTCCTTCGAAGTCTCGCTCTGTCCTCGGCCTCGTCCGTCGGACCGACCGAACGATTGATCGCCATGACCCCGGCGGGGGTGCGCCTCTGCCGCCAGGGAAACGGTAGACTCGGGCCGGCAGTCGCCGTCTCGCCGCGCTCTCGCGCGACCCATAGCGACAGCCGCCACATTTCGAGTCGGTTCGAAGGATACCGCCAGTTCGCGGTCGGGGAGGGAAGTCGCGTGAAGTCATGGTGGGACGATGCAAGCCGCGGTTCACGGAGGACAGGGGGCGGCGAAGCCGCGTCGGACGAGGCCGGGCTCGCGGGCGATTCCCACAAGAACGGCGGCCCCCACCGCCACGGCGAAAAAACCCACGCCGACCTCGAATTGCACCCCCACGGCCGCCGATCGTCCGGTTCGCCGACCGTGGGAATCGTCGGCGCCGGACCCGTTGGGACGGCCTTGGGCGTGGCCATCAGCCGGGCCGGTTGGCCGGTTACGGCCGTGTCCAGCCGCGACGCCGACCGGCGGGAGCGGTTCCGAAGCCTGGTTCCGGGTGTCCGGACCTTCATCGAGCCCGAAGCGATCCTCGACGAGGTCGAAGTGGCCATCCTCGCCGTCCCGGACGACGCCATTGCGGCCGTCGCGGCGCCGATGCGCCTCTACGGCGGCCAGGCACTCGTTCACACGAGCGGCCTTCTCGGTTCGGAGGTGCTCGAGCCGGGACTGGGCGCCGGCAGCCACGCCGGGGCCTTCCATCCGCTCGTCTCCTTCACTTCGGACGTGGAGCGGTCGGTCGCGGGCCTCAAGGGCGCGACGATCGCTCTCGAGGGCGACGAGGTCATCATGGGTCTGCTGGCCGACCTCGCAGAAGCGATCGGGGGAGTGCCGGTCCGGCTGCCGAAGGGTGCGAAGGCGGCCTACCACGCCGCGGCCGTCTTGGCGTCCGGCGGGCTCGCCGCGCTGCTCGACGCGATCGTCACTCTGGGAGCCGCAGCCGGTCTCGACGAAGGAGGCTCGCTGGCCATCTACGGCCGCCTCATCGAGCAGACCCTCGCCAACGCCAGAGCGATCGGCGTCGGCGCCGCTCTGACAGGGCCGATCGCGCGCGGCGATGCGGGCACTCTGGAGGCGCACCTCGAGGTTCTCGGGCGAATGGCCCCGGGCGTCCTCGACCTGTACCTTGCCGCCGCCCGCCGCGAGCTCCTCATTGTCGAGGAGCGGGGCTCTCTGTCGCCGGAGCAGCTGGGCCGGATCCGGGCCGTGCTTGCAAAGGTCGTCTGACCGGGTAGGATGGATCCCATGCAGCACAGCATCGCGGCAAAGTACGCGGCCTGGCCCGCTGCCCGCTTCGTACGCCCTGCCGGTCGCGAGTGGGAACGCCGGCTCGGCCTCCATTCGAGCCTCTCGTTCCAGCGGGCGTCCACCCGGCAGACCATCCTGCGCCCCTCCCACGGCGGGCTTCAGATCAGCGGCTGGCGCCCCGTGACCGCGCGCGGCAGCGCCCCTCGGAGCGGTCTCGTTCGGGCCGCCGTCACGATCCATTGGGCAGGCGGACGGCCGCAAGCAGACCGCCGGTCGAGCCTCGCCGCGGCCCCGTGGCGAGGCTGAGCGCCGTCACCGCAACTTCCGCGGGCGGCATCGTCGTCCGATACGAGGGCTCGATTCCGCAGCTGGTGATCGGCCGCCGAAAGCGGGAGAGGGACGGCCAGACCTGGACGTTGCCGAAGGGCACGCCGATCGCAGGCGAAAGCCTCGAGCAAACCGCACTGCGCGAAGTCTGGGAGGAAACCGGCCTAACAGTCCGAATCCTGTCGCCCCTGGACGCCATCAGGTACACCTTCGTCCAGCGTGGCACCCGCATCCACAAGACCGTTCACTACTTCATGATGAAGCCCACCGGCGGCGCCCTCCAGGAGCACGACCGCGAATTCGAAGAGGTCCGCTGGGTGTCCTTCGGCGAGGCAGCGGGCCTTCTTTCGTTCGAAACCGAGCGTGCCCTGGTCGGACTCGCCGGCGCCCGACTCCCAGATTCCACCGCTTGAGCTGCGCGTCCCTTCAGCCGCGCTCCGGGTGCCGGGGCGCCAGATGACCACGACCGGAGGTCGCTCTCGATGGCTCAGTCTCAGAACTCGCCGCTGGCGACGCCACTCGCCGACCGACACGCGGCTCTCGGGGCGCGGATCGTGGAGTTTGGCGGCTGGCTGATGCCGCTCCAGTACACGGGGATCATCGAGGAACACCGCGCGGTCCGCTCGCGGGCGGGGTTGTTCGACCTCTCGCACATGGGCGAACTCTTCGTCGAGGGTCCCGAGGCGGCGAAGGCGCTCTCCTACGCCCTGACGACCGATCCCGCGAGCCTCAAGGTGGGCCGGGCCCACTACTCGATGATCTGCTTTCCGGAGGGCGGCGTTCTCGACGACCTGATCGTTTACCGCCTGGGCGACGAGCGATTCATGGTCGTGGCCAACGCTTCGAACGCCGGGGCCGTCAGCGATGCGCTGGCCGCGCGGCTGGACGGCTTCCGCGTGGTCCTCGACGACCGCTCGCTGGCCACCGCGCTGGTCGCGATCCAGGGTCCTCGCTCTGCCGGAATCCTGGCGCGGCTCACCGACGTGGCGCTCGACGAGTTGCGCTACTACGCCATAGCCGATGGGCGCGCCGCCGGGATCCCGGCGCTGGTGGCCCGGACGGGATACACGGGCGAGGACGGCTTCGAGGTCTTCTGCGACGTCGCCGTCGCGGGGACGGTCTGGGATGCCCTGCTGGAGACCGGCAAGGCCGACGGCGTCGTGCCGGTGGGGCTCGGCGCACGCGACACACTGCGGCTCGAGGCCGGCATGCCGCTCTACGGCAACGAGCTCGGCCGTGACACCACTCCGTTCGACGCGGGCCTCGGCCGTGTCGTGGTCCTCTCCAAGGAAGGTGACTTCGTCGGCCGGGCCGCGCTCGAGAGAGCCCGAGCCGAAGGTCCTCGCAAGAAGCTCGTGGGGCTGGTCGTCCGTGGCCGCGGCATCGCTCGCCACGGCTACGAGGTCTTCGCCGGAGACCGCCGGGTCGGCACGGTCACGAGCGGCACGCAATCCCCAACGCTCGGCGAGCCGATCGCCATGGCATACGTGACGCCATCCGAGGCGGAGCCCGGTACGATAATCGACGTCGACATTCGCGATCAGCGAGTCCCGGCCGAGGTCGTGCCGTTGCCCTTCTACAAGCGGCCGGTCTGAGCCCGAGCTCGCCATCGCGCCGGCCAGGAAAGAGCCACTCGACCGGTCGTCGGGCCGGGAACGTCCGGCATAGGAGGAAGCTAGGCGATGGTTCCCAATGATCTGCGCTACACGAAAGAGCACGAATGGGTCCGCATCGAAGGTGACCTCGCCACCGTGGGTATCACCGAGTACGCGGCCGAGCAGCTCGGGGACATCGTCTTCGTCGAGCTGCCGGACCTCGGGCGGTCGGTGACCCAGTTCGCTGCGGTCGGTGTGATCGAGTCGGTCAAGGCAGTCAGCGACCTCTTCGCGCCGGTGGGCGGCGAAGTGGTCGAGACGAACGCCGAGCTTGCCGATAAGCCCGAGCTGCTCAACAGCGATCCAATGGGTCAGGGCTGGATGCTGCGGATCAAGGTCGCCGATCGCACTCAGGTCGATCGTTTGCTCGATCCCGCGGCCTACGAGGCGCTGACTTCGGAGGCGTAAGACCCGCGTTGGGGCTCTGATCACTCGCGCAGGGAGCTGACTCCATGGCCTACGGCCCGCACACGACAGAAGATCGCGCCCGGATGCTGAAGGCAATCGGCGTCGATTCGGTCGACGACCTGTTCGCCGATATCCCGCCGTCGCTGCGGTCGACCGGCCTCAATCTCCCCCCTCCCGAATCGGAGGTCGAGCTGTCGGCTCGCCTTCGCACTCTGGCGGATCGCAACCGGGTCGATCTCGTCAGCTTCCTCGGCGCCGGTGCGTACCGCCACTTCACTCCGGCCGTCGTCGACCAGCTGCTCCTGCGGGGCGAGTTCTACACGGCATACACGCCGTATCAACCCGAGATCAGCCAGGGCACGCTCCAGACCATCTACGAGTACCAATCGATGATGGCCGAGTTGACCGGTCTGGACGTTGTCTCGGCGTCGCACTACGACGGGGCGTCGGCCACGGCCGAGGGCGCGCTCATGAGCTGCCGCGCCTCGCGCCGCGACCGGGTGCTGATCAGCCGTAGCGTCCACCCTCACTACCGTCAAACGCTCTGCACCTACTTCGCGGGGGCCTCTCTCGTTGCCGACGAGATTCCGCTCGTCGCGGACGGTCCGGCGGCCGGAACGACGGACCTGGTGGCCCTGGAGCGGATGCTCGCCGACGCGGACCGCCCTGTCGCCGGCGTAGTGGTGGCCAACCCGAGCTTCCTGGGCCTGCTAGAGCCGATGGCCGAGGTCGGGCGTCTCGCCCATGCCGCCGGCGCGCTCTTCGTTTCGGTCGTGGAGCCGGTCTCCCTGGCCGTCCTGGCCCCGCCCCGCGAATACGATGCCGACATTGCTGCCGGCGACGGCCAGCCGCTCGGCCTGCCGCTCTCCTACGGCGGCCCCTACCTCGGCATCCTGGCCTGCCGTGAGGCGTTGGTCAGGCAGATCCCGGGCCGGCTCGTTGGCATGACCGCGGACGTGGACGGCAGGCGAGCCTTCGTGATGACGCTCCGGGCACGGGAGCAGGACATCCGGCGCGAGAAGGCCTCCAGCAACATCTGCACGAACCAGGCCCTTTGCGCCCTTGCCGCGGCCATGTACCTGGCTGCCATCGGGCCGCACGGCCTGCGGGATGTCGCCGCCCTCGGCGCCGCCCGCGCCGCCGAACTCGAAGCGGCTCTCGCCGCCGTCGGTGTCCGGCGGCTGCATCCGGGTCCATACCTGAACGAGTTCGCCGTCCGCGTCCCGGGCGCCGCCAGGGTACATGCCCGTCTCGTCGAATGGGGCATCCTGGCCGGACTGCCGCTGGCGCGGGTCCTTCCCGACGATCCGTCACTCGCCGACGCTCTCCTGGTCTGTGCCACGGAGGTCACGACGCCCGAGGATATCGCCGCGTTCGCGGCGGCCCTCGACGAGGAGCTGGCGGGGGCCGCTCGATGACCGCCGCCGGAGATCGCCTGGAACCCACACTCTTCGAGCGCTCCCGGCCCGGCCGCGGCGGGGGCAAGATCCCTCATCCGCCGAAGGACGCCCTGGCTCGCATTCCCGTCGGCCAGCAGCGGGGGGAAGGGCCGCGACTGCCCGAACTGTCCGAACCGGAACTCACCCGTCACTACGTCAATCTGAGCAAGCTCAACTACGCGGTGGACACGGGCTTCTATCCGCTGGGCTCGTGCACGATGAAGTACAACCCCAAGATCGACGAGTGGGCCGCTCGCCTCAATGGGTTTGCCGCGCTCCATCCATTCGCACCCGACGACGTCGCTCAGGGCACGCTGCAGCTACTCTGGGAACTAGAGGAAGCGCTGGCGGAGATCGGCGGCATGAAGGCCGTCACGCTCCAGCCGGCGGCCGGAGCTCAGGGTGAGCTCACCGGCATCCTCATGGTCAGGGCCTACCACCGCGGCCGGGGCGATACCGACCGGAGCGAGGTCCTGGTCCCGGACTCCGCACACGGCACGAACCCTGCTACGGCTTCGATGGCGGGCTTCCGCACGGTCGAGATTCCCTCCGCATCCGACGGCGGCGTGGACATCGAGGCTTTTCGAGCTGCCCTCGGACCTCGCACGGCCGCGGTCATGATCACCAATCCATCGACGGTCGGGCTGTTCGAGTCTCGGCTCTGCGAGCTGCTCGATGCTGTGCACGAGGCCGGGGCGCTGGCCTACATGGACGGGGCCAACCTCAACGCGGTCATGGGCCGCTTCAAGCCCGGCGAGGCCGGCTTCGACGTGATGCACATCAACGTCCACAAGACCTTCGGCACGCCGCACGGAGGTGGCGGCCCCGGCGCCGGCCCGGTCGGAGTGGGGGAGGAGCTCGTGCCCTTCCTGCCCTGGCCGCGCGTGCTGCGCGAGGCAGACGGGTCGTTCCGGACGGAGCGGCTCGGGGAACGGCCGCAAAGCATCGGGCGGATGCGGGCCTTCGCCGGCAACACCGGCGTGCTGGTCCGGGCCTACGCGTATATCCGCGCCCACGGGGCTGACGGCTTGGTCGAGGTCAGCGACGACGCGGTGCTGGCGGCCAACTATCTCAAGAGCCGCCTTTCGGGCGTCCTCGACATCCCGTTCGACCGCCACTGCATGCACGAGTTCGTGGCCTCGGGGGCGACGCTCAAGGCCGAGACGGGCGTGAAGACGCTCGATGTCGCCAAACGGCTCATCGACTACGGCTTCCACCCGCCCACGATCTACTTCCCGCATACGGTCGACGAGGCTCTCCTGATCGAGCCGACCGAGACGGAATCGCTCGAGACACTGGACGCCTTCGTGGAGGCGCTGCGGTGCATCGTGGATGAGGCCCATGTCGATCCGGAACTTCTTCATTCCGCGCCGCATAGTTCGCCTGTCCGCCGGCTCGACGAGACCACGGCCGCACGCCAGCCCAATCTTCACTGGAAGGCCATGACCGGCAGCCAGACGCCTTGCCCGGACTGAAAGAG
>DASWZK010000035.1:0-13607 GCA_036404515.1 Candidatus Limnocylindrales bacterium
ACCGGCCGCCTACGCGATCGACACGACCGGCATTGCCTACGGCGGCGGCGACCCGCATCCGGGTCCCGGCACCACTACCACGCTTGCTGGCGCACCGGGCGGCGGCGTTCTCCCGGGCGGTAGCCTCACCGGCGGCGGGCCCGGCGGCAGCCTCGCGGGTGGCCCGCCGACGAGCGGCCAGCAGGCGACAGGTCTCCCCGGTGACGGCGGCGGGCTCGGTGGCAACAGCTCCGACACCGCGCTTCTGAACTACCTGGTCGCCAACCGCGGCAGTGCCACCTGGATCGTGGCCGCCGATTCGGCTCAGGAGGCTGGCTCGATTGAACTCGCCACAGGTCTCCCGGTGATGGCGATGGGCGGCTTCACCGGATCGGATCCTGCGCCCACGCTCGCCCAGCTCGAGGGCTATGTCGCCTCAGGCAAGCTCAGGTTCGTCCTGGAGAGCGGTGGCACAGGCGGAGGGCTGGGCGGCGGGGGCCTCGGCAGTGACACCAGCTCCGCGAGGGACTCCTGGGTCACGAGCACCTGCAAGCTCGTCAGCTACGGCGGCTCTGCGACTCTGTACGACTGCGCCGGCGCGGCCTGACATCTCAACAGCAACTTCGGCAGCGGCCGGCCGCCTTCTCGCCTGGCGAAGCCCTTCAAGGCCCCGGTCGTAACCGTTTCGAAAGGCGCGCTCCCGCACGCTCCAGGCATGGGAGCCATGCCGGTCTGCCAGCGCGACAGGGTCGAATCATCGGCGGTCGGCGCTACGATTGAGGCGCCATCGACCCGGGACGCCGAACGCGGCGACGACGGGTCTGGCACGGCCGTCGAGGAAGAACGATGCGCGTACTGGTAGCCGAGGACGACACGGGTCTTCGCCAGGTGCTGGCTCTGGGCCTCAAGGACTACGGCTATCAAGTCGACACGGCCGAACGGGGAGACGACGCCATCGATCTCCTCAAGTTCTACGACTACGACGTCGCCATCATCGATTGGCGCATGCCGGGGGCCGAGGGGATCGACGTCGTGGCCTGGGCACGCAAGCACGGCAAGCCGACCGCGATCCTGATGCTGACCGCCCGCGACGCCGCGCCGGACCGAATCCGCGGGCTGGACGCCGGCGCGGACGACTACCTGGTCAAGCCGTTCGACTTCGGAGAGCTGCTGGCTCGCGTCCGGGCTTTGCAGCGGCGGCCGCGCGGCGTGGACGCTCCGGTCATTTCGCGTGGTTCGCTTTGCCTGGATCCCGTCCGGCGCGAGGTCACCGTTGGCGAACGTCCGCTGGCGCTGACCACGACCGAGTACAGGATCCTCGAGCTGCTGATGCGCCGCTCGCCGGCCGTTGTCGATCGTAAAGCCATCGCCGAGCACGGCTGGGAAGATGAAACCGACCCGCTCGGGTCGAACGCGATCGACGTCCAGCTCAGCCGGTTGCGGGCCAAGCTGCCCAATGCCGGGGTCCGCATCGTCACCGTTCGTGGCGCCGGATACCGCCTGGAGGACGCATGAAGCTGCTCCGCCGGCAGCGGGCCGACGGCCGTTTCGGTCGGCAGAGCGCCGAGGGCCACCACGGACCCTCCGTTCACATGCTGATCATTCGCGTGGCCATGGCCGCAAGCGCAGTCGTCGCCGTCGCCTACCTCCTGATCGCCGTGGTCGTGGCCGTCGTCGTGTCGAGCAACCTGACCTCCGACATCGACCAACATCTGATCCAGGCTCTCGATACGGCCTCCAGCGCCGGCCAGCCTGGAGGTTTGCCCGACGCCGGCGGGCCGGGCGGCCCCGGATTCGATCCTACGCGCCAGGATCCGCACGCGCTGCCGGTCCTGCTGTGGCAGGTGAACGCGAATGGAACGGCCGTCGGCCAGGGCCTCAACGACCTCGTCCTTCCGGCAGCGGACCGGTCGGCCATCTCGCCGGCCACGGTCTCGATCGACGGCGTCAGCTACCGGATTGTCGGCCGCGCTGTCGGCTCGGGGCGCCTGGTGGTTGGCCAATCGATGGACAGCGCCACGCAGACGGAGTCGACTTTGATCGTGGCCGAGGTGGGGATCGGCTGCGCGCTGCTGATCTTCGTCTTCCTCGGCGCCCTGGTTGTCGGCCGGCGCGTGGCTCTTCCCATCGAGCGGGCTCGGCAGCGCCAGCTCGAGTTCACGGCCGACGCCTCGCACGAGCTTCGGACGCCGCTGTCGGTCATCGAAGCCACCGCAACGCTGGCACTTGCGCGCGAGCGCGATCCGGCCTGGGACGCGTCGGCGTTCGACCGAATCGACGGCGAACTGAAGCGAACCCGACGGCTGGTCGACGACATGCTCTGGCTCGCCCGGTTTGACTCGCCCGGCGAAGCGCCTCAGGCGGAGCCTGTCGATCTCAGCATCCTGGCGGCGCAGACGGCCGACCGGTTCCGGGCGGTGGCCGAGACGCGCGGGCAGAGCCTGGAAGTGAGGGCAGGCCCCGACGGGGCCCGCGCGATCGTCACGGCCCGGCCGGACTGGCTCGACCGCATGGTCGGGGTTCTGCTGGACAACGCCTGCCGGTATTCACCGGAGGGCGGGAGCATCGTCGTTGGCGTGGCCGGAGAAGGCCGCCGGGTGCGCCTGACCGTCGACGACTCGGGCCCCGGCATACCCGAGTCGGAGCGGGGCCAGGTCTTCGACAGATTCCGGCGGGCCACGAACGAGCCGGGTGGCGCCGGCCTTGGCCTCGCCATCGCCGACGCGATCGTCCGGTCCACGGGCGGCCGCTGGCACATCGGGACCTCGCCCGCAGGCGGGGCGAGCATCAGCGTGAGCTGGTCCCGCTCGATAAGCGGCCGTCGGGAGTCGCATCTCGACTGACAGCCGTGCCGCAGTGCGTTGTGCGCACCGGCCGTCGATACCCTCGTTTCGTAACGATTTCGACAGCATCGCCCAGCCACGCTGTGAGCATGAACGGCGGGCCTGCCAAAGCGGGCCGGCAACCCAGGTCCGGGCGCCGCGAATGTCTCGCCGCCCGGACCTCTTCTGACAGGGTCTCTGGAGATACTTCGATGACAGCACTGAATGAGAATCGAATCGCCTCCGCACCTGCGGGCGCGGAGTATCCGGTGTGGCAATTCGAGCTTCCGCCGGTTGAGCCCCTCGAGGCGATCGAAGACTCGGATACCAACGAGCGCTCGCGTGTGGACGAGCCATTGATCGACGAAGTCGGCACCACATCCGCAGAGGCCTGGAAGAGGCTGCCTCCCAGGCCGCCGGCACGCGCCCAACGCGCCGGCTCGGTCCCCCTGCTGCTCGCGGCCTCGGCCTTGGTCGCTCTTGGCGGCGTCAGCTTCGCCATCGGCCACCTGACTTCGAACGGCGGGAGCAGTACCGTCCAAACCGCCGCCTTCAGAGCCAGCGCGAGCGGCGCCCCGGGCTTCGGTGCCGGCGCGTCTGGCGCGGGTGTGGCCGGGGGCACGGCTACCATCTCCGGCACCGTCGTAAGCGCCACGGCGGACTCGATGACCCTGCAGCTGGCGAACGGCCAGACGGTCACGATCGCGACCGATCCCTCGACCACTTATCACGGCCAGACGTCCGCGGCGAGTAGCGCCGTGACCACGGGCTCCACGGTCATCGTCCAGACCTCCGGCATTGGCTCCGGCTCGGCCACCGTCTCCAGTTCGGCCGCGAGCGCGAGCCCCGGCTCCACTTCGGCCACTGCCAGCGCGGGCCCGGGGACCGGCGCCGCGCGCACCGCGACGAGTGTCACGATCGCGAGCGAGTAACCACCAAGGCGGGTGGGCAGGGGGGGTGGGCGCGGGCGCATCCGGAAGGACCGTTCGCGCCCACTTCAATTCAGCAGCGGTTCAGCCAAACGACGGTACGCTCAGCTGGCTGCCGGTCGCCCGTGCTGGTCCTGCAATCAGCACGACAAGATCGCCGGCAGGCTTTCGGAGATGGCCGCCAGCACCTCGCGTTTCGTGACGGCGAATGAGGTTCTGGGAGGGAGCGTCTCGTTGTCAGCACGGCCAGCGGCCACTGTTCAGGAGAAGCTTCGATGACGACGCCAGATAGGAGTTCAGCGGACCCCCGGTCGTCGGGCCCGGAGCTTCCGGTTTGGCAGCTCGAAGTACCGCCGGCTGAGCCGTTCGCGTCGATCGAAGAGCTCGATTCGGACGAGCTGCTGGTCGACGAAGTGGACGCTATCGGCATCGATTCTCGAAACAATCTGATCGACAGGAGCCCGGTGCGCCCCCAACGGGCGAACTCGGTAACCGTGCTGCTCGCGGTCTCGGCGATTGTTGCGCTTGGGGGAGTCAGCTTTGCGGTCGGACGCATGGTCTCAACGGGAGGGAGCACAACCGGTCAGGCGGCCGTTGCCGGAGCCAACGGACCGACTACCGGCGGAAACGGTCTTCCGGGCCCGGCTGCCAACCCAGGCGGCGGTCCCATCGCTCCTGGCACCGGGGCGGGCATCGGCGTGGCCGCGGGAACGACGATGGTCTCCGGCACCGTAGTGAGCGTCGGCTCGGGTTCCATCACCGTCCAGCAGGCCAACGGTCAAACGGTCACCATCGTGACCGATTCGTCGACCAGCTATCGCACCCAGACGGCCGCAACGAACGCAGACGTGACCACGGGTGCCACGGTCATCGTCCAGACCTCCGGCCGTTCGGGCTTTGGCCGCGAAAGAGGCGGCATCTCGGCCGGCGCAAGCCCGGGTGTCAACTTCGGGCGCGCCGCCACGAGCGTGACGATCGTCAGCCAGTAGCTGCGACTTCGAATGGACGTCGGCGATCCGGACGGGATGGTTCGGGCCACGCGCAGGTCGGCGAGTTCCCCGGTGCTCGTCTCGGGCGCGGCGACGGTCGTCTACGGGGATCCCGGCTACAGCCGCCGGACGACGACCGAGCGCGCGAGCTGGTCGTGCCATGCGCGCCTGAACGGGTCGTTCGCCGTCATGAAGCCGGAGATGATCCCCAACGGAACCAGAACCGTGACGATGAAGAAGATGAGGTAGCGAGCCAGGACCGCGCCGATGCCCAGAGACTGCCCGTCCGAAGCCCCGACGACGCGCAAGCCGACAAGCTTCTGCCCGGGCGTGCCCTCGAATATGTACCAGCATGCCGGGTGGTAAATCAGCGCGAACAGCCAGTACCCGAGGGAAAGCGCCAGCACCGGGACGGATTGGGCCGCGGTCCCCGAGCCCGGGCCAGTAAGGACGGCGATGAACGCGCTGAGCACGAACAGGACGCCAATGACGATGACGGCGTCGATCAGGAGGGCCCCAAGCCTGACCCTTACGCCGCCCCATTGCAGGCCTGGTCCAGGCCCCGGGGGCCCGTACGTGGCAGGCGCGAAGCCGGGCTGGAATCTCGCGGCGGACGGCGGATAAGGGGCAGAATCGCCCCACTGCCCCGCCTGGGGTGTCACCCAACCCGAGGTCGGGTAGGGCGGCGGCCCGAAACCGGGCTGGGCAGGGTAAGGCGGCGGCCCGAAGTCGGCTGATGGGGGTGGGTAGCCGAAGGACCCGAATCCCTGCTGTGCAGGAAAACCGGACTCCGGCTGGGCGTTGCCGGCGGCCGATCCTGGCTGCGGCGGCATGCCTGTCCGGGGGTCGAATCCTTGCTCTGGCGGAAGGGCCTGCGCCGACGGCAGATCCTGTGACGGCGGCATTGAACTGGCCGCGGCGTCAGCTTCGCCTGCAGCTCCGGCCAGCGGAAGTTCTCGTCCACTCGCCGAATTCGACGGATCGCTGCTCGGCACGGTGGACCCGCTGCCCGCTGGGTCGTCTTCGACCATTGGCCGTCCTTTCTGGCCCGCGGTGGTCTGCCCACCGCATCTGCCGTCATGGTAGCAGCGACGGCCTCCCGGAAAGGCCGCGGAGGCCTCCGGTCGAGGTTCGGACGCCAGTCTCGTCTGGGTTCCAGCGCAGATGTCAAGAGGCCCGGCGGCCGACACCCCGCTGAGCCGTTCAGACCTGCTTCAGCGTTGCGGTTCACCATTCGGACAAGCATGGAATCGAAAGGTTGACTCTGATGAACCGCAAGGTCGTGTGGCGTCTTATCGGACTCGTCGTCGTGATCGCAGCTGTGGCGGCTGTGGGCGCAGTGGCTTACAACTACGGCATCAATGCCGGCCACAACGGGACGACCCAGCCGCTCTTTGGTCCTTTGAGGGGCACCGGCAGGATGGTCGGCTTCGGCTTCGGCTACGGGCTGTTGGGCTTGTTCCCGGTGGTGGTCTTCGGCCTCCTTCTCGTCGGACTCTTCGCGGTGCTGTTTGCCCGGCCAGCCCACCCGGCGCCGTCATCTCAGCAGAACGTCCCCGGCACAGGGGTCGACGGCCTGCGCGAGCTGTCCGAGATGCGTGGCCGCGGCGAGCTGACGGATGAGGAGTTCACGATCGCAAAGAAGCGGCTCCTCGGACTCTGACGCATCCTTCCGGCTCGGAGTGAGGCGAGCCATTCCCCCGAACCACCCGACCGAACAAAGCGTGGATCCTGGCGCGCCCAGTCTGCAGGCGAGTAAGCCTCGGCGGATGCGGTCCGTCGAGGGATTCGTCCACTGACGACGTTCCCGCGCGAGTGACCGCCTGCGCTCCGGCGGACGGCCGGCCAAGGTGGGGCCCGGAGGCCCGCGTCGCGCCGGCAGAGGAGGGTTAGCCGGCGTCAGCCGACCTCGAACGAACGCTTGGCGAGGCCGAGCCAGTAACCCTCGATCGTGAACTTCGGCGCGATCCCCGGATCGGTCGCGGCGCCGAGCGTCACGAACAGGGGCGCGAAGTGCTCCACAGTCGGGTGGGCGTACGGCATTCCAGGAGCCCGATTGCGGAAGTCGAAGAGCGTGTCCAGGTCGCCTCGTTCGAGCACCTCGGCGGCCCAGCGATCGAACTCCATCGACCATTCGGGCGCACCCGCCCGGCCGTCCCAGTATTCGTGGACGAACGGCAGGCCGTGCGTAAGGAAGCCGCTGCCCATGAGAAGGACGCCCTCGTCGCGGAGCGGCGCCAGCCTCCGGCCGATCTCGAAGAGGTGCTCCGGAGCCAGGTCCGGCATCGACATCTGCAGGACCGGGACGTCGGCCTCCGGATACATCACCAGCAGCGGCACGTACGCGCCGTGGTCGAGGCCCCGCTCTCGCTGGGCCACGGTTTCGCCGGCGGGCATCATCGCCCTGACCCGTGCCGCAAGCTGCGGGGCTGCGGGCGAGTCGTAACGGATCTGGTAGTAGCGTTCGGGAAAGCCGTAGAAGTCGTAGACGAGCGGCGCCCGGTTGGCCGCGCCCAGCGTCAGCGGCGCGGATTGCCAGTGCGCGCTGACAACCAGGATGGCCTTGGGCCGTGGCATCGCTGCCGCCCAGGCGGCCAGCTCGGCCGGCCAGAGCGGATCGTCGATGAGCGTCGGCGCGCCATGGCCGAGGTAGACCGCGGGGAATCGGTCCGAGGCCCGCCCCGGGGCGACCGATTGGGTTGAACTGATTTGTCGGGTCGCGATCTCGTCGTTCGAGTCGGTCGCTTCAGGCATCGCGGTCGTCCCCGTTGGCGATTGAACATCCGGCCCCGGCGTGCATTCGGTCTTGGAGAGCGTCGAGCAGCCGCAGCAGAGTTTGCCCGTCGGCTTCACCGATTCCGTCGAAAAGGCTGACGATCGAAGCCTGGTACGCCCCGAACTGCGCGGCGACGCGATCGGAATTGCACGTCAGTTCGACCAGCGTGACTCGCCGGTCCGTCGAGTGAGGGACGCGGCGTACCATCCGTTCGGCCTCCAGGCCGTCCACGAGGGCAGTGACGTTGCGTGGCGTGACTCGGAGCGCCCCGGCCAGGTCCGCCATCTTCTGCGGCCCGTTGCAATGGATGAAGTAGAGCAGGCGCAACCGCGGAATGCTCGCTCCCGCCTCGACCGCCCTGCGATGCGCCCACCGCTCGAACGTGTCGGCAAAGGCAGCGGTGGACAAGGCCAGGTTCCCCGCCAGGGTTCGAGCGGCCGCATCGGCGTGGCCGACCGACCCGGGGGCGAGAACGGGCTCCTCGTCTGGGTCGCCGGTCAAGTCCCGCTCCGCAAATGCTGTAGACATTCACTATCTTTCTGATATAGTTGCACCTGCAACATTACCACGGTAACGGTGCACCTATTCATCATATAGAGCGCAAGCGGGCCGGCAGGACCCGGGCCAAGTCGTCGCCAGGGGCGAGACGGCGTCCAAGGTGGGGGCCGCCGTTCGAACCCGACCTGCGCAGGTCTCAGGAGAGATCGACATGACCATGACGCAGAGCAGGACGATCGAGCGCCTGCCGGTCAACGAGGAGTTCGCCGGGGAGGCTGACGCCGCAGCCTTCGACCGCGCTTCCGAAGCGCTGGGCGCGCACGGCTTTGACGTTCGGATCGTCGACGATGCGGCCACCGCCCGCGCGATCGTTCTGAGCCTCCTGCCCGAAGGCGCTGAGGTTGGCGAGGGTGCATCGCGGACGCTGGACGAGATCGGCCTGACGGAAGCCATCGAAAAGAGCGGTCGCTTCGACGCTATACGGCCGCGGACTCGATCGATGGATCGGGCCACCCAGATGCGCGAGATCCGCAAGCTCGGCGCGGCGCCGGACGTGCAGGTGAACAGCGTCCAGGCCCTGACGGAGGACGGCCACATGGTCCTCGCCTCTCAGACGGGCAGCCAGCTTGGACCGGTAGCCATGGGCGCTGGAAAGGTCATCCTGATCGTCGGACTCCAGAAGATCGTGCCCGACCTGGCCACCGCGTTTCGCCGGGTCGAGGAGTATTGCTACCCGATCGTGGACGCTATGGCCCAGGAAGCCTACGGCCGGCATAGCGCTGTGAACAAGATGCTCGTTCTCAGCGGCGAGGCCATTCCGGGCCGAACCACCGTCGTCATGGTGCGCAGACCGGTTGGTATCTGACCGTCTTGCCGCAGGGCACGCGGCCGCAGCCTACAGCACCAACTGCGCGAGCAGCCCTGCCACGACGGCTCCAACCCAGAGCGTTCCCACGACTATGGCGATCACTCTCCAGCGGGCGATTATCAGGCCGCCCGAGATGGCTCCGATGCTGGTACCTGCGCCCGTGATGAGGAATGCGGCCGCCGGGCCTGGGCCCATTCCGCCATGCATGAGTGTGGAAACTAGAGGCAGGCTCCCTTCGTTGAGGTAAAACGGCACGCCAAGCGTGGCCGCAAACACTATCGACAGCGGGCTCGAACCGCCAAGCAGCGTCGTCAGCCAGGCGGTCGGGATCAGTTCGATGGCCGCGTAACCGATCGCCGCGAAGCCGAAGTACATCGCGACCATTCGAGGTGCGGCCGACCGAACTTCTGCCCCCAATCGGGGTAGCTGCCAGCGGATCCAGAACGGCGCGAATTCGGCAACGCTTGCGGCTCCAGGCCCGATCGACGCTGAGGGGACCGCAGGCGTGCAGCCGCAGCCTGGGCCCGACGCGATTGCCGGATCGGAAGCGGCCCCGGTTTCGAGAGCCGAACCGCAATCACCAGCCGCTGCTGCCCGCTCGACGAATCGCGCCTGGCCCTCGAGTAATCCCGCCTGCTCGGCCACGTGCGCGACGATCCCTCCTGCGATGCCAAGGAAGATGGAGGCAACGAAGAAGTAGATCGCGAATGGCCATCCGAAAAGCCCGGCGGAGTAGGCCAGGCTGTCCGGCGACGAGAGGGGCGAAGCCACCATAAAGGCCACGATCGGGGCCCACGGGACGGCCGTCGCGAGCATCGCGATTACGACCGCGGTAGTGCCGCAAGAGCAGAACGGCGTTGCGACGGCCGCCGCGACCGAGCCGGCAACGGCGACATCGGTGCGACGGCGCAGCAGAGACGCGACGCGGTTGGTGCCCACGTAAACCTTGAGGGCGGCCGCGGTCAGGACGCCCAGGAAGAGGAACGGCCAGTTATGAAGGAAGCTCGTGACGACCGAGCTGCCAACGTGGCCGATGAAGGTGATGAGGTCCATGGAGGTACTCCGGGGAATTGCTTTCGCGTCGACTGGTGGTAGATATTGATATTTATCGATATAGCTCCCGCGACGCAACGGCTTTGGCGGGCGAGATGGGTCAGAGGCGCTTGTACAGGAGGAGCGCGCTCTCCGGGCAAGCGGTCGTGAACTCGGGCGAGGCCGTCAGTTCGGCCGGGACTGAGGCTCGCGCCGCCGGCCGGTATCCGAGACGTGGAAACCATGCCTTCGCGGTCTCGGTCAGCAGATAGAGCTCGGCGATGCCGCGTTCCGCGGCGAGCGCCTCTGCCGCTTCCACGAGTCGGCGACCCAGGCCGGTGCCGCGCAGATCGGGCGTGACGACGACGGACCGGAGCAGACCGACCGAACCGTACGCCTCGACCGCCGCGCAGCCGACGACGGCGGCCTCAGCGCGTGCGACGACCGCCGTCGGCAGGGCGATCTCGAGCCCGTCAAGCGGCAGCTCGCTCGCAGTCAGAAGGTCTTCGACGGCCGCTCGATCGGAGTCGAGCGCGCGCTCGACTGTAGTCACCGGCAGGCGCCGTTGCAGCCGCAGGATTGGGGGGCCACCGTCGCGGTTTTGGTCGGCGCCGCAACCCCGGGCGCCACGGTCCCAGGCCGGGCTTCGGCCGCCGCGGGCGCTTTGGCCGCCTTGGCCGCCGTAGCGTCGGACCTCTTGCGGGCCTTCACGATGGCGCCGAACATCCGGTCGGAGACTTCGTGGGTTGGCGTGACGGTCACTTCTTCGAGGCCCACGGCCTCGAGCCCCGACCGGTACTCGGAGAACGAGAGGGCGCCGGCGATGCAGCCTGTGTAGGAGCCGCGCTCGCGGCGCTGCTCGGGCGTCAGCGAGTCGTCGGCGACGATGTCCGTGATGCCGATCCGGCCGCCCGGCCGCAGCACGCGGGCGATCTCTCGGAAGACCGCCGGCTTGTCGGCGGCCAGATTGACGACGCAGTTGCTGATGACGACGTCGATGGAGGCCGCCGGAAGCGGGATGGCCTCGATATGGCCCTTGAGAAACTCGACGTTCATGGCGCCGGCCGTTGCGGCGTTTCGCTGAGCGAGGGCCAGCATCTCGTCGGTCATGTCGAGGCCGAAGGCACGGCCGGTAGGCCCCACGCGTCTGGCCGAGAGCAGGACATCGATGCCGCCGCCGGAGCCCAGGTCCAGGACCCGCTCGCCTTCGTGAAGATCGGCGACGGCGATGGGGTTGCCGCAGCCCAGCGACGCCATGACGGCGGCGTCGGGCAACTCCTCGCGCTCGAGGGCGGAGTACAGGTCGCTGCCGTAGTTGCCGTCCTCGGCGCAGCACGACTCGCCGGACAGGACGCTTCGCGCTGCCTCGGCATAGCGCTCGCGGACGACCTCGTGGATGTCGGTGGTCATCGGTGGCTCCCTAGCACCCGCAGGTAGCGGGGGACTGGCGGTGGAAGAGATGGCGCGCGACGAGCCCCGTCTTTGCCGCCTTCGGCTCGGCACAGCAATGAATGACGTTGGCCTGGCGAGCCTCGCGGAGGCGCTCGTCCGTGAGCAGTCGTACCAGTTGAGGATTGTAATAGATCGACATTCTTCGATCTCCTTTCGCGGCGGAATCTAGCGCCTATATCGACTCTTGTCAATATCGAAATCAGTCGATATCATTGAGCGCATGAAGCGCTCTACCGATCCTGACGTCTTGCTCCTTCAGGCAGCGGCCGACCCGACCAGGCTGTCGATCCTTCGCCAGCTGAGTACCGAGGGCGCGGTCTGCGCCTGCAACTTCACCGACTGCTGCGGAGTCGGCCAGCCGACGGTCTCGCATCACCTGCGCGTCCTGCGAACAGCCGGCTGGGTCAGCACCGAACGCCGCGGGACTTGGATCTACTACTCGGTGCGGCCGGAAGCCGTGGGGCGCTTCCGCGAGCTGGCTGGGGACCTGGAGCCGCGTTCGGCCAGAACCTGCCGGGGCGCTCGCGGCGGCTTCATCGCATCCCGTCCCAGTTCGAGTCGCCGGCGGATCTCAGTCCAGCCGGGCGGCTGACTTCGTTCCAGCGGGCGACTCCCCGAGCCCTTGACCTTCAAGTCGCTTGAAGGTGTACGTTGACGACATGAAGGTTTCGGAGCTCGCCCGACGGGCCGGTATCGCCCCATCGGCCGTGCGCTTCTACGAGGAGACAGGCGTGCTTCCGCCCGCGGCACGTCGCGACAACGGTTATCGCGAGTACGCCGACGAGGCGCTGGCTCGCTTGAGGCTGGTCGTCGCGCTGCGGCGCCTCGGCCTGGCTCCCGTCGAGGCCGGCCGTTTCGCGGCGCTGTGCATCGACCGCGGGGAAGTCGACATCGATCTCGAGCCGCTCATTGCCGGCCAACGCGCCGCGATCGAGAGGCAGCGTGCCGATCTCGACCGACTCGGCTCTGAACTGACCGACCTCGAGCTGACCATTCAGGCTGCCGGCCGTGCCCGGCGATACCAGGAGGCTCCCACAATGCCGTCCGCACCGATCCGCGCCCTCTTCGTATGCACCGGCAACTCCGCGCGCAGCCAGATGGCCGAGGCGTTGCTGAGCGACTTCGGGGGCGCCGACTTCGAGGTGTTCTCCGCCGGCACGGAGCCGAAGGGCGTCAACCCATACACCGTTCGAGTTTTGGGCGAGATCGGCATCGACTGGTCTGGGGCGCACAGCAAGTCGGTGACCGAGTTCATAGATCAGCCGTTCGACTACGTGATCACCGTCTGCGATCGAGCGCGGCAGACGTGCCCGGTCTTCCCCGGCGAGCACAACTCGCTCCACTGGGGTCTCGACGACCCGGCCGAAGTCGATGGCACCGACCAGCAGAAGCTCGAGGCCTTCCGGCGAACTCGTACGGAGGTCGCCACCCGGCTGCGGCCGTTCGTCGAGCTCGCCCGAAGAGCGCGAGTCTCCAAACCGAAGGCTGCCGCGGCGGCGCTGAACTGACGCCCGCGCAGACCTGCAGTCGAGGTTCGCACGGGCGGACGCCAGACCCCGAACCGACTAAGATGCGGGCTCGGCGACAATCGCCTCGCCCCGCGCGCCCGTAGCTCAGTGGATAGAGCATCTGACTTCGGATCAGATGGTCGGGGGTTCGAATCCCTCCGGGCGCGCCACTTCCTGAACGTGAAAAGGCCCCCTTCCGACGATCCGCGAGGGGCCTCCTTGTCGGTTTGACATCCGATCTGACATCCGATCGATCCAGGGCGACCGCTCGGTTGCCCTCCCGCCACGTCCCTGAGCGCGGACTACGTCCAACGCGGGGGCCGAAAGACGGTCCGGCCCGTCGGGAGCACGAGCGGCGAGGGGAGTTGACACGCCGCCAGAGTAGCGAGGGACAGGGGTTTCCAGGACGAGGCGCCCCCAACCAGTGCCCCCAGTCGCAAACCGCGCGGACTGACGAGATGCACCGGCCCGAAACGCCGGTTGGCTTGGGCGATGGGCTCCGCTAGGTCGGAGTCGTCCGAGATCACGATGGCCTCGTCATAGAGGCGATCGAACCCATCGAGCAACAGGAAAGTTGCGATGTTGACGTCCGAGCCCTTTTCCTCGGTCTTGAGGACCTCGACAGTATGCGGACCGCGGGGCGGAGGGTTGAACAGGGGCATCGCGGTCGGATGCGTGGTGAAATGGCCGTAGTGGACTGAGACGAGCGGCAGGCTGCGGACGGCGGCGAGGTAGAGCCGTTGGCGGTCTGGCG
>DASWZK010000036.1:0-6902 GCA_036404515.1 Candidatus Limnocylindrales bacterium
GACCCATCGAGCCGTCGCCGGCAACCGCCCAGGAGAACGAAATGCCTGCTCGTAAAACCAAGGGAAAGACCGCGGTCGACACCAGCCCAAAGGTTGCCGCAGAAGAGCTGGCGGCGGCCGAGAACGCGACAGCGGCCGCTACGGTCGAGATAGCCGCCGGTGCCGCCGATGCGACCCGCGGCGAGGACGAGGCGGCCTCCGCAGTCGCCTTTTCGGCGCTGGGCGATGCTGCGGCTCGGAGAGGTGCGCTCGAATCCGCCGAGGGCGCTGCGACCCTCTCGTTGGCCGACCAGGTCGCCGCTGGCGGAGAGCTCTCCGCGGCTCTCAGCAGCGATGAATTCCGCCGCGGCATGGAGCTGGCGGGCATCGCCGGCCAGGTACAGGTGGTAGCGGAGCTGCTCGGGGGCATCGCGCAGCCAACTCTCGCTGCGTTTCTCGGCCGCACGAGCCACCAGCTGCGCGTCCTGGCGGTCGAAGCGATCAGCCGGGCCACCGAGGGAGCTATCGTCGCCCATGGCGCGGAGCACCTCGCGGGTGAGCTCGCCGCGCTGGGACTCACCGAGATAGGTGAGGGACGCGAAGAATACGCGACATCCGAGGCGCTCGGTGCCGCAAGCGCCGAGATGGCCGCGGCAGCCGTCCGATCGGTGGCGGCCGGGGCCGCGGAACTCGCCGCCGCGACGGCGGCCGGTGGCATGGCCGAGGCGCTCGCGAATGACGGCACCGATCGCGCAACCCGCGTCCGCGGGGCTAAGCAAGGCTCTCCCGGCAAGACCGCGGCGGCGGTTACCCCGGGTGCGCCGAAGCCGGCGACGCGGGCGGCAGCCAAGCGTGCGCCCCGCAATCCATCGGAGCCAAAGGCGTAGATCAGTGGGCCCGGGCTCAAGAGCGTCGTTCCTCAATTGGATCGGTCGCCGGCGTCTCGCAGCCGGCCACGGTCTGGCAGCGCTATGCGAACGTCGCGTGCAGTGGGCAGCTTATCGTCGGCCCCAGTTCGGGTGGCAGGAGACCGACCCTGACGGGCCTACACTGTGAGGGTTAGACCCGCCGCTAGGAGACCAGATTGGCCAACAAGAAGAAGGATAAGAAGGACAAGAAGGGCAAGTAGCCCCGCCGACCCAGTAATCACCGATGGCCCCTGGACGAGCGCCAGGGGCCATCACTCTTGTTGGCTCCCAGCCCCGATCTCGACAGCTGGGTCGGCCGAGCGGTGCCCAAACGGCTAGCACCATGCGTGCGTGGTGCTACGTGGAGAGCCGGCCAAGTGCCATAGCGGCACCCAGGCCCGCTACCCGGTGCGCCGGCCGTCGACCAGGCTGACCACTTTGCGTTCGTGAAGTTCGCGCCGGAGATCGTCGAGCGGATGGAGAGTTCCATCGGGACCCCGGTACTCCCAGAACGTCCAGCCGTTGGTCTGCGGGTAGTCTCGGCCAGGAGGCGAGCCTGTGACGGACTTTCGCGCCATACCACCTGCTGTGGAGAGCGAGTCGTAGACAGCGCCGTCGAAGACAATTCGGTCCGCGTCTTCGATCCGCGCGGTCAGATCGGTCCCGCGGAAGCGGTGCTCGATCTCAAGCGGTACCCGCACGAGCCCGCCGCTGATGAGCTGCCCGAGCGTGACCCGGCGCCAGGGAGTCCCTTCGCCCATCTTGCCTTGGGCCGGCACGGGACCGGCAGCGGGCTCAATGTCGGCCGCCTTCGGCCCTTTAGGGGGAACGGCATGCTCAGAGCTGGGGGTAGAGGCGACCGGGAAGTCGAACGTGGTTCGGAGGCGACCCAGGCTCGAACGAACCTCCGCGTGACTCAGGGCCCCGGCTTTGCCTCTGATCAGGCGCACGAGCCCTGGGTCCGGCTCTGGGCCGAAGAGCCCTACGAGTGCGTCCTTGATCTGACGATCGACGAAGTCCGACTTCCAGAGCACATCGATCAAGTGATCCGCCATCTGGGCCTTCGCGAGCAGCCGCAGGGTCTCGCCCGGACGGGTGTCGGGATCGGCAACGCGCACGGTCCGGAAGAGCTTCTGTTCGACCGGTACTGTGGCGTGGCTGTTATAGATGCGCCATTCGTTGCCGTCGGTCAGCGCTACCCACTCGACGCCGGCGACGGTGGCATACGCGAGCATCTGGCTCGTCCACTTGTGGTCGTCGAGGTGGACACCGAGCGCCTTGGCTTCGATGAACAGGCGCGGCTCCCGGAGGAGGAACAAGGCGTAATCGACCGGGTTATCGCTCGAGAGGCGCTTGTACTCGAGCTTGACGTCCTCGAGGTCTTCGGTATCCCAGCCGAGCGCACGCAACACCGGGACGATCAGTGCCGCCTTGGTGTCCTGCTCGCCGATGCTCTGACGCTGATATTTCGCGATCCGTTCACTCACGGTGGCCAGGGCGATGTCGAGATCCGCCACGTTTGCGCCCCCTCTCCTCGCTACATAGATCTGGAGCGACCACGCGGGACTCCGCTCCGCTCGATCGCCGTACTCAGCGTAGCCCATGTTGGGATAATCCCAACCTCGAATTAGCGTGGCCGCCACGATGGCGTGGCAGCACCCTTGACCCGGTCCGTCTTCAGTCCGGCCTACCGACGGCTTTGCGAGTGGCTGGTCGCCGGGCGTCAAGCCCAGAGCCTGACTCAGGTCCAGCTCGCCGAGAAGCTCGGGCGACCACAGTCGTTCGTTTCCAAGTACGAACGGGGAGAGCGACGGCTCGACTTCGTCGAGGTCTTCGAGATCGCCGACGCGCTGCGGGTCGATGTGTGCGATCTCGTCACGGAGCTGAGGCGCCCCCCGACCTAGCAAGCTCGTCACGCATGAGGGCTGTCCCGGGTGACGCGGCCACGACTATCCGCACGCATAGCGTCAGCAAGCTGAGATGGATCGCGCTCACGCCACTCCTGCCCGACCGGCACAAGGCGTTGGGGTGCTCAGGGCGTCGCCCGCCCGAGCGGGTAGGTCGGGCTGGTCGTGATAACTTGGTCGCGATGCCGGCGTTCCAGAGGGCTCGGGTGCCTGTCGCCCGAAGTCGGCCACCGTCAGCCGGCCTCGCAAGCGACAAGGGGAGGTCTGGAATGTTTCGGTTTGTGTTGAGGCAGGGCCGCAGCCTGTTCCTTTTGCTGGCTGTAATGGCGATCGCTCTGAGTGCCTGCTCCAGCAGTGCCACCACTGCGGCGCCCGCAGGCACCGGCAACAACGGCGGCAGCACCCCCGCCGCCAACAACGGCGGCAGCCCCGCCGCCACCAGTGGCAGCACCACGAGCGGTGGCTCAGGGCTAAGCGGAGCGGCGAGCGCCTTCTCCAGCATCACCAGCTACAAGTTCAGCATGACCCTTGCCGGCGGTGACTTCGCTTCCACGCTCTCGATGCTCGGCGGCTCCTCGGCTTCGGGCAACGCCCCGTTCACGATGAGCGGCACCGTAACGCTCACGCCCGACAAGGCCGCCGACATCAACATGGCCGGCTTCCACATCATCGAGGTCGGTGGCTACGACTACCTCGACCTGGGCGGTAGCGGCAGCTTCCTCAAGACTGCGGTCTCCGGCACCGGCATGGCCGACTCGCTCTCGCCGGCCGCGATGTTCTCCAACGCCATCGACCCGTCCGTCATCAGCGGCTATAACAAGGTCGGATCGGAAACCAAGAACGGCGTGGCTTGCGATCACTATCAGGCCTCAGCCGCGGCTCTGGCTGACTACGGGTCGCTCCTCGACGTAGCCGGCGCCACGTGGACGGCCGATGTATGGATTGCCCAGGATGGCGGATACCCGGTCAGCATGGACATGTTGGCCACGGCCAGCGACAACAGCGTCGCCTACGAGATGAAGTTCGACATCACCAACGTCAACGACCCCGCGAACAAAGTGACCGCTCCGACCAACGTGACGGGCGAGTAGCTCTGGCCTCTGGAACTAAACGGCATATAGAGGCCCCGGCCGCCCGGTCGGGGCCTCTTCTCGATCCGGCTTGGCTGAACGGTCTGATTCGACCCAGCGGCGACAGTCCCTGCTGTGGGGGACATGGAGATCGTCGCGTTCATCGCGTTGCGGTCGGCGCGGCCGTGGCTCATCCGGATTGGGACCATCCGGGCCCTGGGAGGGCTGGTCGCTAGCGCACGCAGCCAGCACGCACTCAGGTCCTGCCTCAACGGGGCGGCGGACGTCCTGCTGCATCGAATCTCCCGGCACGATGTGGTCATAGGATTGCGGAGTCCAGGCGCCGGCGCTCGCCTCGACCACGCGAGACCACGGCCCCAGGAGGCTTCTTCCGCCGGCGCAGCAGCCGCTCGAGACGGGTCATTCTTGGGACGTCGACTCCTCCAGGACCGATCGGCCCATTCGACGACGGAGCCGGCTGACTCGACCGCGCCGGCGCCGGGGAGATTGTCCGTTGTGGCCACCATGGAAACGATCCCGATCCCTTGAACGCCAGCGGCAGCGGCCATCCGCATGTCATCTAGCGCGTCCCCGACGTAGAAGACATCCTAGGGTCGGGCTTGCCGGCCGGCGTGTCGTCGGCACAGACGCGTACCTTCATTAGCTCGTCGAGGCCGAGCCGTGACAGCCCGGGCTCGATCATCCCCCGGGCTCGGTCGCCAGGTGAGAGGATGTCGGTCGCCTCACTGGCAGTCCTGGTAGGAGATCGATCGCCGTGACAACGCCATTCGAGGGCTTCTCGCGCGACGCCATCCAGTTCCTCGCAGATCTGGCAGTGCACAACGAGCGGTCATGGTTCCAGCCACGCAAGGGCGACTACGAGCGTCTGCTGAAGGAACCGCTCGAGGCGCTGTGCGCGGCCCTGGCGGAGCGCTTCGAGGCGAGCGGAATGCCGCTCCGCGCCGACCCCTCCCGGTCGCCCTTCCGGATCTACCGCGACGTTCGCTTCTCGGCCGACAAGTCGCCCTACAAGACGCACGTCTCGGCGAGCTTCCCCTGGGCCGGCGAAGGTGGCGGCGTCGGGGCCTACTTCCACTTCCAGCCGGGCGAGATGCTCGCCGGCGGCGGCATGTGGCACCCCGACCCGGCCCAGCTGGCGGCGTGGCGCCGCGCGGTGGACGGCGACCTCGCGACGGTCATGGCTGCGCTGGAGAGCCCCGACTTTGCGTCGACGTTCGGGCGGGTGAGTGGCGACAGTCTCAAGCGCGTCCCGACCGGCTTCGCCGCCGACCATCGGGGAGCGGAGCTGCTGAAGCTCAAGGACGTGACGTTCGGCCGCCGCCTCTCGGACGACGACGTGCTCTCGCCCGACCTGCCGGACGTACTGGCTTCGACGTTCGCCGCCGCGATCCCCGTCCTCCGGCTGCTGGCGCGGCTGTCGCCGGGGGAGGTACGCGCAAGCTGGCTCAGGGGCGGATAGGGTCGTCGGTTCAGTCAGGGCACCCCGGTGGCCGAGTGGGCACGCCATCCTGGGGTTGAGAGTGTCAGTATTCGGGACGCTCCTTCTGACCGACCGCCCCGCCACCATCACGCCATCGTGTTCGGCGGGCCGTCAGATCACGCGAGCGCGCGGTCCTCAGCTGATGGTGTCGCCGGGCTCCCAGGCGTGGACCGTGGCCGTCAGCTTGCGCGCGTCGAGCGCTTCGCGCAGTTGCCCGGGTGTCCCGGCGAGCAGCGGGAACGTCCCCCAATGGATCGGTAGGACGTCGCGGACGCCTAGGAAGTCGACCGCGACCGCGGCGGCCCGCGGGTCCATCGTGAAGTGGCCGCCGATCGAGAGCATCGCCAGCTCTGGCGCGTAGAGCTCGCGAATGAGTCGCATGTCGCCGAAGACCGTCGTGTCGCCCGAGTGATAGACGCGATACCCGTTCTCGAGCTCGATGACGAAGCCCACTGGCTCTCCGAACGACTTGACGGCGTCGCCGCCGAACAGGTCGCCACTCGAGTGGACGGCCGGGACCATGGTGATGCGCAGGCCGTGGGTCTCGACCGTACCGCCGGCATTCATGCCGACGATCTCAGCCGACTCGCCGATCTCGTGCTGCAGGAACAGGCCCAGCTCGTGGACGCAGGGCATCGTCGGGTGCGTCCGCTTGGCGAGCTCGAGCGTGTCGCGATCGAAGTGGTCGAAGTGGCCGTGCGTGATGAGGAGGACGTCGCAGCGTTGCTGCTGGTCGACGGTCCTGGGGCTCTTGGGATTGCCGAACCACGGATCGACGAGGACTACCTGCCCGCCCGGTGTCTTGATCTCGACACCGGCGTGGCCGAGCCAAGTGAAGATGGTGTCCCGATCTATCGTCATCACAAGCCTCCCGCCGGACGCGGCATCTGACTCGGGTCCGTTCTTAGCGTCGGTTCAAGTTCGTTGGTCATCCGAGCGAGGATAGCAGCGAACTCCGGTCGCGGAACGCCGAGGTGCAAAGCGTGTGGGCGAGCACGATCGTGTGATGGTGTTCCGGTCCCGCATGCGTGACAGCCGAGTCTCGTTTACCACTCCCATTCCCTGGTGTGGTCTGAGCGGAGGCAGCGGTGCATGCCGTCAGATCGGGGTTCTGCCAGCGAACGGCTCGGGCATCGTAGACGTCGAGGGTCCAGGTGCTCGGGGTTGCCTGCGGGCTCGGCGCAGGCGTCGACGGCTGAACAGAAGCCAGCGTCGTTGGGGATGCTGCAGTGGTCGGGAGCGAGTCCTCGGCATCAGGCGGCGCGGGCGTCGAGGGCAGGAGAGCCCGGCTCGGCGCGGTCGATCCCGCCGACGGAGACTCGCGAGCGTCGGGATGCGGGAACTGTCAACGCCGGTTGAAAGTTGACCCCTTTCCGCCGGTTGAAAACTGACCCCTCTATGGTCAGTTTCAGCCCTGCTCGTCGGTAGGCACCCTCCCCAAGTCACGGCCCTTGAGCCTGTAGCTGTCGCCCTTGAGCGAGACGACGGATGCGTGGTGGACCAGGCGATCGATCATGGCCGCGGCCACGGTGGCATC
>DASWZK010000037.1:0-20852 GCA_036404515.1 Candidatus Limnocylindrales bacterium
GCAAAGCCATGCTTTCGTCGGCCACCGTGGTTCTCCTTCGTCGTCGGTTTCTGACTTCCAACGACGCGAGGATGACGCGGTGGCCACTCTTCTTCACGGCCTACCCGCTGTTACACCAAGTCTGGGGACTCAACCGCGCCGAGCTCTAGCTAACATCGGGACCATCTCGGCCTCCCTGAGCGAGTTGGCAACGGGGCGCAGCGAGACGCTGTTGCGGCCAAAGCAGAGCTCATCGGCCGTCTCGTAGTCCTCGCCGCCGAGTGCGAGCGACGGGCAATCTACCTCAGGTCGTGAGGTCAAGAACCTGTATGTGGGATGCTCGTCGGGCTCGACCGGTTCGGAAGGCGCGCGATCGGGTTTGACCTTCTGCCCTCCGAGGTGCGTCTGCACCTGAGGGTCATGGTTGATGTGGTGCGTCTTCGAGCCGGGCTCGGAAGGACCCCCGTTCGATACCTGACCGTCCAGTCGACTGGCACGGCAGGCCGCCCCGACGCGACGTGACCGACGGCACTTCTCCTCCTCGCCCGCCCGACACACACTTGCCCGACACACACGGGAGGCTCTGACGCGCGGCCCGTACACGGCCGCCGCGACCGCGCCGAGCCACTGGCGAGACCGACCCGCAGGGTAAGTTCCGGGGAGGATTTGGCTGTGGCCGAGTTCGGATTGTTCATCGGCTGGGGCTCGCCGCGCGCTGGCAAGGAAGCGGCGGCGGGCAAGGCGTTCGAGGAAGCGGTCGCGTACTGGAACGGGCTCCAGGCGGCGGGCGAGATCGAGAGCTTCGAGCAGGTGCTCCTGACCTCGCACAGCGGTGACCTGGGCGGCTTCGCGCTGCTGCGCGGCGATCCCGAGAAGCTGGGGCGCCTCAGCATGTCGCCGGAGTTCCAGCGCCTGACCATGCGGGCGGGCGTCTGTCTCGATGGCGTTGGCGTCGTCAGTGCCGTCATCGACGCCGGGGTCACCCGCACGATGGGCGCGTGGAAAGAGGCGATTGCCGACCTGATCTGACGCGGCGATCGGACCTGGCCATGTTCGCGAGCCAATCCAACGCCACCCCCCACGCAGCTCCGACAGGAACCTGTCCCTGAATCGTCGCGGAGAGCATCGTCGTGACTCAGGACCCGGACGCGTTGCTGCTCACAGATGGTGTCGTGCTGTTGGATCGCTTCACTGACACCGACGTCGACTCACTGTGGGCCGGCGAGGATAACGGCTACGTGGGCCGATCTAGTCTCCCAGGCCCTTTCACGAGGCGAGACATAGCAAACCAGATCAGACACTGGCAGAAGCAGTGGCAACTTGGCGGATCCGGACGGTCTTTCGCTGTCCGAGAGACAGGGACGCGAAGGTTGGTGGGCGGCTGCGTGCTCGAAATCCGTACTGACGACGGCGAGATCGCCGAGCTGTCGTACTGGGTCTTCCCGCCGTATCGGCGTCGAGGGTACGCAACTCGTTCGGTTAAATTGGTGTGCCGGTACGCGTTCGATAACCTGGGTATTGTCCGCATGGACCTATACATCGAGCCGACGAATGACGCCTCTCTGCGCGTGGCGACCAAAGCAGGCTTCCTACAAGAGGGCCTCCTTCGTCAATACGATCGCTGCCACGCTGGACGGTGGGACTTGGTGCTCTTCTCCCGCCTTCGGACGGAGGGCCTGCAGTCGGAACCACCGGGTTCTGAGGATTAGCTGAGCCGAACGGAGTCCCCGAAACGACCCCTGATTTCGGAACGGGCGCGACAGGCACAACGACGAGCTGCCGGCGGCCGTGTCAGAGCGCGGTGGGTCGCGACCTCGACGGCTAGCTTGTTATCTCGGCCCCAAGTTCTCTCGCCCCGACCAGATGCGACAGAGCGCCGGCGTTGCCATGGGCGGCCGAACTCGATGTGGTCGCGCCCGAACGTTGCGGCGTTCTACCAGCGCTCGTAGCGAACGACGGCCTCGAGCGGCTTCCGTCCGCCGGCCCGTTTGGCCCAGGTGAGTGCTTCGGGGTTGAGCGGATAGCCGAACGAGAGCAGGAACTCGCACCAGTGGTCGGCCGGGTAGCCGAGCAGGTCGCGGGCCAGATCCTGGTTGTAGACCGTGGCCGGCACACTGCCGATCTCGAGTTCCCAGGCCGCCAGGGTCATGTTCTGGGCGGCCCGGCCCAGGTCCCACATGATCGAATACGGGGCGTCATGGGTAGCCGGGTCCGGCACGACCAGGGCGACAGCTAGAGCCGCACCGGCAATGTGGCCGGCGTACGGGCCGACTTCGGCCAGTTGCTGCAGGTGCGCGCGGTCGGTGCAGACGATGAAGTCCCAGTTCTGCTGGTTCTTGGAGCTGCCCGAGCGGCGCCCCGCGTCAAGGATGCGGTGCAGATGATCCGGTTCGAGCGGCCGATCGGCGAACCTCCGGATGGCTCGCGTCGTGTCGATTGCCTGCCAGGTGTCCATTCGACCTCCAATGGGGTGGCGGCGGGGTGCGTCCGTCGCGCGGTCGGCCAATCTGCGGTTGGGGCTGTCGGTGGTCAGTCGAGCGCGGGTGTTTGGTCACGCGGCGAGACGTTGCTCGCAAGCGCCCCGAAGCCGTAGACCGGATCGGGCGGACGCTCGACCACATGCTCGGCGGCGCGTTGTCCGGCAGCCCCGGGCGCGACCGGCCCGCCGAGCCATTTCGCGAAGAACATGGCCGTCTTGCGGCGGCAGCCGGCGTCCTCGTAGAGCCAGCGATGCCCGAATTGGGGAAGAACCAGGGTTTCGACGGGAGGGTCGTTCGGACCGCGGTGAGCGATCGCTGCCCTGCCGATGTGCTCGAGATGCTCCACGGGGACGCCGCGATCCTCGGCGCCGTGGATCAGGAGCAGCGGTCCACGATAGCGTGCCGCGGCGGCGACAGCGCTGGCACTCTCGACCGAATGGCGTCTCGGTGCGAGCAGTATCGCCGCGGTGAACCAGGCGAGCGGAGTGGCTATCGGTTCGGGGATGTGCATCTCAGCCATCGCGAAGGTCTGGCGGGTCATCCTGACCAGATCGGCCGGGGCGGAGAGACTGGCCACCACCTTGATCGACGGCTCGCGAGACGCCGCGACGATTGCGCCGGCGGCGCCCATCGAGTGGCCGAGAACGCCAACGGCGGATACCTCGGGCCGGGCGGCAAGCCATCGCGCCGCCGCCGCCGTGTCGTCGGCGAACTCGGGGATGTTGATCGGCAGCGTTTCGGGCGGATTGTCGCCGTGGCCACGCACGTCGAAGACCAGGCAGTGGAAGCCGGCGGCGTGCAGGTACCGGACGTGGGCCAAAGTACGTCCGCGGTTCGACTCCCAACCGTGGACGATGGCGATCGCCGGCCGGCGTTCATTGGTGGGGCCCGGTACGGGGGCCGTGGCGGACGGTGCGGCAGCGGAAGACGGGGCTTCTGCGGACCCGGTCGCCGTCGCTGCGGCCCGGCCTCGACGGCGTCTGGGCTTCGGCCGTTCGGGACCAGCCGGCACGAACCACGCTGAAAGATTGTGGTCGCCGGCTGGAATGGCGACGTCCTCGAAGTCGAGGCCGAATTCGCCCGGAGACGTCTCGACCGCGCTGCGTCGCGGGAGCCCGCCTCGCTCGCGGTATCGCAGCGCAAAGCGGTAAGCCGCGGCGAATCCTGTCAGGGCCCCGACTGCCAGGGCCGGCCTGAGCCACCTGACTCTCTTGGAAGGCTTGCGTCTTGACATGACGTTAGGGGACGTCAGGGACGGCCGCCTGTCAAGAGAGGCCCCGCGAGAGCGCGCTCCAAGCCCTCTCGGCGTGGAAGCCGGGCGTCCGTCCGTGACGTTTTCTCCTCCACGGTAGACTGATAGGATGCCGCGGAACCCCTTCACCGTGCTCGGGCTGCCGTTCGACTCCACCACGGACGCCATCAAGGTTGCCTGGCGTCGGCTCGCGCGCCAGCACCATCCTGACATCGCGAGTGGCGATCCGGCTCTCGAGCGACGGGCAAACCGGACGATGGCCGAGATCAACGCCGCGTACCAGGAGTTACGCGACCCGGACAGGCGGCACGTTCATCGAGACGCGGCGGCACGAGCGGCCCGGGCCGCGGGCGGCGGTGCTGCCACGGCCGGGGGGGCGCGGGCTGATTACGAGCCCGGCCCCGCGGCCCGCCGCCCGGGATGGAGCCCGCAGCCGCATCCGACGCGGCCCGTCACGGCCCGCATCGACACCAGCTCGCTGCTGTGGCCCCGGAACTCCACGCTGCGCCCGCTGGAACACAGTCCACTCCCCGGGTTGCCGCCGCGGGCGCGTTCGGCCGAAGGTCACGAACCGCCCCGGGCATCGACCCCCAGCGGGCCGACGCTCCGACGCCGCGGACCGACCCTGGAGGCCGATCTGCCGACGCTCGACCAGGCGTTGAACACGCGCCTTAAGTTCGGTAAGTTCGCGGGCCTGACCCTGGGCGAGGTGGCAACCATCGAACCGTCCTATGTCGATTGGATCGTGCGGACGGTCGACCGCGACCCCACGATCGGTTTGCCGGCTCGAGTCGTTCTGCGCTATCTCGGAGGTGGCCCGGTCAGGCGCCCGCGACTCGACGCCTTCATCTCGAGGGGCGGAGGGCCCCAAACGGAACGGCCCGCCTCGACTGGCGGACCGTTCCGATCCCGTGACGGGGTATGAGGCCTGACCGCCGACCAAAGGCCCATGCAGGCCGACTATCCTGGTTGTTCGGGTCGTGGTCGGGTCCGGCGGCCTCCTCATACGAACGCGGTTCGTCTCCAGAGCGGAAGTCGCGAATGACCCGGCCCGTGTCCGACGCCCCTGGACCCTCGGTACCGACGTCGGCGGCCAACACCCAAGCTACCGCCCGGCGGCGGAACCGCAATGGCCCGTAGGATCTCGGTCGGACAGCCCCTAAGTTCGGCGCATGCTGGCACCGCGTGCGGAACGCCCTGGACCGCGAAGACCTGACCCGGGCCGAGCGCCGACCTCGCCGTCGCTTCGCCCGGCTCGCGATCGCCTCGCAAGCTGCCGAGACGACGCCGCGCTACCAACGCCGCGCTACCATCAATGTGTGTATGCGGACGGGTTCTCCTTTCTCGAAGAAGAGCGCGATGCCTGGCGGCCCTTCGAGGCCCTCCTCGAACTGACCGACGAGCAACTCGAGCGATCCGTCGAGGGCGCGCACGGCTGGAGCGGCCGGGACTTGATGGCCCACCTCTCGGTCTGGATCGAGTGGATGCTCAGCGTCACCCGTGAGTTGGCCCTCGGGCCCGACAGTCCGACGTACGAGCGGTTTCGGGCGATCACCAACGACTGGGAGGCTCAGGGCGATCTCCTCAACGCTCGATACCAGACGGAGTGGGCCGTCCTGCCGATGACCGAGGTCCGGCACCGCTTCTCGACGATGCCGGGCGAGCTGCGCGGCTACTTGACCGTGGTGCCCGAAACGCGTTGGCTCAAGGACCCGGACCTCCTCAGGTCGTTGCTCGGCAACACGACGGAGCATTACACCGAGCACGAAGTCGATCTCCGGGCCGTCCTCTCGGCCGCCGGTCGCTGAGCCGTCCTGTATCGGCTCGGGCGCGCGGAGTTACCCGTAACCGAGAGGAGTGAATGGATGGCAGGTCAGCGTGCCGAGGACGGCGAGATTCCGGCTGAAAGCCCGTCGGAGGCGATCGACCGACTGGCCGGTGAGCTGGAGGGCGTTGGGCGCCGGGAGGCAGGCGAAGCTGTCGAGTACGGCCGGGCCGGCACCTTGTTCGCGACCTGGGAGTTCGGCCGATTCGCCTTTCGGCTGCGCGAGGACATCGTTGCCGCTGCGCTTCGGACGCCCGACACGGCACCTTCCGCTCGCGGCTCCGACTGGGTCGCACTGGTGCCGGCCGCGCCCGACTCATTCACTCTGGACCGCGCCACGGCCTGGTTCGAGGCCGCGTGGCGGCTCGTAGGGGAGTCGGAAGAGGTAGGCATCTCGACCGACTGATCGGCCTGCGTCGGCCGTCTGTCGGTATTCACGATTACAGAGCACGACCCCGGCCCGAGGGGGGAGGCCGGGGTCGTTGGGACGGAGCCGAGGGGCCCCGTTTGGTAATCGTTTCGAAGCGGAGCGCTAACTCAGCTGGGCTTGGCCGTAGCGTACTGCGACAGGCCGAATCTCGCTTCGAACTGCTCGGCCGGCATCGCTCCAACGACAGCCATCGGTGGCTGGCCGGGGCGGAAGAAGGCGATGGTCGGCAAAGTCATGATCTGGAGGGCCTGGGAGACGCTCGGGTTGGCATCGACATCCATCTTGACGACGTCGATCGAGCCCGCGTACTTCTGAGCGATGCGCTCGAGCTCGGGGGCGACCATCCGGCACGGACCGCACCAGGTCGCCCAGAAGTCGACAATGATCGGCCGCTCCGAATTGAGGACGACCTGTTCAAACGTCTCGTCCGTGACTACTTTGACTTCGGCCACCTGGCGATGGTCCTTTCTACCTGACGGTCTTGGCCGGCATCGAGGCTCAGCCGGCGATTGTCTGGAGCAGCCGACACGCTTCTAGGACCCGCGCATCCGCGAGGCGATAGTAGATCGCGTTGCCGTCCCGGCGGGTCAGGACAAGCCCCGAGTTCCGCAAGACGGCCAGGTGCTGGCTCATGTTCGGGACGTGGCAGCCGACTCGTTCGGACAGCTCTCGCACCGATAGCTCTCCATCGGCGAGGGACTGGAGGACGCAGAGGCGCTTGGGGTCGGCGAGGGCCCTTGCCACCGCCGCACTCCGCCGTCTCGCGGTCTCGAGATCGCCCGTGTCGAGCATGGACGGAATCTACAACAGTTTGCGCAATAACGCAAGGAGGCTCGGCGGCGGGCGCTCTTCGGAGACAAACGCCGCGGCGCGTCTGCCAGGCCGTCCCGCCGGACGTGCCGGTTCTGGCTACGATGGCGTCATGGATGACGGCGGCGCGTTCGGTGGCGGGCTGGGGGGCGGGATGGAGGGCGGGCTCGGAGGCGGAATGGGCGGCGACATGCGCGATCCGAGGATGGCGGGCGGCGGCCTTGGCCCGGGTCAGCTACAAAGTCTCGCCGGCCTGTTCGGCCTTGGGGCGATGCAGGGCCACGATGCTCGCGATCCGCGCGGGATGCGGATCGGCGGCCGCGATGCTCGCGACGTCCGCCTCCAGACCGGACGCGACATGGCTCGCGACGGCGCGGGCGGGAAGCTCGAAACGATCGAGATCCAGGGCGAGGGCCGGTTGGCCGGACCGAGCACGGTTCTGGAGCCGGCGATCGTCAGCATCGACTCAACCGGCCTGACGCTCGAGATCGGGGCCGGGCGGCCGATTCGGGCAAGCTTTCGCGACCTCAGCCTGATCGCAATCCAGCAGTCGACCGCCCTCGTCGTGTTTGGCGAAGGCCCCGACGCGATGCGGTTCATGCTCGAGAAGTTCGGCGATCGCCTCGGGCCGATGGTTCGGCTGCTGCGGGAGCTTCGGTTGAAGCAGCGCCTCACCGACGGTTTGGTAAAGGTTCCCGACGAACCGGCCGAGCTGGTCGAATTCGCCTGGGCGCCCACGACCGGCCCGCTCGGTCCCGGTCCGGACGGACCCGCCGCCCCGGCCACTGGGGTCGGGCAGCTCGTCGTTCATCCGTGGGGCTTCGTGGTTTGCCCGCTCGACGAACGGGCAACCTGGATCCACTTCCGGCGGGCGTCGATAGCGACGGTCACGTTGCCGAGCCCCGGCGATGCGACGATCGACGGCGAGCCCGGGACGCTCACCCTGCGTGGCTTGGGGACCGCGGCCACGCGCATCCACGACACGCTGGGCAAGTTGCGCGACGGCGCGTTTGCCGACGCTTCGGGTTTTGTGGAGCAGCTGATGCCCGATGCTCCGTTCGGGGTCCGCCAGAAGGCCTCGAACCTGCTCGTCGACGGCCGGCCCACTCGACCGGACGCATTCGGCGAGGGCTGGCCGATCGTCGAGACCGCCGTCCTCGGCGAGCCGACCTTTTCGGAGAGTTACCAGTCGTTGTGCCGGACGGCCGGCGCGGCGGCGCCTCGGTGGGTTGCGATGTCGCCGGTGGATCCGGGCGGGGCCGAGCCCAAGATCTGGTTCCTGGTCGCCATGCCGGGCAATCTGGTGGCCCTGGAGCTGGTCAGCGCCGGTGCGCACGCCACGTACTTCTACCGCGTCATGCCGCGCGCGCAGTACAAGGGCGAGCCACCCGAGCGGCTCGGGATCGCCGGCGAGAAGGCGGTCCGTGACATAAGCGAGGCGCTCGTCGACTGCCGTTTCCTGCGCGAGCCGATGGCTCTTCCGGCCGACCAGCTACGGCTGCCGAAGTACCTGCGCTACCGGCTTGCTCTGGCGGTGCTGCCGAGCCTGGCCTGGGCGAGGAGCCGATTCGTGGCCCGGATCGTCCATCGCGACCCCGCCAGCTGGTCCGCGGCCGTAGCCGATTTGATCCGCTGGCACTCGACCGCGCAGGACGAGGCGGCGGAGTGGCCGGGCCGCGCGGCCCAGGAGTCGGAGATATCTGCTGCCGGTGGCGATGGCGGCGGCGACGATTCAGGCACCGGGGGCGAGGGCGACGAGGACGCCGAGAGCGCTGCAGACTCTGCGGCGGCTGACGGCCCGCGTGGCCAGGCCACCGGAGCGAGCGAGAGGACCGGGCCTTCGGGCACTGCAGGTTAGAGGAGCGAACGATGCCCACTTTCAAGCACCCGTGCCCGTACTGCAACAAGTTCATCGACCGGGCCGTCGCCGCCTGTCCGTTCTGCGGCCAGGTCGACCCGTTTGCGCCCAAGCGCTGTCAGAACTGCCGCAAGATCGTCGAGGACCCGGCCTGGGTGGTTTGTCCGTCGTGCGGCCAATCGTTGGTGGCCCCGCCTCGGGGTGCAGTGGCGCCGCGCGGGACGGCAACGAGTCCAGGGGCCGCCACCCCCACTGCGGCGCCTCCGGTTGCTCAGGCGCCCGCCCCGGCCGTTGCCGGTTCAGCGGCTCTCGCTGCGCAGCCAGTCCCGCCGGCGCCCCGCCTGCCCCTCAATCCGGACGCGGCTCCGCCGGTCCTCAGGTCGGCTGGCCCCTGCTCAGGTTGTGGCGCGCCGCTACCTGCCGGCGCCCGCTTCTGCACGATCTGCGGGACCGTGGCCGGGTAAGCGCTTCGAGATCAGCCCCCGGAGGGGCCGCATCTCGACCTGGCCGCGTGAGTGCGGCCCTCGACTTCGCCGGCTGGCGGCCTTGGGCGAGTTTGTCGGCGGCGGACCCCGGGCGTGTCCTCAGGCGACTTTGTTGCCGCAGTTGCCGCAGAAGCGAGTGTCGGCCGCAAGCTCGGCGCCGCACTTGCTGCACTTCGGCGTGCCGAGAGGTGTGCCGCAGTTGCCGCAGAACTTCTCGCTGCCGATCGGCTTGCCGCAGTTGGGGCATTCGGTCGCGCGTGCGCTGAGGTCGCCCGAGAAGACCTGCTGGCCCTGCATCGCCTGGCGCATCTGGTTGAGTTCGACGGACGACCGCTCCGCTTCCATCTCGGTCGCGAGGTTCGGGGCGCAGTTGACGCACAGGCCGCGCTGCTTGTTGAAGCAGGTCTCGTCGACCCAGTTGTTACACCGCACGCAGCGGTGAAACAACGGCATGATCTCGTTCGAGGCCTTCTGAAGGGCCTTGTCGCGAGCGTCGCGGTCGGTGATGTCCTGAGCCGTGTTCGCCGCGTTGGCAGCGCCCCAGAAACGGCCACCCAGGATGCTGCTGGCGCCGCCCAGGATCGATCCGCCCATGCCGAGAACGTTCTTCTGGAACTCACTTCTGTAGCCGCTGCCGCAGATGTCGCAGCGGAACTCGAACTGGTAGCCCTGGTTGCTCGAGAGGTCCTGGTAGTTGCTGGTGAACGGGGTGAAGCCCGGCATTCGACCCACTCCTGGTGGTGGCCGCGTGGCGGCCTTCGGCTCCGACGGTTGGTGCCCGCATGTTACCGCCGCGGCCCGCCGAGGGCGACTCCGAATCGCCTTCGGGGGTCAGGTGATCGGCTCGAGGCGGGCGAGGATCGTTGCGTCCCCGGACGACGGCACGGTGACCAGGTACAGACCGTGGGCCGCCGTGACGTGGTTGCCGGCGCCGAAGGCGGTGTATGCGTCGCCCTGCACGAACCAGAGAGGGCGCACGGTGTCGTACGGGAACAGCGTCCGCATATGCATCCAAGTCACCTGCTGCGGCGTGAGGAGGGAGTACTCGCAGGGGGCCGAATTCGGCTGCGTGGGTAGGACGTCGCAGTCGTTCGCCCAGTCGAGCCAGGCGTCGACGATCAAGACGCGCCCGGCTTCGATGTTCGCCGACTGCGCCTGCGCCAGGGTGAAGACGAAGCCGCTCTGCGGCGTCGCAAGTTCCCCGACGATCGAGAGCCGGCCGTCCGCCCCGACCTTCACGGCCCAGTAACCTTCGGGTGCAATCGTGCCGTCCAGCGGAGTTCCATGGCAGGTGGCGTCGATCGCGTCGCCCATGGATGGGCCGAACGTGCACTGGAAGCCGACCGGAACCGGCCCTTTGATGATCGCGATACGACCAGTCAGGCGGTCCTGGGCCGCGGCCCAGTCGGCTGCAAACTCGGCTTCGGTCAGCGGCCGCTCGCCGCTGCCGATGATGCCGCTGAGGGCCGGCGTCGGGGTCGCGGTCGCGGCCGGCGCGGGCGGGACGGTCAGGGGATCGACACCGTCCATGATCTGCCAGCCGGAGTGCCTGTCGGGCGGACTGTTCGCGCTGACGCGATCCGTGGTGACGTCGCGGACCAGGTACGTCTGGCGGCTGGCGGTGAGGGCCTCAAGTCCGCCGTCCGGGTAGTCGGGCGCCATGACGGGATGCCCGCCGGCGGAGGCCGGCGGCTCGCTCGCGAGCGGGACCGGGAACTGCTCCGGGTAAAGCCAGAGCTGCGGGCCACAGTCGAAGACCTCCGTACCCGGGTCCAGCGGTTCCGGGCTGACCGCGGGCTGCATCGGGCAGCTGTATATGCCCCCAAGGGAGTCGACCCAGCCCGTCACCACGATCGTCTTGCCCGCCGGCCAGGAATCCCCGGCGTTCACGTAGGAGTCCACGGTCGCCATGAAGCCCAGCGTCGTGGAGTTGAGCACCCGGAAGGCGTACACGCCTGACGCACCGACCGGCGACTGGGACGGATCAACCGGGGAGTGGTTGGGGTCGCCGTCGTCGATCCCGACGACGCAGAGGCTAGTCGAGGCCAGCAGCCCGATCGACTGGTAGCTGCCCAAGCCGGGGCAGCCGTTCATCGTCGCGAACGTGACCTGCGCCACCACCACCTGGTCCTTCGCGATCCCGGCCGCCATGGACCTGGCGAGCTGGTCGGTCGTCAGTGGACGATCGGCCGGATACGACCCGCCGATGACCGGGGTGGCTGGCGGCTGGGCCGTCGTGGGCGCGGCCGTCGGGACGGACGGAATGGTCAGAGGTCGAATCTTCGCCAGCACCGACCAGGTTTCGCAGTCGGCCGGGTCGAGAAGCATGCAGGTCTCGACTTTGCCGACCAGGAAGACTCCGCTGACGGACCCGGACGTTGGTCGGTAGCCGGGGAACGCGGCGCTCCCCTCGGTGCTGGTGAACTCGAAGTAGGGAGCCGCGTCCACAGCTCGGCCATCTGGCGGAACTGGGTAGGTAGGAACGGCGGCCTCAGAGCCGGCGGGGGCGCTCGTCGTGCCAATGGCGGGCGTTTCCGCAATGCCGTGCGAGCTGCCGGCGGTCGCACTGGCCGGGGCGATGGCAGACAGACGTGTCACGGCGGACGAACTGATCGCGGCGTGGCACATGGCGTCGTAGCCTGGGGACAGCGGCTGCGGTCCGCCGAATGCAGGCATGCCGGACGCTCCACAGGCGTTGGCATCCGTGTCGAGCCAGCCCTGGACCAGGAAGAAGCCGTCGGGCCATTGGTCCGTGGCCCCGTATGCCAGTCTGTTGGCCGCCGGAGTCACAGTCGCCATGTAGCCAAGCTGGCGCGGGCCCAGCGACCTCAGGACCAGAATGCCGTCCGCGGCCGTCGTGCCCGTAGCTGCGTACAGGCAGACCGGCGGGTCTAGGCCGGTAACGACGCCGACGACCCCAGGAGCAAAGCCGACGATGCCGGTTGGCTCCGAGCACGCGCCCGCGGGCGCCTGCTGGACCTTCACGTCGGCGACGATCGTGTCGTAGAGATAGAGAATCCCGGTGTCCTCGACGGCCCCCAGTTCCGCTGTCGTCAGCGGGTGTTGCGCCTGATCCCAGGTCGTGCCCCGCTGGGGCGTGGCGGTTGGGATCACCTTCGGCAGCGCCACATCGGCGACCTTCGCCAGGACGCGCCACGCGGAGCAGCCGACGTCGCTTTGCGGAGAGGCGTTCGAGCACTGCTCGGCTACGGAGCGGACGACGAAGACGCCGTGGACCGGAGCGTCGCCCGGGACGTCGTCGATCAGGCGCATCCCGCCGGCCTCAATAAGGCGCTTCGGCACCGGCAGGAGGCCGCCGGAAGACGAAGATGACTGCGGGTTAGGATCGGCGTCGGACATCCAGTTGAACTCACACTGGTCGGCGCCGTCGGGATCGAGCGGGTCGCCGCCCGTGGTGGCGACGTAGGTTGGGCACGAGATTGCATCGGCCCCGAGCCAGCCCTCGACGAGGAATGTCTTGCCGCCGAGCGGCCAGTCGTCGGCGACGGAGAAAGCCAGTCTGGAGTCAGCAGCCGGCTTGATCTCACCGAGCAGCCCCAGGTAGCCGGGTCCGAGGTACCGAAACGCGAAGACGCCGGTCGCGGCCGGGCCGGGAAGCTGCGCCGCCAGCGTTGCCCCCATGACGCAGACCTGCGGGCCGATGGCGCGGATGGTGCCGACCGTCGGATATCGGTTCATCGGGCACACATACGTCCGCACGTCGATCGTCGTCGAGACGACGAGCGTCGTGTTCACCGCCAGCGGCGGCCCGGCCAGAATCGACGCCAGCTCGGCGGTCGTAAGCGCCCGGTCAGCCGGGTAGGCGGCCGATGCGGGCGTCGGTACGAACCTGGGGATGGCAATCACGGCGACCGCCAGGACCGCGATGAGGGCCATGCTCGTCGCAGCGGCGAGGCGTGGTGAGCGCCAAGAGGCCGGTGCCGTCAGGCGGGCCATCGGCAGCCGGCGCGGCCGGTCACTCGGCGCCCCGTCCAGCGCCGCCGTCACATTCGAAAGGAGCCCGTCGGGCAGCCGTCTGGCCGCACGTCGGGCCAGCTGCTCGCGCATGTCGGAGTCGATCGGAGGAAGCTCGCTGTTCATCGCGACTCCTTCGCCAGGGCCGATTCGAGCGCAGCCCTTGCGCGGTGGAGTCGGGACTTGACGGTTCCGGCGGGCGCCTCCAGCACGGCCGCGATCTCGGCAACGGGGCGTTCCTGGAGGTGGTGCAGGACGAGGAGGGCTCGGTCGTCGATCGAGAGCCTGGAGAAGGCTCGATCGAAGACGTCGGCGTCGGCCGTTTGATCGTCGAGCGCTCGCTCGGTTGAAACCGGCTCGCGTTCGTCTTCGCCGTCGAGCAGCTGGATCTCGCGAACCCTGGTTCGGCCGCGACGGCGCAGCTGCTGGCGACAGGCGTTCAGGTTGATCCGCCCGAGCCAGGCATCGCAGGCCTCGGGGTCGCGCAGCGCGTCGCGATGGCTCCACGCCGAGACGAACGTCTCCTGCGTCGCGTCGGCGGCGTCGGCCTGATCGCCGAGAATCGCGAGTGACGTCCGGTACACGGCATCGACCCGGCTTCGTACGAGGTTGTCGAAGGCGGTGCGATCGCCCGATCGGGCTCTCTCGACGAGCGCTCGCTCCATCTGCCTCCCTCGTGTTGCCTCTACCTGTACGATGCTCGCCGCGCCCCCGGGGTTGCATCGGGTTTGTCGGTTGCCGACTCGACCCGATGGTATCGGCCGCGATCCAGCCCCGCGTTCGGGCCAGCCCCGCCCTCAGCCGACTCCAAGATCGTGCAGGCGCGCCTCCGGGATGCCGAGGTGGTGGGCCAGCTCGTGGATCACCGTGATCCAGACCTCGTGCTCCAGCTCGGCCGGGTCCGGGTAGTCCTCCAGCAGCGCATTCGAGAAGAGGGTGATCTTGTTCGGCAGGAAGGCCCAATCGGCGGCGTACTCGGTCCTGGGTATGCCCTCGTACAGCCCGTAGAGACCCTCTCCTGGCCCGAGCCCGGACTCGCGAAGCTGCTGCGGAGACGGCTCTTCCTGAATGACGATGGCCACCTCGTCGAGCGCGCGCGCGAACGGCTGCGGGATCGCGTCGAGCGCGCGCTGCACGAGCTCCTCGAACCGGCCGAACCCTTCGGTCGCTTGACGTCGGCGGGCACTGCCCCTGGCTCTCTTGGCCATGCGCTTATGCTACGGCCCCGACGGTCCCCCGACTCGCAAGCGGAGACTCGACCGGCGCGGCGGCGTAGGATTCGACCGAAGGAGCCAACGATGCCGACCGATCAGCCGTCCGAACGCCACAAGCTCGACCTCGAGGCGCATGTGCGCCAGATGATCGACGAGATCGAGCGTGGCGAGGACGACGAGCGCGTTGATGCCGCCGAGAAGCCGGCGGCTGGGGAGGGGGCTGGCAGGTCCGGGGTCATTGAGAGTGCCGTGCGCCAGATCCTCGTCGAGATCGGCGAGGACCCGGAACGCGAAGGCCTGCTGCGTACCCCCGAGCGGATGCATCGGATGTGGCTCGAGCTCACCTGCGGCTACCGCGTGGACCCGGATCGCCTCATCAACGGCGCCCTTTTCGACGTCGGCTACAGCGAGATGGTCGTCGTCAAAGGAATCCCGTTCTACTCCCTGTGCGAGCATCACATGCTGCCGTTCTTCGGCACGGCCGCGGTCGGGTACCTGCCGCGCGGACGTGTCATCGGGCTTTCGAAGATTCCCAGGATCGTGGAGATGTACGCTCGCCGGCTCCAGGTCCAGGAGCGCATGACGCAGCAGATCGCCGACTTCCTCCAGGAGCGGCTGAACCCGTACGGTGTCGGCGTCGTGATCGAGGCGGAGCACCTTTGCCTGGCGATGCGCGGCGTCCAGAAGGGGGGCGCCACGCTCGTCACGAGCGCCATCCTCGGTGCGTTCAGGGCGAGCAAGCAGACTCGCGACGAGTTCATGGCCCACCTGGAGCGGGCCGTCCCCAGGGTCTGAGGGCGGACGCCCGACAAAGATCGGGAGCGCCGCCGCTTGTTCATCGCGATCGTCCGGCAGCCGCCCGCTATCATCCGAGCATGACCGATCGACCCTTGAAGGTTCTGATTGCCAAACCCGGGCTCGATGGACACGATCGCGGAGCCAAAGTGCTCGCCCGCGGCCTTCGCGACGAAGGCTTCGAGGTCGTCTACACGGGCCTGCGCCAGACGCCCGAGATGATCGTGACCGCCGCGCTGCAGGAGGACGTCGACGTCGTCGGGATGTCCATTCTGTCGGGTGCGCACATGACGCTCGTGCCGCGCGTCTGCCGACTGCTTCGCGACCGCGGCCTTGGCGACGTGCTGGTGACGGCCGGCGGGATCATCCCGGATGACGACGTGCCGGCTCTCAAGGAGTGCGGCGTTGCCGCTGTCTTCGGGCCCGGCACCACGATCGCCGAGGTGGCCGATTTCCTGCGGGCCAACGCCCGGCCGCGGGGCTAGCTCGGACCGAGGTGGCCGACACGCGCGCCCCGGAGGTTGACGAGGCCGCGATTGCGGAGCGGGCGAACGCGCTCTGTGACGCCGCCCTGGCGGGTGACCGCCGAGCCCTCGCGCGGGTGCTCACTGCGGTCGAGAACCGATCGCCACTCGCCGAGCCCGCTCTCCGGCGCCTCTATCCGCTGGCGGGGCGCGCCCAGCTGATCGGCGTCACCGGGCCCCCGGGAGCCGGCAAGAGCACGCTTGTTGCGGCCTTGATCGCCGAGTTGCGCCGTGCCGGACGGCCGGTGGCGGTCGTCGCGGTCGATCCGTCGAGCCCTATCACCGGCGGAGCTCTCCTGGGCGATCGGGTGCGGATGCAGGCCTACGCGTTGGATGACGGGGTCTTCATTCGTTCGATGGCTTCGCGCGGCCACGCCGGAGGGCTCTCGTCGGCGACAACGGCCGCGGCCGCCGTCCTCGACGCGGCGGGCTTCGACGCTGTCCTGATCGAGACCGTCGGCACGGGCCAGAGCGAGGTGGAGGTGGCCGCAACTGCCGACACGACGGTGGTCGTCGAGGCGCCCGAGATGGGCGACGAGATACAGGCCATCAAGGCGGGTCTGCTCGAGGTGGCCGACATCATCGTCGTCAACAAGGGCGATCGCCCCGGTGCCCACCGGGCCGCGTCCCAGCTCCGCGCGATGCTGGCCGACGCGCCCCAGGAGGCCCGACCGGGCAAGCCGGCACCCAAGCACCCGGAGGTGCTGGTCACGACCGCTGTCAACGGCGATGGCGTTCCAGAGCTGGTGGCGGCCGTCGATCGCCATCGATCCGGTGTCGCCGCCGGCGAGCGCGAGGCTGTGCGCCTCAAGCGGGCCGAGGCCCAGGTCTGGGCGGTTCTGGTGGACCGGCTGCACGAGCGGGTGCGATCGCTCGAAGGCGCCGGGGACATGCCTCCGGCCGGCGAGCAGGGAGCGGCCACCGAGCGGTCCGCAGCCGGCGATCTGCTCCGGAGTGTCGCCTCTCACGAACTGGACCCATATGCGGCCGCGGACGCAATCCTCCGCCAGCTGATGGCCGGCACGCCGGCAGCCGAGGGTCGCACTCGGCCGGGGTGATGCGGGAGCGTTCGAGGCAAACCGATGCAATCGGGGCGGCCCACCTTGATGTATCCTTCGCGGCCGTGGGCCCGTAGCTCAACGGTAGAGCAATTGACTCTTAATCAATTGGTTCAGGGTTCGAATCCCTGCGGGCTCACCAGATCCCGAGCGTGAAACGGTCCTTCCGAACTTGCGGGAGACGGGATGGTCCTGACGGCCCTTTCTGGGGACACCGTCCGCGTCGAAGCGTGATGGCGCGCCCGGACCGCCTCTACCGCGGGTACGTCTTCGACCTCGACGGGACCGTCTACCTGGGCGATGCGCTCCTCCCCACGGCCGGCGACACAATCACTCGCCTCCGCGCCCTGGGCTGTCGCACGGTCTTTCTCTCGAACAACCCGACTCATCCGCCCGATGAGTACGCCGCCAAGCTCACGCGCCTGGGGCTTCCGACCCCTCTCGGCGACATCCTCGTGTCGACCCAGGTGCTGGTCCGGTTTCTGCAGGAGCGGATGCCGGGCGCCCGGCTCTTCGTCATCGGCGAGGAGCCGCTCGTGCGCGCGCTCGCGGCGGCCGGGTTCGAGATCGTCGCCGAGGCCGCGCGGACGGAAGCGGTGATCGCCAGCTTCGACCGGACCTTCGCCTACCCGAAGCTCCAGGGGGCCTTCGACGCCATCCGAGCCGGGGCGCGCTTCTTCGCCACCAACGGGGACCGCTATTGCCCGGTGCCGGGCGGCGGCGAGCCCGACGCGGCTTCCGTCATCGCGGCTGTGGAGGCGTGCACGGGTGTCTCCTGCGAGGCCATCGTCGGCAAGCCGTCTCGCTACATGAGCGACGCGGCGCTGGCCATGCTGGATCTCCCGGCGGCGGAGTGCCTGATCACCGGCGACCGCCTGGAGACGGACGTGCTGATGGGCCTCAACGCAGGCATGGCGGCAGCTCTGGCTCTCACCGGGGCCACAACCGCGGCGATGCTGGGTCGATCGGCGATCGAACCGACGTTCGTGCTCGGCCGGCTCGGGGAATTGTTACCGTAAGAGGCGCTACCTCGTGCCGGGGTCGCCGACCCGCACCCGCCGGTCCGACCCTGCCGTCCAGGAGCACCGATGAAGGCTTATCTCCTCGGCATCGACCAGGGCACGAGCGGAAGCCGAGCGCTGGTGCTCGACCGCGACGGCACGGTCCGCGGCTACGGCTATCGCCCGCTCGCGCGACTCCACCCGGCGGCCGATCGCGTCGAGCAGGATCCGCTGGTCGTCGCCTCGGGAGTGCGCGAGGCGATAGACGCGGCGCTCGTTCAAGCCGGAATCGGGCCGGCCGAGCTGGCCGCCTGCGGGATCGCGTCGCAGCGGGACACCGACTTCGTATGGGACGCAGGCAGCGGTCTCCCGCTGGCGAACGCCATCACCTGGCAGGACCTGCGAACGCAGCCGCTCGAACGGGACCTGAGCGCCTGGCCTCTAGTCGCCGAGTGCCGCTCGCGCCTGGGATACTGGCCCGGACCGTACAGCGCGGCGCTCCACCTCAAGTGGCGGTTGGCCAACGACCCGGTCGTCGTCGAGGCGGCCCGTGAAGGCCGGCTGCGGATCGGGCTCTCGGCTCTCTGGGTGCTCAACGCGCTCGGCCGGTCCGACGGCCACCGGGTCGATGTGTCGCTCGCGCAGAGCATGTGCCTCTACGACTTCCGGGCGCGTGATTACTGGGCCGACTGGCTCGCCTACTTGAACGTGCCGAGGGCCACCCTGCCCGACGTCGCCGGGACCGTCGATGAGTTCGGTTGGCTCCACCTCGACTCCACCAGGGTGCCCGTTCGGGCGATGATCGCCGATCAGCAGGCTGCCCTGTTCGGATACGACTGCCGCACGGTCGGCAGCGCCGAGTGTACGCACGGAACCGCGTCGTTCGTGGACGTCTGTCTCGGCGACCGGGCCCCCGTGCTCGACACGATCAAGGTCTACCTCGCCTGGCTGCTGAACGACCGCCCCACGTATTGCCTTGAGGCCGACACGACGGTCACGGGCGCCGCCGTGCGCTGGCTGCGGGAAGGTATCGGCATGATCGCGACCGACGAGGAGCTCAGCCAGCTCGCCGAAACGGTGCCGGACGCGGCCGGCCTCGTGTTCGTGCCCGCCTTCACCGGGCTCAACGTCCCGTACAACGTGCGGGGAGCGCGCGGCTCTCTGCTGGGTCTCACCCTGGGCCACACGCGCGCGCATATCGCCCGCGCACTCCTCGATTCTATCGGCCTACAACTGGGAGCGATCCTCGACGAGATCGACGCCAGGGCCGGCGTGCGGGTGGCCAGGCTCAAGGTGGGCGGCGGCCTCTCCGCCAGCGACACAGCGTGCGCGATCCAGTCCGACTGGCTCGGGGTACCCGTCGTCCGTTCGTCGTTTCAGGAGACGACCGCCCGCGCGGCCGCGTTGCTGGCCGGGCTTGGGGCAGGCTTCTGGGAGGGCGAAGGGGACCTGCCCCCGATGCCGGGCGAGACGCGGGTCTTCGAGCCGCGGATCGGCGCCGATCGGCGAGAGGAGGGTCGCAAGTCCTGGCAGCGAGCGGTTGACGCCGTCGCGGGGTGGGCCGTGCCGCGAGGTTGAGTCTGGTGTCAAGTTTGCCCCCGACGCAGCTGCTCGACTGGCCGGACTACGGCCAGGATCGTCGGCACTTGACCGAGCGGGGCGCCGGAAGCACGGTAGCGGGGATGGACCGTCGGTCGCTCATTTGTCGCAAGACCGACCAGAGGAGGGCGGGCATGGTCGCCACGCCGTACCAATGAACGCGCAGCCGCCAGAGGCCCGACGCCCTGAGGGGATGCAGTTGGATCCAGAGCAGGAGAAACTGGTTGGAGCCCCGAGCAAAAGGGCGCGACTGGCAATGGTCGTTGCGATCGTCCTGATCGTCCTATTCGTCTTGGGGGCCTGCGTTCTCGACCCGGATCTGCTGCGGCGGTGGTTGAGCCTCAACGAGGCATGGCGCTTGTTCGGCGGGCCCACACCCTCCAACTGAGTCGCCGGCGTGGGCCCCGGCGAGCCGACGCCGCGTGGACGGCAGCCAGACGCCCCGCGTCACTTCGAATGAGACCGCCCGGAGTCCATACCGGGAGTCCGGCGGTCGCGAAATTGGGAGGTGTCATGAACATCGACGAGGTGCACCGAGTGCTCATCATTGGCAGCGGCACGATGGGCCTGCAGATCGGGCTGCAATGCGCGACCCACGGCTACCAGGTCGTGCTGTACGACGTCGACCCGGCCGCTCTGGAAACCGGGTCTCAGCGCATCCGCGGCTACGCGGACGAGCTCCTCAAGACGGGAGTTATCGACACGGCTGGGCGCGAGCGAGCGCTCGCGAGCATCGTGACAACCAGCGATCCGGCGGTCGCCGCATCCGAAGCGGACCTGGTGAGCGAGTCCGTGCCCGAGGACCCGGCCTTGAAGGGGCGCGTGCTGGGGCAATTCGATGGGCTGTGCCCGCCGCGGACGATCTTCACCACCAACACGTCCACCCTGCTGCCGTCCATGTTCGCCGCAGCGACGGGCCGGCCGGACCGGTTCGCGGCCCTGCACTTCCACCCGCCGGTCTGGTCGTCGAACGTGGTGGACGTGATGCCCCATCCCGGTACCTCTCCCGAGACGACCGAGCTGCTGCTCACCTTCGCCCGACGGATCGGGCAGATCCCGATTCATCTGCGCAAGGAGAGCTACGGCTACGTCTTCAACGCGATGTACACGGCGATCAACGAGGCGGCGATCACGCTCGTGGCCAACGGGATCGCGTCGATCGAGGACGTCGACCGCGCCTGGATGGGGGTCATGAAGATGCCGATCGGACCGTTCGGGATGCTGGACGGAGTCGGCCTCGACACCGTGTGGCACATCAGCGACTACTGGTCGCGGCAGACCGGCGACGCCCAGAGGCGGAAGAACGCCGACTTCGTCAAAGCGTACGTCGACCGCGGGTGCTTCGGCGTCAAGACCGGCGAAGGCTTCTACCGATACCCGAAGCCTGCCTGGGCCGCGCCGGACTTCGTCCAGACCGAGCCTCGTACCTAGTGTCCCGATTCGGAAGTCGCTGGCGGCTTGCGAACTGCTTTGGCGAGGATCTGGTCGGCGGTCTTGACCCAGTGGAAGGGCGTTGAGCCCTCGTTCCACTGGGCCGTGAAGGCCGTGATCATCGCGATCAGCTCCT
>DASWZK010000038.1:0-6524 GCA_036404515.1 Candidatus Limnocylindrales bacterium
CGGCTCGGGCAGGTCCCGCCGGCGATGAGTCAGGCCGAGAAGACCAAGCTCGCCGAGGAGCAGGCCGACCTGCTGGTCGGAGTGATCTGGGCCGTACTCGATGGCCTGGGGCTCAGCGACGAGGTGTGGGAGAAGGGCAGGCTGCTCGCCGAGAAGGCCCTGCAAGCGGTCACTCCAGAAGGCTGGGAGCCGCTATGAGAGACCGACACGATGGCGAGATAGCAACGCCGGCTTACCAACGGGTCCTTCTTCTTACCAAAGGTAAGCGATGGTAAGCCAGCCATGCTCCTTTCTGATGCCCGATGGCCTGCGCTGCCGTGCCCCAGCGTTGCGCGGCAAGGCGCTCTGCTACTGGCACGACCCCGACAAGGCCGAGGAAGCGGCCGAGTCCCGCCGGATCGGTGGCCTCCATCGACGTAAGGCCAAGAGCGTCGCCACCATCTACGACTTCGCAGGTCTGCGCAGCATCGAGAGCGCCCAGCGACTCCTCGAGACCGCGGCCATCGAAACACTCGCCCTGGAGAACTCGATCCCACGCAACCGCACCCTCATCAGTGCCGCCGCCGGCGCTGGGAAGCTCATCGAGGCAGGCGACATGGAAGCGCGCCTGACCGCCGTGGAGGCAGCAGTTGGCCACGGTCATTCCGACGAGGATGCGGCCTTCCCAGTGGAGCCGCCGGAGCCGCCGCGATGACGCTGTCGAGACGACTGGCCAAGATCGAAGAGGCGCTCTCCCCGACCCAGCTCGTCCTGCGCTGGCTGGCCGAGGCCCATGCCTTTGGCGACCTCGTGCCCTACGTCTCCTCCCTTCTCGCCGGGGACCCGCCGGTGGCACCGCTGGATCGCCTGGCCCGCGAGTCGGTTCACGGCGCTCGGACGGCCATGCGCGGCAAGCGGCCCGAGCTGGTTGATGCCGCGGTTCGGAGCGCTCTGCGCGAGACCGTCTTTCGGTTCGAGCTGGTCGTGCGCATCAACGTGACCACCAAGGAGCTACTCGATCGCGAGGAGCTCATCGCGGCGCTGTTCGCCGCGCAGCTGGCGCTGCTCCTTTCCGAGGGGAGCGGCAAACACCCTCCCGACGACTCGCACCTGCGCCGCCTTGAGCTATGCCGCCGGGTGACCCTCCTTCGGGTGAACGACCTGCTCGCATCCCGAGAGGCCCGCTCGAGCGTCGAGGCCCGCTTTCTCGACGGCCACTCCGCCCTCTTCCCGGGCATAGCCGCCGCGTTCGAGGGGCAGTTGAGAGCTAGTCAGGAGATCGCGGTCGCCTCTATGCGTGCCGCCGAGCTCGATGGCGTCGAGCCGGCGGAGCCGGACGATCCGGATGCCATCACGCTCCGGGCCGGAGAACTTGTCGCGGATCTTGTTGAGCCGGCCAAGGCCGAAGCCCTCGACAAGCTCGGCGAGGGACGCCAGGCGTTCGACATCGCCGCGGGGTGGGTGAGGGGGAAGCTGGAGCCGCCGACTGCGCTGGATCTGCCCTCGGTGAGGACGAGCATGGAAGGCGGGGCCCCGAGGCCTGCAACGGGGCAAGAAACGCTGCCGACCGCGAAAGGCGCGTGATGAAAGCGCCACGGAAACCGGGGCGAATGCGCAAGGCCAGCTCGACGGACCGGTGGTGGCCGGAGTTGGCCGGCCGTCGTACCCGCGACATCTTGCGGGCCCTTGGAGCGTATGCTGGGAGTTGCCGGACTCCGGACAGACAGGTGGCCTGCGCATCCGCCGCATGCAAGAGCTCGATGAATCGCCCGCCCGACATCCTTGAGCCTACACGCGTTCACGAGTTGGTGCTCCTTGTCGTCGACAGGCTCGGGACAGTGGGTCGCACCAAGCTCACGAAGCTTCTTTACCTGATCGACCTCGCCTACTTCAGCCGCTACGGCACCACCCTTAGCGCTGGTTCGTGGGTGCGCTACACCCGTGGGCCGATGCTACGTGATCTAAAACGCATGGCGGGCGAGCTGAACGGCGCGGAGATCCTCCTCGACGAACACACTGACACCGGCGGATACCTCTATTCGCTTGTTGCGCTCGTAGCGGTCTCGATAGTGCGGATCGTACGAGTCTCAGCAAGCCGGCAACAGGAATGTGCTCATTACTGTGACCGATGGGGAAACTACAGCTGCCGGAACAGTGCTGCGACTAAGCCTCAAACAGGTGGCGGTCGCACGAGACAAGGAAGCGACCGCAGCGCTGGCGATCATCGGCATAGTGCCGGTCTTCCTGCACGAGCCGGAGACCGGAGGCGGCGTGCAGCTGGGTTTCGTGGAACAGGAGATAGTGAAGCTGGCAAGCGAGACCAAGGGCACCGTGGTCTTCGAGGGGTTCGGCCCAGACGACGCTTATCGGGGCTTGCCCCACGGGGATTCGGACCACTACACCGTGGCCAGAGCGCTCCTCGCGGAGTTCGACAAGGGTGTCATCAAGAACCTCGTCTGGCGCCATCTGGCCAACTTCGCCGGCGGCAAGCGAATCGGGACCTGTGAGTTCCTCTCGGTGGCCGCGATGAAGGCCAAACAGGAGATGCGGGCGGCTTACGCTTACGTCAACCACTCGATCGGCCGTTATGGCATCGCCGGCCAGAGTGTCGCGGCGTTCTGGCGCAGGACCACGACCGAGCCCGAATGCCATGAGAACGTCGAGCTGCATCGGGGGATCGACCTAGGGCCGTAGTTCAGCCTTTCGGAAAGGCTACGGCACGAGCGCGGTGACATCGGCGGCCGCGGGGTGCCCTGCCACTCCCGCAAACGACGCCCCTATCAGGTCGTCGTGTCGAAGTGCGGCGGTGGCGCCGGTTGCAGACAAACCGCCCGACATGCGCTGACAACCATGCTCGACAGTGTCGCCATGTCTCGGTTCGGTTGCCGGCGGGCGTCAGCCCTGCTCGCGATGGTCGCAGCCCTGTTCGTGGCCGTTTCGTTTGTGCGGCTGCGCGCCGGCCGGCTTGTCTAGTGGCCGCCCATCCAGGTCCGGGGGCGCGGCCGATCGGTCGAGGACCGCGCGGCTGGAGAGGAAGGACTCGCCTCCCCGACCCTCAGGCGCCGACCTTCTCGCCCTGGGCAGTGATCGAAACCGGCTCCCACTTGCGCCAGTTGGCCATTCGAGCTTCGTAGGCCGACGCCGTCATAGCCAGCGGTCCGTCGCCGAAGAAGATGCGCAGCGGCGGATCGTCCGAGTCCACGATCGGCAGGATCGCCCTCGCTGAGGCGGCCGGGTCGCCGGGTTGGGCGATGCGCCGGGCCCGCAGCCGGTTGGCCACCTCGCGACTCCTTTCGTAGGCGGGCAGCGGCGCGGCGCGTTGGGCGGAGGATCCTCCCCAGTCGGTGGCGAAACCGCCCGGTTCGACGATCGTGACCTTGATCCCGAAGCCGGCGACTTCCTGGGCGAGAGCCTCGCTGAAGGCCTCGACCGCCCATTTGGAAGCGTTGTAGATGCCGATGTCGGCGAAGGCGAGCACGCCGCCGATCGACGAGACCTGGATGAAGTGCCCGGAGCCCTGCTCGCGCATGAAAGGCAGTGCCGCCTGCGTGACCCAGATCGCGCCGAAGACGTTCGTTTCGAACTGGGCGCGGATCTCGGCCTCGGTCAGTTCCTCGATCATCCCGAACTGCCCGTAGCCGGCGTTGTTGACGACCACGTCGAGCCGCCCGAAATGCTCGTGGGCGCGCGCAACCGCCGCGAAGTCGCCGGCCCGGTCCATGACGTCGAGCTGGAGCGGCAGCAGCCGATCGCCGAAGCGTTTCGCCAGGTCGTCCAGGGTCTCGGTCCGGCGGGCGGTCGCGGCAACCGAGTCGCCGCGTTCCAGCGCGGCGATGGCCCACTGGCGGCCGAAGCCGCGCGATGCGCCTGTTATGAACCAGGTCCTGGCAGGCATTTGCGCTCCCTCCGCTGTCATGAGGATGAGTAAGGGCGTGGCCGTGGAGTCCGCTCTGACATATGAATTGTGAGCCCCATCGTACCCAAGGACCGGTTCGGGCTGGGTCGTTCCTCACGGCGCGTCCGACCTAACCGGCCGGACGGCGTACCGCGGCACGGGCCTCGCGCAATGGGCTCACCCGACGATGCTGCCATCGTGCGGGGGTGACCGTGGACCTTCGGGCCTCACGTAACGCTACGCTCGGGCCTCTGAGCACGGTGTCATAACGCTTAGACGGCTTGGCCTTCCAAGTTGGATGTCGCTGGTTCGGGCCTCTTCGCCCGCCCCCGGCCCCGGATCCCAGCGCCGGTCAAGCGTCTCCCGGCGCGTCTCGATCTGATCAACGACCACCGGCCGCCGCCTCGGGCGGGGCGCCGCGGTGGGGGCCGCAGCCGGAAGGTCGTAGATGGCTTGTCCCTGGGCGTCAGCCCTCCCGTTCGGGTGTCGGGTCGATGGGCTGGCTCACCTGCACCGCCGCCTGGGCACGGCGCCTGGCCGTCGCCTCGCCGGCCAGCAGCCCGGCCTCGAGCTGTTGGGCCTCCTGCTCGTCATGCACGTAGCGCCCGCCGCGCAGCCAGGAGGCGGCGGCCGCTACGAGGAAGATGATGATCGAGAAGATCGAGACCACCACCACCCCGTCGTGGAAGGGGCCCGCGATGAGTGAGGGGAAGAAGGCGGTGCTGACGAGCCGCGCGGCGTCTGCGGGGGGAAGCGCCCCGAGAACCTTCGGTCCGAGCAGCGTCCCCAGCGGGTTGTAGCCGAGGAAGGCGGCGAACAGGTACCCGACGGCCGGGAGATGTGACAGGGACGTGGCGACGCCGGCGGAGACGTGGTTGGCGGTGAGGCCGCGGTACATGGTGCCTGGGACGTTCGCCGAGAGCCCACCGATCATGAGCGTGAAGAAGACGCCGATCGAGAGCGGCATGCCGGTGTTCTGGAAGGTCGCGCGCATCCCCGAGGCGGCACCGCGGTACCCGGGCGGCACGCTGTTCATGATGGCTGCCGTGTTGGGGGAGGCGAACATCCCGAAGGCCACGCCGTTGAGGAGGATCACCGCCGCGAAGGCTGGGTAGGCGAAGTTGGCGGGTAGGGCCATCAGCAGCGCGAACGAGAGGGCGGCGAGGAGCATGCCGCCGGTCGCCAAGAGCCGCGCGCCGTGGCGATCCGAAAGCCAGCCCGACACCGGTCCCGCGACGACGAACCCCACCGTCAGGGGCAGCATGTAGATGCCCGCCCACAACGGGGTGTCCTCGAACGAGTAGCCGTGCAGGGGGAGCCAGATCCCCTGCAGCCACATGATCAGCAGGAACTGCAAGCCGCCCAGCCCGACCGCGCTCAGGAGGCCAGCAAGGTTGCCGGCACTAAAGGCCCGGATGCGGAAGAGCTCGAGGTTGAACAACGGCGCCGCGACCCGCCGCTCTATTGCGATGAACGCGGCCAGCAGCGCGAGCCCGGCCACGATCGAGCCGATCACGGACGGGTTGCCCCAGCCCATCGCCGAGTTCCCGTACGGCGCGATGCCGTAGGTGACGCCGATCAAGAGGAGACCCAGGCCAGCCGCGAACGTGACGTTGCCCGCCCAGTCGATGTGCGCCGGATGGCGCTCGCCGAGCTCGCGCAGGGCGAGGTACGCCCAGATGGTCCCGACGATGCCGACCGGCACGTTCAGCAGGAAGACCCAGCGCCAGTTCACCGCCGCCAGCACGCCACCCAGGATGAGGCCGAGGAAGGACCCGGCCTGAAAGGCGATCTGGTTGACGCCCAGGGCTAAGCCGCGCTGGTGCGAGGGGAACGCGTCGGTCAGGATGGCCGCCGAGTTGGCCATCAGCAGCGCGCCCCCGACCGCCTGGACCATGCGCATGGCGATGATCTCGACCGCCCCGGCTGCACCGGTGCTCCAGGTCGCCGAGAGCCCGATGGAGGCCAGGGTGAAGACCACGAATCCCAGGTTGTACATGCGCACCCGCCCGAACATGTCGCCCACCCGCCCGAGCGTGACGACGACCACCGCGGTAACGAGCAGGTATCCCATCAGGACCCACAGCAGGAGCGAGAAGTTGGCTGGATCGAGCGGGTCGAGGTTGATGCCTCGGAAGATCGCCGGCAGCGCGATGATCAGGCTGGTGGCGTTGATCGCGGCCATCAACCCGCCCAGCGTGGTGTTTGAGAGCGCGACCCACTTGTACTCGAGGTGGGCCAGTCTCGGCGGGCGCGGGGACGTGCTCATCATCGCGCGACCTCGGACCTGGCTGAGCCATCGCTCGCAGCAGCGCCTCCAGCCGCGAGCGGCTGGAGGGCTGTCGACGGTTCCAGGACCGCCTCCTGTTCCACCTCGTCCTTGGGTTGGCGTTCCAGCATGCGTTCGACGGTCACACCCGATCCTCGACCGGCGCCGACCCCCAGATAGCCCCGTAGCACGGCCGCGGCTGCCACGGCCTCGGCGGCGAGGACCACGGCCCCGTTCATAACCAGCGCGGCCGGTGTCCCCCACAAACCGCCGATGCCACCCGTCAGGCCGTTCCCGATCGGGGTCGTGCCGGCCCAGACGGTCGTCCACACGCTCATGACCCGACCCCGGAGCGGCCCCGGCACGGTGATCTGGATCAGC
>DASWZK010000039.1:0-22216 GCA_036404515.1 Candidatus Limnocylindrales bacterium
AAGCAGTCTGCGGCTCGGATCCGCCAGCGCCCTGAAGACCTCGTCCACAGGTTGACCATAGGTGACCAGATGGCGTAGTTATCCCTTGACTGTATAGACCATACCTGCTAGTATTCACACATAGTCACCCCGCTGAAAGACAGAAACAATCCCCGAAGGGGCGCCGCCTCGGAGTCTGAATACTCGTTGTTCGAGTTCATTCGTGACTTCGGCGACGATGCCGCGTGCCTCGAATATCTTTGGCGGGAGCGGTATTCGGAAGACGGAGAGCATGCGCACTGCCCGAAGTGTGACCAAGTGCGAGCGTTCCGCCGATACCACACGATGCAGCAGCGGCAGTCGTGGACTTGCACCGCTTGTGGTCATCACATCCACCCGACGGCCGGAACGATCTTTGAGAAGTCGTCCACATCGCTGCATCTGTGGTTCTACGGCATCTACCTCATGACCAGCACTCGATGCGGCATTTCCGCCAAGCAGCTCGAACGCGAGATCGGCGTCACATACAAGACGGCTTGGCGCATGTTCCATGAGATCCGAAAGATGCTCGCCGAAGACGTGACCAACCTCTCGGGAACGGTTGAGGTTGACGAAACGTACGTCGGCGGAAAGCCTCGGTACATCCCCGGCTTGTCCCGCTCCCAGATCACTAGTAGAGCCATCGCGAGCAAAGTTCAGGTCATGGGAATGGTCGAGCGCGGCGGCCGGGTTCGGGCCGACGTTCGCCCCAAGTCGCCGTTGCTCTCGAACATCACGACGCACATCCTGCCGTCGGCGATGGTCTACTCGGACGAAGCCGCCGCCTATTGGAAGCTCGGCAAGGCCGGGTACGCTCACCGCCGAGTCCACCATTCGATGCGCGTCTACGTCTCGGGCGACGTGCATACCAACACGATTGAAGGGTTCTGGTCGCTGGTGAAGCGCGGGATTAGTGGCGCTTACCACTCCGTGTCGACGAAGTACCTTCAGCACTACTTCGACGAATACACGTTCCGCTACAACCACCGGGACGAAGACATGTTCGCCCTGGTCGTGCGTAAGGCCGCTAGTCGAGCCTAGTGCTCCTTCGGCGCATCCTTCGGCGGCAGGGGCCGGGACACCTTCCGTAGAGCCCCTAGCACGTCGCTGCGCTGCGGGACCGGAATCTGGTACCCCTTCGGCGTAGTCTGGACGGGCTGCGGGGGCGGAGGCGCTTTCCGCTTGGCGTTCATGGCCAGAGGGTACCACCGTGCTAGCCGAGAATGATGGAAGCGATCTAAGAGAGTTCATTCAAGCCAGGCTCGATCGAGCAGGTGAACACATCGACGAATTCCAGCGGGATTTTGAGTCCCTCCAACAGACCGACCGAATGAGACTCGTCCCGCAGATGAACGTCGACAAAACGCAGATTTCGATACATGTTTTGTACCGCTGTCCGCATCCAAACCGCCGATGGGGTGTCATCGTCGGAGACATCGCGCACGACTTGCGCAGCGCGTTGGACAATTCCGTCTACGGCATCGCCCTGATGCATACCACCGGCTTCCCTCTTCCCGACAACCGTAGGCTTGCCTTCCCAATCGCTGACACGGAAGAGGACTGGGAAAGGGAACAGAGCAGAATTCGCACGCTGCCGGAGAATGTGCGGGCACTCATCTCCGACGCACAGCCTTGCCATGGCGGGAACCGTTCGCTCAGCCTGCTCGGCCATCTGAACGACATGGATAAACACCGCCTGCCCGTCGTCGCAGCCGCTGCCATCGCTGGAGGGAACATGCCCACCTTCAATGATCGCGTCGGCTCCTATCCGAATATCACCGTTATGAAGGGGCCGGCGATAAGCGATGCACCAGTTCTCGTCTTCAGCTTTGCCGAGCCTCAGCCGCCGAACATGGACGTGCAGCTCACTCTTTCCCTCAAGCCATTCCTTTTGCACGGAAACCAGTGGTTGCCGGTCGCCGAGACCCTCAAGGAGGTCAGGGGAGCAACCGAGAGCACCGTGGATATCCTCAAACCCTTCATTAGCCAGCCTGTCACGCAATGACACTTTGGCGTACCTACCTCTCTACAGTCAAGGGATAATTACGCCAGATGGTCACATGTCAACGGAGTCGCGGCCGCCGGGACGCCGGCCCACCGAACAGAGGACGCAACCCTATTGGCGGGCCGTGCTCGTACCGAAACGGCCAGGCCTCCTGGCTGTGGTCCGGTGTCTCGAAACCTCCGGAGGTGTTACCTTCTAGACGGGTCGCGCCCGGCCTCCGGACGCGGTCCCTCAGCCCGACCCTTACGCGGCATGCCCGCGACCTGCAGATGGGTGTTGTTCCGCATGAGTCCACGCTGGCGCGGTTGCCTGATCGAGATCGCCGAGACGATCGTTCTGACCGTCGTCATCTTCGTCGTCGTTCAGCATTTCGTGGCCCAGCCGTACCAGATCCTGCAGGTCTCGATGGAGAACACGCTCCAGCCGGGTCAGTACGTTCTTGTCGACAAGATCTCGCCGGCCATCAGCGACTACAAACGTGGCGACGTCATCGTCTTCGAGCCGCCGCAGGGCTACACGGAGAATGGGCAGAACGTCCCGTTCATCAAGCGGGTGATCGGTGTGGCCGGCGATCTGGTCGAGATCCAGAACGACTCGGTCTATGTCAACGGCGTCAAGCTCGACGAGCCGTACGTGTATGAAGGGCAACCGACCACGCCGCTCACCGGCCAATCGAGCTGGCGCGTCCCGGCGGGTGACCTGTTCGTTCTCGGCGATCACCGCGAGGCTTCGCAGGATTCGCGCGTCTTCGGGCCGATACCGAAGTCGAGCGTCATCGGGCGGGCGTGGCTGCGGTACTGGCCACTTTCGCAGTTCGGCTGGGTCTCTCCGGCGACGTACGCCGGCGTTCCCAATGGGTCGCCCGCGCCTTCGATCGAGTCCCCGGCGTCGCCCGCCCCGACACAATAGGCGGCCGGCAAGCGCGCTGCGCCGCTGCTCGGCCGAAGCGACCGTTGCGGAGGCGCTCAGCCGGCCTGCTCGAGCTCGTAGGCTTCGGGCTTGCGGGCAGCCAGCCGTTCGACCACCCCAAACCACGACCGTTCCAGCGCCTCGAGCTCCAGGCCTTCGGCCAGGACGTGGTCGAGGGGTTCGCGCAGCAGGTGGTCGGCCTCTCGCCAGAGCGTGATCGGCTCGATCAGTCGTTCGAGCGCCCGCACGATCGGATTGGGGCTGCGGACGTGCTCGACGAGCAGGAGCCGGCCGCCCGGGCGCAGCACCCGCACGGCCTCGGACACGGCCTGACGGTCGTCGGGAATCGTGCACAGGACGAAGCTGAAGACGACCGTGTCGAAGCGATCTTCGGGGAAGGGGAGGGCGGCCGCGTCGCCCTGCCGCAGTGTCGCGTCGAGACCGAGGTCCTGCGCGCGTCTCTGCGCTACTCGCAGGGCCACGCCGCTCAGCTCGATCCCGGTCAGATGCACGTCGGCCGAATAGAACGGCAGCGTTCGGCCACGGCCAACGCCGATCTCGAGGATCTCGCCCTCGGCCTGCCCGCACAGCCAGCGCAGATTGGCGTCGCCTCGGGCAGGTGAGGACGACCCAGCTCGGCGGTCGTAGATGCGGCGGATTCGCTCCGTCTCGGAGCCTCGCACGGGCATACGTCCACGGTAACCACTCCCTTCGCAGGCGGAAAGAGGCGTGGGCAAAGCCGAGCCGTCACGGACGACAAATCCCGCGGCGCCAGGGGCGCCAACCAGGTCGGGGTAGCCCCGGTCGCTCGATCGACCGGGCATCGTAGCTAGTAGTCGGGCAGGACCGACTCGCCGAACATCAGGTACTTGTCGACGGCGCGGGCCGCCAGGCGACCTTCGTTGATGGCCCAAACCACCAGCGACTGACCGCGCGAGCAGTCGCCGGCCGCGAAGACGCCCGGAGCGGTAGTCATGAAGTCTTCGTCGTGGACGATGTTGCCGCGGTGGTCGAGCTTGCAGCCGAAGGCGGTCGGGAGGGCCGGCTCGGGGCCGACGAAACCCATCGCGATGAGCACCAGGTGGGCCGGCAGCGAGTTCTCCGTCCCCGCGCATTCGCGCATCTCGGGCCGGCCGCCAGCGGTGTGGGCCCATTCGATGTCGACTGTTTCAATCGCCCTGACCCGACCCGCCTCGTCGCCCACGAACCGGCGCGTGTTCACCAGGTACCGTCGCGGATCCGCGCCCCACAGGGCAGCGGCCTCCTCCTGACCGTAGTCGAGCTTGTAGACCTTGGGCCACTGCGGCCACGGGTTGTCGGCCGCCCGGGTCTCCGGCGGCCGGGGCAGTATTTCGAGCTGGACGACGCTCTTCGCGCCCTGGCGGATCGCCGTACCCACACAGTCCGTGCCGGTGTCGCCGCCGCCGATGACGATCACGTTCTTGCCCGCCGCCGATATGGGCGTTGCCGGACCGCCGAGCAGTGTCCTTGTGCTGGCGACCAGGAAGTCCATGGCGAAATGGACACCCGCCAGCTCGCGACCCTCGACCTTGAGGTCGCGCGGGATCGTGGAGCCGGTCGCCAGGACTATCGCGTCGAAATCGTTGGCCAGCTCTTCGGCCGCGACGTCCTCCCCGACGGCCGTGCCCCTCACGAAACCGATCCCCTCGGCCTCGAGCAGCCTAACGCGCCGTTCCACGACCGCCTTGTCGAGCTTCATGTTCGGGATGCCGTACACCAGCAAACCGCCGATCCGGTCGCTGCGCTCGTAGACCGTGACCATGTGGCCGGCCTTGTTGAGCTGGGCGGCCGCGGCCAGGCCCGCCGGGCCGCTGCCGACGACCGCGACTTTCATGCCGGTCCGGGCCAGGGGCGGCTCGGGGACGACCCAGCCCTCGAGGAAGGCTCGTTCGATGATCTCGTTCTCGATGGTCTTGATGGTTACGGGCGGCTGGTCGATGCCCAGGGTGCAGGAGCCTTCGCACGGGGCCGGGCAGACGCGACCGGTGAACTCCGGGAAGTTGTTCGTCCTGTGAAGTCGGATGATCGCCTCGCGCCACTGACCCCGGTAGACCAGGTCGTTCCACTCCGGGATCAGGTTGTGGACCGGGCAGCCGAGAGCCAGGCCGTTGACTAGCGCGCCGGCATGGCAGTACGGGATGCCGCAATCCATGCACCGGGCACCCTGCTGGCGCAGAGTCGCCTCTTCGTAACCGGGGTGTGATTCGCTCCAGTCCTTGAGCCGCTCGAGGGGCGCCCGGACGTGGGCCGGCTCGCGCCCGAACTCCATGAAGCCCGTCGATTTGCCCATCGTCAGTTCCCCGCGACCCGGCGCGCGTCCATGACGTTCTCCTCGAAGGCGGCCATCTCGGCTTCGTCCGGCGAGAGCCCCTTCTCGCGAATCCTGGCCTGCGCCTCTATGACCCGGCGATAGTCGTTCGGAACGACACGTATGAACCGGCTGACGGTCGTCGGCCATTCGTGGAGGAGCGCCTTCGCCCGTGTGCTACCGGTGTACGCGACGTGGCGTTCGAGGAGCCTGCGAACCTCGGCCCCTTCTGCCGGGTCGGACAGCGGGAAGAGCTGGACCATCTCCTTGTTGCAGACGCGCTCGAAACCTCCACCTGCGGCCCCACCCTCGCCGCTCTCGTCCAGGACGTAGGCCACGCCACCGGACATTCCGGCAGCAAAGTTACGTCCGGTCTTGCCGATGACGACGACCCGACCGCCGGTCATGTACTCGCAACCGTGATCGCCGACGCCCTCCACGACGGCATTGACGCCGGAGTTACGGACGCCGAACCGCTCGCCGGCGATGCCGCGGATGTAGGCTTCGCCGGACGTCGCGCCGTAGAACGCCACATTGCCCGCGATGACGTTCTCTTCGGCCAAGAAAGTGGATTCGCGCGGCGGATAGAGGACGATCTTGCCGCCCGACAGGCCCTTGCCGATGTAGTCGTTGGCATCGCCTTCGAGCGTCATGGAGATGCCCTTCGGGATGAACGCCCCGAAGCTCTGCCCGGCGGAGCCGCGGAAGTGGAGGTTGATCGTGTCCTCTGGCAGGCCCGCCCCGCCGTAACGACGGGTGACCTCGGAGCCGAGCGTCGTGCCGACGACGCGGTTGACGTTCCGGATCGGCAGCTCCGCTTCGACGCGCTCGCCGCGATCGAGAGCCGGTTTGCACAGCGGGATCAGGGTGGTGGCGTCGAGCGAGACGTCGATGTTGTGCTCCTGACCGATCTGGCAGGTCCGCAGGGTCGTCTTGGGCACCTGCGGCTGAAACAGGATACGGCTGAAGTCGAGGTTGTGAGCCTTCCAGTGGTCGATCGCCCGTCGCATCTCGAGCCGCTCGGAGTGGCCGACCATCTCCTCCAGTGTCCGGAAGCCGAGCTGGGTCATGTACTCGCGGACTTCCTGGGCGACGAAGGTCATGAAGTTGACCACGTACTGCGGGTCCCCGGTGAAGCGCTTGCGGAGCTCAGGGTCCTGCGTTGCGATGCCGACCGGGCAGGTGTTCAGATGGCAGGCCCGCATCATCACGCAGCCGAGGGTGACGAGTGGAGCCGTGGCGAAGCCGAACTCCTCGGCGCCGAGCAGAGCACCGATGACGACGTCACGGCCGGTCTTCATCTGGCCATCGACCTCGACCGCCACGCGCGATCGCAGGTCGTTCATGAGCAGAACCTGGTTCGTCTCGGCGATTCCGAGCTCCCAGGGCAGACCGGCGTGCTTGATTGACGACAGAGGCGAGGCGCCGGTGCCACCGTCGTGGCCGCTGATCAGGATGACGTCGGCGTGGGCCTTGGCGACGCCCGCGGCGATGGTCCCGACGCCGACCTCGGATACCAACTTCACGGATATGCGGGCCGCGGTGTTGGCGTTCTTGAGATCGTGGATCAGCTCGGCCAGGTCCTCGATCGAGTAGATGTCGTGGTGGGGTGGCGGGCTGATCAGGCCGACGCCCGGAGTCGAATGGCGGACCTTCGCGATCCAGGGATAAACCTTGTGGCCGGGCAGCTGACCGCCCTCGCCGGGCTTGGCGCCCTGGGCCATCTTGATCTGGATCTCGCGGGCGCTCACGAGGTACTCGCTCGTGACGCCGAAGCGGCCCGAGGCGACCTGTTTGATGGCGCTCTTCAGCGAGTCGCCGTTGGGCAGGATCTCGAAGCGGGCCGGATCTTCGCCCCCTTCGCCCGTGTTCGACTTGGCCCCGAGGCGGTTCATCGCGATCGCCAGCGCCTCGTGGGCCTCGCGCGAGATCGAGCCGTAGCTCATCGCCCCGGTCTTGAAGCGCTTGACGATCGATTCGACCGGCTCCACTTCGTCGATCGAGAGGGCGTGGCGATGATTCGGCTTGAAATCCATCAGGCCGCGCAGCGTGCACAGGCCGGCGGACTGGTTGTCGATGAGCTTCGAGTACTCCTTGAATGCGGGGTAGCTTCCGCTCCGGGTTGCGTACTGGAGCTGCGAGATCGAGAGCGGGTTGAAGAGATGCTGCTCGCCCCCGACCCGGTACTGGAGGTTACCGCCGACGCCGAGCTGCTTGTGGTAGATCGGCCGCTTGGGCGGGTACGCTCGATCCTGGCGCATCTTCACTTCTCGCGCGATGACGTCGATGCCGACGCCGCCGATGCGGGTGGGCGTCCAGGTGAAGTACTCGTCGATGAAGTCCTGGTTGAGCCCGACGGCCTCGAAGACCTGGGCCCCGTGGTAGCTCTGGATGGTGCTGATGCCCATCTTCGAGATCACCTTGACGATGCCCTTGGCGATTGCTTTGCGGTACTTCTTCTCGGCGAGCTCGGCGGAGCCGCTGATCATGCCCAGGCGAACCTGGTCGTGGACCGTCTCGAAGGCGAGGTATGGGTTGACCGCGCTGGCGCCATAGCCGATCAGCAGGGCGAAGTGATGCACTTCCCGGGGCTCGCCGGACTCGAGGACGAGACCGACTTGAGTGCGAGTGCCCGCCCGCACCAGGTGGTGATGGACTGCCGACACGGCAAGGAGAGCCGGGATCGGGGCTTCGTTGGCGTCGTGGCCGCGGTCCGAGAGGATGATGACGTTGTGGCCCTCGGAGATCGCCTCGGATGAGCGGTCGAGCAGCTGCTCGATGGCTTTGCGCAGGCCGGCGCCGCCGTCGGCGACCCGGAAGAGGATCGGCAGCGTGATCGTCTTGAAGCCGTGGGGACCGCCCGTGGACAGGCCGCGGATCTTCTCCAGCTCTTCGTTCGAGAGGACCGGCGAGGGCATCTCGAGCTGGTGCGCAGAGCGCGGATCCGGCTCCAGGAGGTTGCCCTCCGGACCGATCGCCATCTCGGTCGCCATGATGATCTCTTCGCGAATGGCGTCGATCGGCGGGTTGGTGACCTGGGCGAATAGCTGCTTGAAGTAGGAATAGAGCAGCTGCGGCCGTTCCGACAACACGGCCAGAGCGACGTCGTCGCCCATTGCACCAACGGGCTCGGTGCCGGTGGCGGCCATCGGGTTGATGAGGATGCGAACGTCTTCGGCGGTGTATCCGAAGACCTCCTGGCGGCGCAGAACTGTCTCGTGGTCCGGCTCGATGACGCGCGGTGGCGGCGGAAGCTCAGTCAGCTTGACAAGCCACTCTCGAACCCACTCTCCGTATGGGTGTTCGGTTGAGACGCGGCGCTTCAGCTCGTCGTCCGAGACGATGCGTCCTTCGGCCGTATCGACCAGGAACATCCGGCCCGGCTTCAGGCGGCCCTTGGCCACCACCCGGTCGGGCGGGATGTCGAGCACGCCGGCCTCCGAGGCCATCACGACGCGGCCGTCAGCCGTTATCCAGTACCTGGCTGGGCGGAGGCCGTTGCGATCCAGCGTGGCGCCGACCCGAATGCCGTCGGTAAAGGCGATCGACGCCGGCCCGTCCCACGGCTCCATCAGGCATGAGTGGAATTCGTAGAATGCCCGCTTCTCCGGGGCCATCGACTCGTGATGCTGCCAGGGCTCCGGCACCATCATCATCAGAGCGTGGGCCAGCGAGCGGCCCGACAGGTAAAGCAACTCCAGGACGTTGTCGAGGATGGCCGAGTCGGAGCCTTCGGTATCGATGGCCGGGAGAGCCTTGGTCAGCTCATCGCCGAACGCTGTCGAGCTGAATTGAGACTCGCGCGCGTGCATCCAGTTGACGTTGCCGCGAAGGGTGTTGATCTCGCCGTTGTGTGAGATGTAGCGGTACGGATGAGCTCTCGGCCAGGACGGAAAGGTGTTGGTCGAGAAGCGCGAGTGGACCATGGCGATGGCGCTCTCAACGCGCTCGTCGGCGAGGTCGGGGTAGAAGACGCGCAGCTGCGAGGCGTTGAGCATGCCTTTGTAGACGATAGTCCGGCAGCTGAGCGACGGGATATAGAAGTCGCCGCGCGCCGGAATCGCCGAGCGCGAGACGGCTTTCTCGACCAGGCGGCGGACGATGTAGAGCTTGCGTTCGAAGGCGAGGTCCTCGACCAGGCGCTCCGGGCGATCGACGAAGACCTGGCGAATGAGAGGCTGTGCTGCTCTGGCGCTGGCACCGAGGCCCGAATTCTCGGTTGGAACGTCACGCCAGCCCAGGAGGTGCAGGCCCTCGTCGGCGATGACCTGCTCGAATAGACGGAAGCACTCGACGCGCCCGGACTTGTCCTGGGGCAGGAAGACCATGCCGACGCCATAACCGCCCTTGCCGCGGAGCCGTACGCCGGACCTGGCGGCGACGTCGGCCAGAAAGCGGTGTGGGATCTGGATCGTCAGGCCTGCGCCGTCGCCGGTGTTCTTCTCAGAGCCGGTGGCGCCGCGATGCTCGAGGTTGACGAGGACGGTCAGGGCGTCGCGCACGATGTCGTGAGAAGGGCGGCCGGCGATATCGACGACGAAGCCGAAGCCGCACGCGTCGTGCTCAAACCTGGGATCGTATAGCCCCTGGGCCCGCGACCCGCCTGTCTGCCTCAATCTGCGCCGTCCTCGTTCGACTGCGTCAGAACCGTTCTCCAGCCCCCGCGGCGGCGACAGCGGTGCCTGCTCCTACGCAGGGGAGCCGTCTTCCGTCGCGGAGACCCGAGTGTCGATTAGCGACCGGTCCCAGGTCAAGGTTGGAAAGGTTGCGAATCGGTTCCGAACGATGGGGAAGCTTCGCGCTCACCTGCCTTGACTTGGGTCGCCAGCAGTTCGGTCCGCGCCCGGCGATGGAATCGCGATAGACTTCCGACGCCCCGTCGTCATCCTTCCGGAGGGGTGCGAACACGGACGCGAGAGGTCCAGGGGTCGCCAGGCATCGTCAGGAGGGTCGGCATTGTCGCCACAGACGCGCCGCGGCCGGGCCGCAACAAGCAGCCATCGCAAGTCGCCGTCGCGTGGCCTCGTCGAGGCCGCCAAGGAGCAGGTCGCGGCGCCCGAAGAAGCGGTCGAAGCGGAAGCGCCGGCCGTCGCGCCGCCTGCGCCCAGGGGCGTACGTCGCCGCGGCGCGGCCAGGGTGGGTAGGAGTTCCGGGTTTCGCAACGCGGTGCGCTACACCCGGGCCTACATCCCGCTGTTCGTCGCCTTTCTAGGGCTCTTCGCCGCGGTGTGGATCTACAGGAGCTTCATCAACCCGCCGGCGCCGGAGCCGCAGCAGGTTTGGACGAGGATCGAGGCCAAATACACTCCTCAGATCGATGCTGCCCGCCTCAAGATCGACGATCCGAAGAGCGACTTCGCGACCAAGATCGCGGGGTTTACCGCCCTTCGTGACGCCCTGAAGGGCTGGATGGGCGAACTGACACCGATCACGGACTGGACGGTTGGTGCGACCTCGTCCGCCGACTACGCCTCGGCCAGCACGGCAGGCCAGGACATCCTGTCGCTGATCCAGTCCGGAAACCAGGAGGTCACGGATCTGGACCAGGTCGTGACCGCCAAGACCGAGGCCGACATCGCGGCACACGCAGACGTGCTGGCCTCCGACGACTCGACGTTCCAGCAGGGCTGGGCTCAGGTCCGCCAGGACTTCGGCCTGGCCGTGCCGTCGTCACAGCCGACGCTGGCATTGCCCCCGGCTCCGAGCCCGTCCGCTTCGCCGGGTGCCTCCGGTTCACCGGCCCCCTCGGGTAGTCCGGTTGCTTCGCCGACTCCCGGCGGATCCGCGTCGGCCGGTCCCTCGGCGTCGGCCAATGCATCGGCGTCGCCAACGGCCAAGCCCAGCTAGACATGCCCTTCGCCGGCGCGGTCGGGGGACTGCGCCGGCGAAGGGGCCTGCCGTGGTCCACGGCGCGGTACCTGCGGCCGTAGCCCAAAGTACGGCTTGTGGCAGTTGGGTGGAGTCTGTACGGTTCGCGTCGCTTCAGGCCCGGGGCGGACCGTACCCACGCAATCGCCGAGCCGATCCTTGTTGATGCATCGCAGAGGAACCGATGGCTGCCGTGGCTGCTAACGAACTCGGTCCCATGCTCACCGCGAGCGAAGTGGCTGAGATGCTTCACCTGCACGTGAACACGGTGAAGCGTCTCGGCGATCGAGGCGAACTTCCCTTCTATCGCGTCTGCAAGCGGGGCGACCGCCGCTTCCGGCTTCAGGACGTGATGGTGTTCCTCGAAAGGAACCGTTGACTACCGAACGATCGGTTCGCCGGAGACCCGCCAGAGGGTAGATGCCATTTCCGGAGAGCCTGAGTCGATGCCCGCGGAAATCGCCGCGGGCATCGACGTTTCTGCGATGAGCTTGCGGCCGGGCTTCAGTGTCAGGCGGTCGCGCGTGGCACGGACAGCAGGCCGGCTCGGAACAACTCCACTCCGCGGGCGATCTCGCCGGGCGTAGCGTCGATCGGGGGCAAGAACCGGACCACGTTGTGGTGCGTACCGCAGTTGAGGACGAGCAACCCCTGGTCCGCGCAAGCCTCGATCAGTGCCGCGCAGGTTGCGGCGTCGGGGTCGCGCGTGGCGCGGTCCTTGACCAGTTCGACGCCGATCATCAGGCCGAGACCCCGGACGTCGCCGATTCGATCGTCTTCGGCCATAAGCGCCTGCAATCCAGCCCTCAGCTCAGAGCCGCGTGAGGCCGCATTGGCGATCAACCCCTGCTCTTCGATCGTTCGCATGACGGCGACGCCGGCCGCGCAACTGACGGGATTGCCACCGAAGGTGGTCCCGTGTGCGCCGACGCCCCATCGCTCCTGAAGTTCCCGGCGGGTCACGATCGCCCCGATGGGCATGCCGTTGGCGAGGGCCTTGGCCACGCAGATGACGTCGGGGACGATACCCACGTGCTCGAAGGCCCACATTCGACCTGTCCGAGCCATGCCCGACTGGATCTCGTCGCAGATGAGCAGGATGCCGTTTTCGTCGCAAAGGGCGCGCAGCTCCCGCAGGAAGGAGGCAGGAGCGGGGCTGAAGCCGCCCTCGCCCTGGATCGGTTCGATGATGATCGCGGCCACCGACGACGCCGGGATCTCGTGGCCCAGGAGCGTACGGAGTGCACCCATGGCCCCGGCAGTGGCCGCCTCCTCCTCGTCGCCGAAGTAGCGGTAGACGTTCGGGAACGGCGTCAGGTAGACCGACGGCAGGAGCGGTTCGTAGCCGAGCCGGTAGTTGATGCTCGAGCTGGTGACCGAGGCGGCGCCGAAGGTTCGGCCGTGGAAGGCGCCCCGGAAGGCGACGAGGCCCGGCCGCCCGGTAACGCGGCGAGCCAGCTTGAGTGCGGCCTCGACTGCCTCTGCGCCCGAGTTTCCGAAGAAGACGGTGTCGAGCGGATCGGGGCAGGCGTCGGCCAGCAGGGCCGCGAGTCGGCCGACCGGCTCGACGTACCCGAGGGCGTTGCAGATGTGGATCAGCTTGTCGGCCTGGTCCTTGATCGCGGCCGTGACGGCCGGATGGTGGTGGCCCAGCGAGGTTGTGGCGATGCCGCAGGCGAAGTCCAGGAAGCCGCGCCCGGCCGAGTCGTACAGGATGTGACCCTCGCCATGACTCCAGTTGCGCTCGTAGTAGCGCCCGAGGATGGGTGAGAGGTGCGGTTTCGAGATGCCCGCATAGTCGCCGGCCATTGCCAGCGATTCGATCTCCGCCTGGGTCAGGCCGCGGGCCGGTCCCCCGGCCGGGGCCACGGCGGAGGAGGCGGAAACGGTTTTGTCCGTGGCGCTATCCATGACTCGGGCTCCTCAAAAGCGACGGGCCGCCGGTCGATTGCGACTGGCGGGGCCTCGCGAGTATAGAGGCGCACGTCCCGCCCCGGCCGCAGATGGCGTAGTCTTGAGAAACCGGGTGGTGGCCGAGCGCATTCCCGGCTGCAAGGGCCCAGGAGTGCGGCCGCGGCGCATGATTTCACTCTGCCTGGAGCGGGTTCGTGGAGCGTGGAGCAGCTCCGATCGAAACCGCCGAGCTGGACAAGCGAGGAGGCACCGTGAAGCGGACCAAGATCGCTGTCGGGGACGACACGCTCGCACTCGAAATTGGTGGCAGGACGGTCACGATCGTGACCAGACGTGCCGACGGCGACCAGCTCGCCAGGCTGTTCGAGTTTGGCGCCAGCCCAACGTGGGACGACTCGTCGCCGATGAGCGACGTGGACGTCGTCGCCGTCGTTCGCGGCCTGATCGAAGAGGCCGACAAGAATGGCGAACAGGCCGAGGTGCTGGGGGTTCCGCCGGCAGCTGCGCTGTCCTTCCCGGACGATTATCGGATCTCTGTTTCGCCGGTCGAACCGCTGTCGTTTACCCTGCCGGGCGCGCCGACCGGCCTCGTGTTTCGCATGGACGAGCGGGGCGACGGCCATCTCTGGGCCCTTGGCGACGAACGAGTCTGGCTTGGCTCCGACGGTGCGTGGTGGATCGTCCACGCCCTGATCGATGCCCTGGCCGACCCCGCGACCACCTCAAAGTGGCCACGCTTCCTTGCGCTTGGTAGCTCGCTTGGCGGATACGCGACGCAGGCCTCGCTGGAGTTCGGTGAGTGGGGCATCGGGATCGTGTGGCGCAAGCTCGAGAGCGGCGTCGTCGGGGATGTCGTAGCCGCGCAGGAACTCTTCTACGAGCGGGTCGAAGGATGGCTCAGTATGTTGCGTCCGGTCCTCAAGTCCCTGGAGGAACGGCGAGTCCATCGCCAGCGGCTTCTCCCAGCTCGCACGGCCGAGAGGTGGGCCCGCGTTCTGGAACGTTGGAGCAACTGAGCCCGGATCGGCCGCTCGCTGCTCACAACTCGCCGTCATGGTCTGCGCCCCACGGCCAGCCGCCCGATCAGGCTATGACAGCCGAAACCTCGCCCGTCGGTTGCACGAGGAAGATCCAAACGTCCCACGCGCAGTGGCTGACGATGAGAGCGCCAATCGGTACGCCGGCGGCGTACAGCGCGGACCAATGGGCTCCGGCCACTCCGGCGGCGCCCATCAGAGTGAAGTTGCCCGTTGTCACGTGGACGGCCGAGTAGACGACAGCGGCCATGGCCGCTCCGGTCCACCGGCCGTAGCGACGCATCAGCGCCTCCTGGATCAAACCCCGCCAGAACAGTTCCTCGGCGGGTCCGATGATCGCGACCAGCCTCGCCGCCGTCTCCTCTCGCGGAGCCAGCTCGCGCAGTGAGTAGATGTCCCGAATCTGGGCGTCGCCGCCCGGGACGAAGCGCCGCGCAAAGCGGTCCCCGATCTTGAACGTGCCGTACAGCGCAGCCGCCGAGGCCATCCCAAGCGCCACATCCCGTGGGTCGATGCGGGTGCGCCGAAGGCGAGGATTGGCGACGAGAGCCAGGCCGCCGAGCATCAGGCCGGTAGCGGTCATCCGACTCCAGAATCGGTCGCGCGGTCCGCGGAAGGTAACCGCGAACGCCGGAACAGCAGCCGCGAGACCGATCGCGGAAGCGGCCTCGAAGCCTCGACTCCGGGCGCCCGATCGTCCGGTCATCCCGGCAACAGTCTGGCGAGCAGCAGGCCGATCACCAGCAGCGACCCGAACGCGAAGTGGAGTCGGGCCGTCTGGAGGTCGATCATGGCGATCGCCCTGGCCTGGCCTGTGGCGCCGAGTTCCGCGGAGCGAACCACCTGCGCCAGGAACGGCAATGAGAAGACGGCAATGACGGTGGTCTGGGGCAGCCACCGAACGGCGATCGCCAGCCCGAGCGTGACGTACGCGCCGAGAACCAGGGCCAGGTATCCGTAGTGGGCCCATTCACGCCCGAGTCGGGCCGAGAGGGTGGCGATCCCGGCGCGCGTGTCCTCGCTGATGTCGCGCCACTCGTTGCCGTGGAGTATCGCCGCCACGAGCAGCCCCACGGGAATCGACAGCACGAGCGCCTGCACGTCCCAGGCTGCCGTGATCGCGAAATAGGAGCCGACGACCATGGTTGGGCCCATCAGCACGAAGACAATCGGTACGCCCATGGCCCGGTACTTGTACTGGAACGGAGGTGCGGTGTACGTGTAACCCGCGAGGAGCCCGATCAGCCCTAGACCGACGATGGCCGGGCCGCGAAGCCAGACCAGGTACCCTCCGACAAGGACCGCCGCCGCAAACAACCCGATGGCAAAGGCGTAAGCGCCCCGCTCGCTGACCCGACCCTTCAGGACGGCGTGGCTCATACGGGGCGAAGTGATTGTGTCGATGCCCTTGCGAACGTCGTAGACCTCGTTGATCACGTTCGTGCCGGAGTGCAGCAGCATTCCGCCGGCGAGAGCCGCCAGGAACGGCAGGGGCGAGAACCGCGAATCCACGACCGCGAGCGCGCCGCCGGCGAGGACCGGGATCGCGGACGCGGTGTAGGCGAACGGCCGCAGGATCTCGTAGGCGGCGCCGACGCGGCGACGAGCCCGCTCGAAAAGCCCAAGCCGACGATCGTCGGCCAGCCCGGCGGAGCCCGACGCAGCGGTCCCGGTGTCCGACCCGGAAGTGCCGGCAGCCGACGCGCCGCTGCCCGAGTCCGCCCCGACGAGGGCTCCTGCCGAGACCGCGGCCGCCACGGCCTCGCGCCGGGTGACTCGATCCGGCAGCGCGGCGTACAGCTTTGCGGCCTCGATCAGTTCGATCGCTTGATCCTCTTCCTGGACCACCGGCTGGAGAAGCGGCAAGCTCAGGCCGGTTTCGGCGTGGAAAGCCATCGCCTTCGCGGCGACGTCCTCTCGGGTGCCGCAGAGCATGAAGGCGTCCAGCAGATCGTCGGGGATGAGCTTGCCGGCCTCGTGGTAGTCCTCGGCCCGCCAGGCTGCGGCGATTCGGTCGCGTATCTCCTTAGGGAATCCGGCGCGCTGGAGCGACACGTCGCCCAGGATCGACATCATGTAGATCACGAAGGGCTCGCGCTTGGCCCGGTTCAGCGCCTCGCGGCGAGTCTTGTCGACGAGCGACAGTAGGTAGGCGGCCGTGTCGATATCGCCGGGATCGCGGCCGGCCGCCGTCGCCGAGGCTCGAACCCGCTCCAGGATTCCGCAAAGCGACGGGATCGATTCGCACGGACGGGCGAGATAGCCGTCGGCCTTCTGGCCGGCCAGCTCTACGAACTCCTTGCGGTAGGCGGCGATGAAGAGCGGGATGCGGTGCACCGGCGGGAACATCGGCTGGATGGGCGGCAGACCCGGCGTCCCGGACGGCACTCGCTCGCCGGCCCACAGGGTCCGAAGCTCGTCCATGGCCGCGCTCACGGTGGCCACGGCTTCGTCCTGGGAGTAGGGGATCCCCATCTGCTTGAGCCGGAGCGGCAGGCCGGTTCCCAGGCCCATGACGATGCGCTCCGGCAGCAGCTCGTCCAGGGCGGAGCCCGTCATGGCCAGTACCACGGGATGGCGCGTGTACGGGTTCACGGCGCCAAGCGCCACACGGAACTGGCTATCGGGATCCGTCGCCAGGGCCCCGGCTATCGCCGATCCGTAGGTGATCGCGTCGCGCTCGAAGTACGAGTCGTGGATCCAGATGGAGTCGAGGCCGGCGTCGCGGGCGCGCCTTGCCCAGTCGATCGTGTCGGAGATGTCGCCGCGGGCGGCAATGCCAAGCCCGACGCGGCGTGCCAGCGCTCGCATGTTTCTCCTGTTCCTTGGCGCCGGGCAACCCGACGTCTTGAGGGCGGCGAGGCCGGAAGCGTCGATATGTTAGCGGCTCCACGATATCGGCCGCCGGCACGGCGCCTCTGGCCGGGCCTGCGGCGTGACGCGTTCGGCCTGTGGCAGAACGCGTGGCCGACCGGGCGAGAAGCCAGCCTGGCTCGGCAGATTCCAGCTATCGTGGCGCAATGCCACTGCCGAGCGGCCCAAATCCCTGGTTCGGCCTCAGCCCGGAGACGCTCCGCTTCCTGGAGATCCATCAGGCCCGGGCAGTCGCCATCCCCGGCCGCAGCTGGCGCGACTTTGGCGACGCCGTAATGCTGTTCTCCGGGAGCGAGAAGGAGCCGTTCTCCAATCGACTGACGGCCGTTCGCTGGCCCGAAGATCCGCAGGCTTTCGATGGCCGGCTACAGGGGGTCATCGAACTCTTCATTGCGCTCGACCGCAGACCGTATCTATGGGTGGTCCCAGGCCTGAGCACGCCGTCGGACCTGATCGCACGCCTCTCGGCCGCCGGCTTCACGGATCAGGGCGGTGGCTACGACATGATCCTCCTCCGGGATCCTGCCGAAGGTCGGGATCCGCTGCTCCCTCGAGGAGCGGTCCTGGAGCGTTGGAACGACCCTCCGGCGACGGAACGCCCTGCCCTGGCCGAAGCACTTGCGCTCGTCCTCGGCGAGTCGTTCCACATCCCGGCCGGACGCCGGGCCAACCTGGTCGCTGAGATCAGCCTGTCCCTGGAGCAGCCCCGCTTCCACGCATACCTTGTCCGCGTCGACGGCGAGCCGGTGGCCACCGGCGAGCGCTACACGTTCGACGGGGCCAGCTACCTGTCATCGATCGGAACGCGGCCAGCCTGGCGCGGCCTGGGCCTCGGCCGGCAGATCACCCTCGCCCTGGCCCGCGATTCCGTGGCCAGCGGCGTCGACCTCGTATACGTCGGTGTCCACGCGGACAACGCCCGAGCCATTCGTATGTACGACGGGCTCGGTTTCGGAGTGCTCGGGCCGCGATCGTCCGACATGCTCCTGGAACGTCCTCGTTGATCGCGAGCTACGGACCCGAGGCATGGGCTGGCCGATCGTTCGGGCGGCTGAACGAGCATCATTCGCAGGGTGGACGACCGGCCCGTGCCGTTCCCGGAGAATCACAGCCGATATCGCCGGTACGAGTGGGATCGCCGGCGCCACGGAGAGTCAAGGAGTGAGATGACGCAAAGCGGCGAGCCCGTGATCGGCGTCGCCAACCTGTGTAAGTGCTACGGCGACGTCAAGGCCGTCGACGGAGTCAGCTTCGAGGTCGCTCGCGGCGAGGTCTTCGGGATGCTCGGCCCCAACGGGGCCGGCAAGACAACAACGATCGAGGTGCTGGAGGGCCTGCGCCAGCCGGACTCGGGCACGGTCCGGGTGTTCGGGCTCGACGTCGTGCATCACCCCGAGGCGATCAAGCAACGGATCGGCGTGCAGTTGCAGAGCGTTTCGCTATATCCGCGCCTGACGGTAACCGAGCTGCTCGATCTATTCGGCAGCTTCTTTAGCCATCACCTGCCGACGAAGCAGCTGATAGACGCGGTCGACCTTGGGGAACGGGCAAAGGCCAGGTCGATGAACCTTTCGGGCGGGCAGCAGCAACGCCTCTCGATCGCCCTGGCCCTGGTGAACGACCCCGAGCTGGTCTTCCTCGACGAGCCGACCACAGGCCTGGACCCTCAGGCTCGTCGCTCACTGTGGGACCTGATCAAAGGTCTGCAGGAGAAGGGCAAGTCCGTGATGCTGACCACGCACTACATGGAAGAGGCTGCCGAGCTGTGCGACCGCGTGGCGATCATGGATCATGGCCACATCCTGGAGATGGGCTCTGTGCCCGAACTGATCGGCCGTCGCTTCAAGGAGCGGGCGGTCTTCTTCGACTCGAACCCGAAGCTCCCGGTAGACCAGCTGGCCAGGCTCGGCGGCGTGACTCGGGCGGCTCAGGAGGACGGCCAGACGGTGCTCTATTCGAAGGACGTGCCGGGCACGATCGGTGCCTTGCTGGCGACGGCCGACGGGCTGAATGTTGAGCCCCACAACCTGGGTATCCGCCAGGCCACTCTCGAAGACGTATTTCTCGACCTGACCGGTCGAGCGCTGCGCGACTAGGAGCCGAACGATGAAGACACTCCTCGGCCTCACGGTCGCCAACGTCAAGAGCCTCGTCCGCGACCGGGCGGCCCTCTTCTGGACCATCTTCTTCCCCGTCATGTTCGTCTTCCTGTTCGGCTGGATCTTCGGCGGGGGCGGCACCACCAAGATCTCCGTGGGCTTCGTCGACCAGGACGGCACGACCGCCTCGGCCAGCCTTCGGCAAGCCTTCGCTGCCGTGCCGCTCCTGACTCTGCAGGACGGCTCGCTCGACACCGAAAAGGCCGCGATGCAGCACGGCGACGTGTCGGCCGTCATCGTGATCCCGAAGGGACTTCAGGACGCGCTGGTTCAGACCAAGTCAGGCCACGCGGCGTCGGTCGCGATCCAGCTGTATGGGGATCCATCGCAGACACAGACCACGCAGGTGGTCCAGGGCGCGGTCGCTCAGGTTGCCAACGCCTTCAACCTCGAAGCCCAGGGCGGCTCGGCCATCCTGACCGTGAGCCAGCAATCGCTCCAATCCACCAACATCAGCAACGTCGCCTATCTCGTCCCGAGCATCCTGGCCATGGCCCTGATGCAGCTCGGCGTCTTCGCCGCGATCCCCCTGGTCCAGCAGCGCGAGAAGGGCATTCTCAAGCGCATCGGCGCCACGCCGCTGGCCCGCTGGAAGCTCGTCGGCAGCAACATCCTGTTGCGCTTGATGGTAGCCATCGTCGATGCAGTGGTGATCCTTGGCATCGGTTTCGTCTTCTTCAACGTCCAGATCGTCGGCAATCTTCTGGCTGTGGCGGGCCTGGTCCTGCTTGGGGCCGGCGCCTTCCTGGCTCTCGGCTTCATGCTCGCTTCGTTCCTCAAGACCGAGGAGCAGGCCACAGGGGTCGTGCAAATCGTCCAGATGCCGATGATGTTCCTGTCGGGGATCTTCTTCTCGTTCGACTTCCTGCCCGGCTTTTTGCAGACCGTCGCCCGCTTCCTGCCGCTTACCTACCTGGGCGACGCGATGCGCCAGGTCATGGTGAACGGGACCCAGGTAGCGCCCCTCGGCGTGGACCTGGCGGTCCTAACCGGCTGGCTCGTCGTCTGCCTGGCGATCGCGGCGCGGTCGTTCCGTTGGGAGTAGCCGGCCGCGCTCCCCGTCTACTGCCGGATGCGTCCGGTTTTCGAGGGTGCGCCAGCGTACCCAGCGGGCAGCCACCTTGGCCGGTCGGCGCTAGTTCTCTCCCCCAGCCGCCGACATTTGGGCTGGGATTCCCTCGTTCGACGGACCAACATAGCCACAAGCGCCGTCTGTAGCGACAGGGCGCAGCAGGCAGCCAGGTAGCGGAGGGCGGCCGGTGATCGGGAGCTCCGGGGTCGACCAATCCGAAGTTGGTCGCAGGCTTCGGCGCGCCGCCCGTCTTGCCTTCGGCGCGATGCTGACCGTCGCCGCCGTCGGCTGCGCGGGCTCGGGTGCCACGGTCTCATCGACCCCCACCTTCACCAGGGGCCCTTCATCGGGCACGCCAGTCACCACATCGAGTGCGAGCCCTCAACGCGCCTCACCGACCGCAGCCCAAACACCTCAGCCACCGCCAACGCCAACCTCAAATGGAAACCGAACAACGGTGTTCTGGGTTTTCGCTCACCCCGACGATGAGACCATCTCGTCGGCAGGGGCGATGTACGAATCTCAGCAAGCCGGGAACAGGAATGTGCTCATTCTGGTGACTGATGGGGAAACCACAAGAATCGGACTTTCGCTTGGACTAAGCCTCAAACAAGTGGCGGCCGCAAGGGAGAAGGAAGCGACGGCAGCGTTGGCTGTTATCGGCATCGTGCCGGTCTTCCTAAGAGAGCCAGAAACCGGAGGGGGCGTGCAACTGGGTTTCGTGGAACAGGAGATAGGGAAACTGGCGAGTCAGACGAAGGGAACGGTGGTCTTCGAAGGGCTCGGCCCGAACGACGCTTATCTGGGCTTGCCCCACGGTGACTCGGACCACTACACCGTGGCCAGGGCCCTCTTGGCGGAGTTCGACAAGGGAGTCATCAAGAACCTCGTCTTTCGGCACCTGGCCAACTTCTCCAACGGCAAGAGATACGGGACGTGCGAGTTCTTGTCGGGCGCGGCGATGAAGGCCAAACAAGAAATGCGGGCGGCCTACGCCTATGTCAACCTGTCGATAGGCCGCTATGGAATCTCCGGCAAGAGTGTCCGCTTCATGTGGAACAAGACTGTATCCGAGCCGGAATGCTATGAAGACGCCTCGTAGGATCACGGGGTCGATGCCGGGGAGGTGCGGCAGAAGCGCGGTGACATCGGCGGTCGCCAGGTGACGGGGCTCAGTCAGGAGTTCGACGAGCCTCGCGGTAGTCACGGCCTGGCGAGCCACGTGGCTCCGAGACGTGTTGACGAGGATCCGGTCCGCTCAGGCATCGAAGGACTTAAACCCTCGGAGCGATCGGCGCCCCCGTCCACGCCCGAGTTATGGCCTCATCGGTCGTGTCCACCGCCTCGCGGGGGTAGCCCAGGGTGTAGCAAAGTGTGCATGGCAGCGCAGGGCGGAAGCGTCGCGCTCTGGCACGACTTGCGTAACCTCCGCGACGAGCGCGTCCTTCCCTGGCGCCATCAAATGGACTCTTCCTGTGGGTAGCCCGAACCGTCGCCAGATTCGTGCACCACTGAAGATGACGTGGAGCTGCGACAAGTTCTGGCGAACCCAAGTTCCTGCCGCTGGGCAACGTCGAAGATGGCCGTCGACCTCGGACTTGACGCATCGGAAGGCCGAGCCCGTGGTAGGCACGCTTGTTATGTCGGCCTCAACTCCCTGGTTTGACCAACAGGCCGGGTGGGGCGTACTCTCCGGCTGGCCCGACGGGAGCGGTCCGCCGGTGGGCCGCGTTGGAAGTAGCAGGTCGGTGAGCGAGATCCCAGAACGTAGTCATCGACGCTCCAGCGTCGTGAGCCCGCAAACCCCGCGGTGGTGGCCAATCGGATAGGCGCACGCGCTGTCCCCGACCGGGCCATGACCACCGCGGTCGATCAGATCGATCCGGTGGTCTTTGAACCGCCCTGGCTTTGATGGAGGCTCCACTTCTTGGAGGAAGATGGAGTCATGCCAGACAACGCCAGCAGCCACAAGTCCTCGCATCGCTATCCAGCCGAACTGAAAGAGCGCGCCGTCCGGATGGTGTTCGAGAC
>DASWZK010000040.1:0-8857 GCA_036404515.1 Candidatus Limnocylindrales bacterium
AGGTTCGCTTCAGCCTGGCTACGCCACTGCCGCACTGGGAGCTTGTGCCATACGCAAGGGAGCAAGGGCGCGTCGTCATCGCGTACAGCCCGCTGGGGCAAGGCCTGCTGAGCGGGAGCCACAGCCTGAACACCGCGGCGCCAGCCGATGCCCGTGGGCGCAATCGATTGTTCCGGCCACGGTCGCTGCGCCTGGCCGAGCCGCTCCTGACCGCGCTCCGCGAGGCGGCCGCCGCCCATGCCGCCACGCCCGCCCAGGTGGCCCTCGCCTGCTCATCGGGCACGGCAACGTCGTCGCCATCCCGGGCGCACGCACGGTCGCGCAGCTCGAAGAGAACGTGGCTGCGGCGGAACTCGAACTGGGTCGGGCAGAACTGAACCAGCTCACCGCCGAGGCCGAGCGCCTTCAGCTGGCCATTCGGCGCTGAGGCTCTGCGGCGTCCAGCCTCCGCCTGTCGGGGCTGTCCTCGTGTCAATCTGTCGGGCCCCACCTCGGAAGGGCCATTCATACCCCCACCATGACATCGTCGTGCAGTCGACGGGCCGATTGGCGTGAGCTGCCGGACCTCGGCGACTCCGTGCCGCCGAGACCCATCCGGAGCCTCGGTCGAGCGATCGGCGATGAGTCAGTCGGTTTCGAGGGCGCCGGAAGGTCCGCCTCCTCGCCTCTTGGGCGAGTCCCTTGGCGCGTCGTTCCGGTCGCACTAGTGCTCAAGACTCGGGGGGTGCAGGACTCGGCCGCAGCCCTGCGGCTGACTCGTCATGGACGTAGAGGCCTCCGCGGAGCCAGGACGCCCAGGCGGCAACGAGCGCCATGACGGCCGCCGCGAAGAATACGATCTCGAGCCCCTGCTCGAGCGGAGCCGAGATGAGCTGCGGGAAGAACTCCTTACTGGTGAGGATCGCAGCCTGGGACGCCGGCAGGGCGTGGAGAATCTGGACGGGCAGCAGCGCAGCCATGGGGTTGTAGCCGAGCAGCGCGGCGAACAGGCTGGCCACCGGAGGAAGGTGTGAGATCTGTGCCGCATCCGCAGCCGGGACGCCGTGAGCCGTGAGTCCGCCGTAGAGGGCGCTCGGGAGCGAGGCCGACAGACCCGCGATCATGAGTGAGAAGAACACGCCGATCGACACGACCGTCGCGGAGTTCTGGAAGGTCGCCCGCATGCCGGCCGCCGCGCCGCGTTGACGGGCCGGGACGCTGTTCATGATGCCGGCCATGTTGGGCGAGAAGAACAGGCCGCCGCCGATGCCGCTCACCAGCAGCAGGCCCCCAAACTGCCAGTACACGAAGTTCACCGGCAGCAGAATCAGGCCGAAGAACGACGCCGCGGCGATGAGCATGCCCCCGGTGGCAAATGGTCGCGCTCCGAACCTGTCGGACAGATACCCGGACAGGGGCCCAAACACGAGCGAGCCGACCGTGAGCGGCAGCATGTAGATGCCCGCCCACAGCGGGGTGTCAGCATAGTTGTACCCGTGCAGCGGCAGCCAGATCCCCTGCAGCCAGATCACCAGCATGAAGGACAGCCCGCCCCGGCCGAGTGCGGAGAGGAACCCGGCGAGGTTGCCCGCGCTGAATGCTCGGATACGGAAGAGGGCAAGATCGAAGAGTGGCTCCGCGACCGTGCGTTCGACCCACACGAACAGACCCAGCAGCGCCAGACCGCCCCCGATCATGCCGATCACGAAGGGGTTGGTCCAGCCCATCGTGTGACCGCCGTAGGGCTGAATCCCGTAGGTGATGCCGATGAGGAGCGCCGTGAGCCCGATCCCGAAGGTCAAGTTGCCGGGCCAGTCGATCTTCGCGTGGGTCACCGTACCGAGCTCCTCGAGACGCATGTACGCCCAGATCGTGCCGACCAGCCCAACTGGCACGCTGACGAAGAACACCAGCCGCCAGTTGATGGCGGCCAGGATGCCGCCCACCACGAGCCCGATGAACTGTCCGGCGAGGAAGGAGATGCCGTTGACGCCGAAGGCCAGGCCCCGCTGCTCCGGCGGGAAGGCGTCGGTCAGGATGGCTTGCGAGTTCGCGAACAGGAACGCACCACCGACTCCCTGCACGAGGCGCATGCCGATGATCCAGATCGCCCCGGCGGGTCCGGTGAACGGCGTCAACGCGAGGAGCAGCGATCCGACGGTGAAGATGACGAAGCCCGCGTTGTACATGCGGACCCGCCCGAACATGTCGCCGAGGCGCCCGAAAGCCACCACCAGCACGGCGGTCACGAGCAGGTAACCCATCATGATCCACAGGAGATAGCTCGTGCTACCGGGATCGAGCGGGTTCAGCTTGATGCCGTTGAAGATCGCGGGCAGCGAGATGATGACGATCGACCCGTCGATCGCCGACATCAGGACTCCGAGCGTCGTGTTCGAGAGTGCAACCCACTTGTAGTTCGGGTCGTGCTTCCGAGAGCGACGCCGCCCCGCGGCCTCCCCGGCTGCCGAGCCGCTCGGGGCGGCCGCCCCGGCGTCCCGGTCCGAGTGGTTCTGGATCATGCACTTGTCCTTCGTGGCGACAATGCAGGGGTAGCTCCCGAGCGCTTCGTACCCGCGGTAACCCCGGCCGGCGGCTTCCGGCCCGCGACACCGAACAGACCCGGCAGTCGTTCGAGCGGCGCAACGTGGAAACGCTGCTCCGCTGCTGACGCTCGTGGCGCCCAAGTTTAGGCATGCCGCTCCAGGCATGCTTGAGGCCCTTCATGACGGCTCGGTCGCTGGGTCGCCTGATGGCCGCAGGCATCCTCATGGGCGAAGGCGATCGGATTCGTACGTCACCGGCCGGCTTGGCAGATTCGCACACCGTCAAAGGATTTGCTCAGCTGTGGGTCGCCGCAGTGACTGTGACCGCGAGAACTGGACAGCTCCCCTGGATTTGCCGGGGCGTTTCCGAGTTCAAGCACGAGCCCCTCGTCACCAGCACGGCGGTCCCGAACCATGTCGCCCTGCAGGAACAGAACGCCGCCAGCGGCGCCACTACTGGGACGCGGACCGCGTGCCCTTCGAAACGTAGTCGAAGAATCGCTCGGTGACACCACCTGCCGTCCATGCCGCCCGAAGGCGGGTCCGTCGCTCGACCCGGCGGAGGGCGGAGAGCAGAGATCGGTTCAGGTCTTGGGCGCTCTCGCCCGAGAACGTGGCTACTAGATGGAAGCCGTCGGTGGTCGGGGCTATGTCCCCGTCGACGAGCCCCCGCAACGCACGTTCGATCGCCGCCGGGTCGGCCGAACTCACGTCGGCCACTAGGGCGAAGCGTTGACTGCTCACAGCCCGATTATCCACGGTCCTAACAGCCTGGCCACCGAGCCCGATGTTCGCATTGACGAGGGTGCGCCAGTGGCACAAGACCGGTCCCGTTTCGTTGAGAAGGGCCCCCATCAGTTCGATAGTGGGGAGTTGCCAGCCGACATCAAGGAATCTCCGGTGAAGTGGTCGAAGAGGACCGTAGTGGTGCCCGAGCGGGGCAGAAGCATGCACCGAGCGGGTTGCAGCTCGTCTCGTCGCCGGAGAATGTGACCGCCCACACCTCAACTGCGCGGCAAATGTCTGCGGCGGGACGACCAGATGTCGAGCGAGTTGCCAGCCTGCGCGATGGGTACGATCCGGTGCTTCATCAGGATCGGCTCCAGGCTTTTCACGGGATGGGAACTCTATGTCACCTACGGCGCTGAATGGGAACCTTGCGTTCTCTGCTTCTGGCAGTTGCTCCGGCACTTCCGTCTCGACTCCCCGACCGTGCCCCATTCGGTTGCCGGCCAAGCTCCGCGAGGGCACCGGCAGCAGCACGCCGTACGTTCGAGTCGCTGTCTTCGAGCGCGGCGCTGAGGGACTCGGCGGCACGCGGATCACAGATCTGGCCGAGAGCTGCAGCAGCAGCTCGGCGCACGCTCCAGCTCGCGTCTTTGAGGCAGACGACCAGGGGCTCGAGAGCACGCGGGTCACGGATCTGGCCGAGAGAGTCGGCGGCAGCGTTGCGGACATCCACCGCAGGGCTTCTGAGAGCGGCCTTGAGGGGCTCGACCGCGCCTGGGTCGCCGATCTTGCCAAGGGCTTCGGCAGCTGCTCGACGCACGCTCGAGCTGTCGTCTCTGAGAGCGGCGATGAGTGGCTCGACGGCGTCGGTGTCGCCTATTTCGCCCAGAGCCTGGGCGGCGTCCCGGCGCACACGCCAGAGCTTTTGATACTCCAGCGCCTTGATCAGCCCGAGAGAATCTTCCCTGGCCATCAGCCTATCGACGTTTGGCGGTCCGAACAGGGGCAATGTCAATCCTCCTCCGGTTAGTCTGACACGGCCCGGCTGCGCCCGGAGTGGGACGCAGGCGGCTCGTGAAGTCGGATGACGGCGACTACCGGCTTGCGCTGCCGCGAGAGAAACCGCGCCTCCTGACCCGATGGCAGTACAGGGCCGGACCTGGTCAGGGCCACCTTCGACGACAGCACTCGCTCCCGCGACGCGATCGGTCCCATCCCCATGTCGGCCGGATCGCGGGCCGTGTTGGCTCAGCGGTCCTTTTCCCTCACCCAGCCCGGGTGCTTGCGCAGGTGCCCGACCATCCCGAGTTCGAACTGGCGCTCTTCGGTGTGCTCAGGCAGCGCGCCGATCTCGCCCGCGCTCAGAGACACATCGACCTGCGAGGCAGTCATCGAGATCACGTCATCGGCCGCCACGAAGACGCGACGCGACCCCGGCCGGAGCTGCACGACGATGCCGTGGAAGATGTCCTCTTCGTCAGATCCCAGGAGGTCATACAGCGTTCCAACCTGCTGGCCGTCCGACCGCACCGGTGTGTCCTCCGGTACGGCGCGCCAGGCGATGGGCTGGTCAGAGTCGCTGTTGGCTCCGGACTTCGGTTTCGGGTCCATCCTTGCTCCTACTAGCTTCTCGGGACGCCGCCTGATGCGGGCACCCATTATCACCTGCGGCCCGCGGGATCCTGAAGCGGGGACGGGCCGCGCCCGGCGCGACGACGGCCCGGTTCTTCCGGTCACGGTCGCTCGATGGTGTCGTGGCCGCGGGCAGGCAGCCTCTACCGGTTGTTACCAGAGTGGTCCGTCTGCTGCGGGGTCGTCCAGATATGCCCGGTCAGGTCCTTGGCCAGAGGATCGGCACGAAGATCCGGCCTCGTTTCGATCGGGAGATCGGGAAGCCAGTCCTCGCCATCCCCCGATAGGTGGATCCAGTCGATCACTTCGCGATTGACGATGATCGTCCCGACCCGCCCGCGATGGGACTCGCCCTCGGAGAGGTACTCGATCCACGACTCCGTCAGCGCCACCATCGGCCGGCGTCGACGCAGCTGCATGATCGGGTCGCCACCAGGTAGCCCGTGCAGATGCCCGCGCACCGTGTACGGCCCCGTCTGAAGCGTCACGGGGTAGGGGCGGGTCCGACCCCGCCGATTGGCGTTCCCTCGCGGACCGGATGCTCGAACGGCAAGCAGCTCGCCACGCTCGACGATCAGCGTCTTCGCCTCGCTCGCGCGTCCGTCCTCGAGCGCCACGACGAGCACGTCGCGGAGTTCGTACCGCTCCCGTTGGTTGAGATAGTCGGTCAACCGGTCGGTGTCGACGAGCACGAACCCGAAGATCCGGCAGTCCTCGGCATAGGCGGCCAACTCGATCTCGATCGGCTCCCGCGTGGGCTCGATCATCGGCGCGGCTGTCGGAGGGACCGGGTCTGGCTCAGCCGAGAACCGTAGACGGCGCCGGAGGTCAGAGATCACGTTCGATGGCTCCGCAGCATCAGGGCCTCCTCACGCCGAGGCCGCGCGGCGCCTCCGGCGACCCGGCAGATCCACGCCGATATCGGGCGGGATGAGCAGGAGCGTCGGGTCGGGCTGCGGCGGGCTGTCGGCGTAGAGTTCGCAGAAGAGCTCGACGAGTTGCGGGTCGAACTGCAGGTCTGCATGCCGGCGGAGCTCCTGGACCGCGGCCGCATGCCCGATCGCCTTACGGTATGGCCGGTCGTGGACCATCGCGTCGTAGGCGTCGGCGATCGCCACGATCCGAGCGCCAAGCGGAATCTCGGTGCCGCGCAGGCCGTAGGGATAGCCGTGGCCAGAGTAACGCTCGTGGTGATGGAGAATGATCGCTCCAGCATCCTGGACGGCCGACACCTGGTCCATGATCACTTGGCCGACACGGGGGTGCTCGATGACCGACCTCCACTCGTCGGCCGTCAGCGGTGCGGGCTTCTCGAGGATCTGCTCGGACACAGCGACCTTGCCGATGTCATGGAGGAGCGACGCGACGCGAATCCGATCGATCTCGGCATCGGAGAGCTGCAGCTCGCGCGCCGTGCGGACGGCGATAGCCGCGATGAGCGAAGACGGCTTGCCGCGATAGTGGGGGAGATCGTTGACGACCGCCGCCAGCGCAGCGTGGGCAGCCTGCCGGGCAACCTCCCCGACTTCAGCCGCACGCGCCCGTCCCTCCGTCGAGATGGGGGCGCGTGGGATCCGAGCGCTGTCATCGTCAATCTCGGCGAAGACATACGTCTGATTGCGGCCGAGCGACTTCGCCGAGTACATCGCCGCGTCGGCGTCGCGGAGGAGCTGATCGACGCGGATCTGCTGGGCCTGCCCGCCGGCGATGCCGATCGAGACCGAGACCGCGATTTCCGCGCCGGACCCGGACGAGAACCGCTGCCTGACGACGAGGAGGCGCAGCTTCTCCGCCACGGCGGCCGCCTCGTCGACTGACGTCTCGGGGAGGACGAGCACGAACTCCTCGCCCCCGTAGCGACCGACTAAGTCGGTCTGACGGGTGCTCGCGCGCAATACGTCGGCCACGCCCCGCAGGACCGTGTCGCCGACCTCGTGGCCGAAGTTGTCGTTCACCGCCTTGAAGTGGTCGATGTCGATGAACGCGATCGAGAGCGGCCGGTGGTACCGGGCCACCCGCTCAATCTCCCCGAACAGGAAGGCGAGCAGGGTCGGCCGATTCGCCACGTGCGTCAGGCGGTCGGTGGTGGCGGCCTCGGTGGCTGCCTTGAGTGCCACCGCAACGTCCCCCAGGCGTCGAGCGATGGGTGCCAGCAGACCGAACTGGATAGGGTCGAGATTCGTAGGGGGAGCTCCGCCAGCGACCTGGCCCGCGGCGTTCGCCAGGGCATTGACGGCACGCCGAAGCATGATCGCCGCGCCCGCGACACAGGCCGCCGTCCCGATCGCCGCGCCCGCAAGGATGCCGGTTGCAGGTGACCCGATCCCGAGGGCCAACGCGGCCAGGCCCGTCGCCCCGAGCAAGACGGCCAAGGCCGCAAACGGGATCCATCTTGTCATGCCCGGACCATACGGCCCGGCGGTCGGAGAACGAGCCGGACGATAGTACCGGCAGTCGGTGGCAGAAGGTTCGACCGCCAGCCAACGACGTGCCGAGTCGGTTCGTGTGCCTCTGCTCAGTGGATTGCGGCGCCCGGCCGCTGCCGCATTCGGGCAGTTGCCGACGCAAACCGCAAGTACAAGGTTCGTCTCGAATGCGGGCGGCCCCTCGTTCTCGTCCAGTCCGCCTCGGCTCTTGTCCAGCTGATTAAGATCGATGAAGGCCGGGTAACCGAGCCCGGAAGCCCATCTTCGAAAGACGGCGGAGTGCCCCCAGGTGGGCTTGAGGGCGCGCAAACCGACGCCTCGCGGACCGCTCGCCTGCTGCGTCGGAGCGGCGGCTGGATAGCGCGCCTGCACCGCCAGGCGGTGCTCAGGGAGTTCATAGTCCGCCATCTCGCCCAACGACGCCATCATCGGGTGGTCGAGCGCCTCGACCGCCCGGCCGCAGCCAGACGAGGATCGACCCAATGCCCGCCATCACTGTCCCCGACATCACCGTCCTGCCCCGCATCCCGGAGCCAGACCCGAAGATTGCCCGCATGCGCGCCGTGCGCAGCCTGACGACCGCGCCGCATGGGCTCGAGGGGGAGGGCTTCCCCGTCCGGCGGGCATTCGCCGGCGTCGACCTCGGCAACCTCGACCCTTTCGTTCACCTTGATCAGATGGGCGAGGTCGAGTACGCGCCGGGCGAACCAAAGGGCACTCCCTGGCACCCGCACCGGGGCTTCGAGACAGTGACCTACATGATCGACGGGACGTTCGAGCACAGCGACTCGAACGGAGGCGGGGGCGTCATCACCAACGGCGATACGCAGTGGATGACGGCTGGTTCGGGCATTCTGCACATCGAGAAGCCGCCGGAATCGCTCGTGGTGAGCGGTGGGCTCTTCCACGGGTTCCAGCTCTGGGTGAACCTGCCGCGGGCCCAGAAATGGGCGGCGCCGCGCTACCAGGACCTGCGGGCTCGAGAGGTGGCAGTCGCGTCCTCTCCCGACGGCGGCGCCCTCGTCCGGATCATCGCCGGCGTAGTCGCGGGGTACAAAGGCCCTGGTTCGACCTACACGCCGATGACGCTCGTTCATGCAACCCTGAGCCCGGGAGCGCGACTGTCGATGCCATGGCGAGAGGACTACAACGCCCTCGTCTACGCCATGGCCGGGCACGGCACCGTTGGCCGGGAGGCGCTGCCGATCGGGACCGGGCAGCTCGCCGTCTTCGGACCCGGCAACGCTCTTACGATGGCCGCCCTGCATGTCCAGGAAAGTCGCAGTCTGAACCTCGACGTTCTCATTCTCGGCGGCCGGCCGATCGGAGAGCCCGTCGCGTGGATGGGGCCGTTCGTGATGAACACGCGCGAAGAGATCCTCCAGGCAGTCGCCGACTACCAGGCCGGCCGCCTCGGCACGATCCCGGCCGCCACAGCGGTGCACAACACGCCGACCACGATCGTCGAATCCGGCGTGCGCCGGGACGGCGAGCCTACCTGAGGCTGACTTCTCCGAACGGCGCCGGTCTGGTGCCCCCAAGGGG
>DASWZK010000041.1:0-18109 GCA_036404515.1 Candidatus Limnocylindrales bacterium
GAGAGGGTGGGATTCGAACCCACGGTGCTCTCGCACAGCGGTTTTCAAGACCGCCGCAATAGACCGCTCTGCCACCTCTCCGCTGGGAGCCAAGATCAGTTTACCCGTGATCTCGGTCGCCAAGAGGCCGTGCTGTCTCGCGGCAGGCAACGCCAGGAAGGCTGACCAAACCTGATTGCGTCGGCCGCAGCTCCGGCGTCGACGCGGTCTTTCCGATAAGATACTCCCATATTTCGGACTATCCTTGAGATGGGAGTACAGGGCTTGGCCTTGGAACCAACCGGGCGACGCGTGCTCCTCGCCTATTTGCGGGCCGTGGCACTCGCCGAACCCGTCCAACGCGAGCTCGCGGCCCGACACGGGATTTCGCTGGCAGACCTGTACGCCGTGCGCGTTCTGGCCCGACAGGGCGAAGTCCCGATCAGCCGCTACGGGGATGAGCTCGGCGTCCCGCGTTCCACGATCACAAACCTGGTCGATCGTCTCGAGCGCGCAGGCCTGGTAGAACGCTTGCCCAGCCCGACCGATCGACGTATCACGCTTGTTCGCCTGGCGCCGGCCGGACAGAAAGCGGTCGAGGGAGCGGTCGTGCTACGCGACAGCGAGGTCGCCGCCCGGCTCCTGGCGCTCGAGCCCGCCGCCCAGGCCATGCTCGCGGAGTTACTGGAGCGCGTTGTTGCGGGACCGTCCGAAGGGAACTCCTCCGACTCTTCCGAGGCCGAGGCCACCAGATGACGTCGACCCAGCGTCCGCGCCGGCTCGCCCACATCGACTACCGCTGGATCGCGCTCTCCAACACGACGCTCGGCGTCTTCATGGCCGGACTCAACGGCAGCGTCATGCTCATCGCGCTGCCGGCCATCTTCCGGGGCATCGGCATCGACCCGCTCGCGCCGGGCGAGTCGGACTACCTGCTCTGGGTACTCGTCGGGTACACGCTCGTGACGGCTACGCTCCTGGTCAGTGCGGGACGGGTGTCGGACATGTACGGCCGCGTTCGCCTGTACAACGCGGGCTTCGCCGTGTTCACAGCCGGGTCGATCCTGTGCTTCTTCGTCCAGGGACAGGGCAACACCGCGGCCCTGGAGCTCATCGTATTCCGGCTCGTTCAGGGCGTAGGTGGCGCCTTCCTCTTCGCCAACTCGGCGGCCATCCTGACCGATGCCTTCCCGCCCGACCAACGCGGCCTGGCCATGGGCATGAATCAGATCGGTATGCTCGCGGGGACCTTCGGCGGGCTGCTGCTGGGGGGCGTGCTGGCTACGATCGACTGGCGTGCCGTCTTCCTCGTTAGCGTGCCGTTCGGACTCTTCGGGACCGTGTGGGCGTATCTCATGCTCCACGAGACGGCGACTATCCGCGCACACCAGCGGCTCGACCTACCCGGCAACGTGCTGTTCGCAGTCGGGTTGACGCTCGTCCTCGTCGGCTTCACGTACGCCATCCAGCCCTACGGCAACTCGAGCATGGGCTGGGGAAACCCGTCAGTGATCGGCGAGATCGTTGGTGGGCTGGCCCTGCTGGCCGTCTTCATTGCCGCCGAGCGGCGCGTGCCCGATCCAATGTTCCGCCTCGAGCTCTTCCGTATCCGGATGTTCGCGGCCGGCAACATCGCCGGCTTTCTCTCGTCCCTGGCCCGCGGCGGTCTCCAGCTGGTCCTCATCGTCTGGCTGCAGGGGATCTGGCTGCCGCTCCACGGCTACGCCTTCGAGGACGCGCCGCTGTGGGCGGCGGTGTATATGCTCCCGATGACGGCCGGGTTCCTGCTCGCCGGACCGTTGAGCGGCGCGCTATCCGATCGATACGGCGCTCGCTACTTCTCGACCGGGGGCATGCTGATCACGGCGGCCGCATTCGTAGGCTTCCTGACGCTCCCGGTCGACTTCGACTTCGCTCCCTTCGCGCTGCTCCTCCTCATGCTGGGGATCGGCATGGGAGCCTTCGCCTCGCCCAACACGGCGTCGATCATGAACGCCGTGCCCCCCGAGCACCGCGGCGCGTCGTCGGGCATGCGCGCGACATTCCAGAACGTCGCCTCGAGCCTCAGCTTGACGCTCATCTTCTCGCTCGTCGTCGCGGGTCTCTCCTCGAGTCTGCCCGGCGCGCTGTACGGTCGGCTGACCGCCGCGGGCATCCCGTCGGGCGTCGCATCCAATATCTCCGGGGTTCCGCCGGTCGGCGCGCTCTTTGCGGCGTTCCTTGGCTACAACCCGATGGCGACCCTCATCCCGGGCTCGGTGCTCGCCGGGCTTCCGAGCGCTGCGCGGGCGACAGTGCTGAGCAACTCCTTCTTCCCACAGCTTCTCGCCGGCCCGTTCCACGATGGGCTGCAGGTTGCGTTCTCGGTCTGTGTCGTGCTGTCGCTCGGCGCCGCCGCTGCGTCCTGGCTGCGCGGGCGGCGCTACATCCACGACTACGAGGTGGGTCAATCGGCAAAGGTGGCGCAGGAGCCGGTCGTCACGCACGTGGGCTCGGGTGGGGCGTCCACGACAAAGCGGCGCTGAGGCAGCGGGTATCGGTCGGAGCCCACCCACGTCCACCAGCGGGCGGCTCACGCCTTACTGCGCTTGTCCGGTGTCCGGACAATCCCCGGCGCCGCCACCCCATTCCTGGGTCAACATGATCTCCTCCTCACCGGACCGGATGACACCGACGATCGCTTCGGCCACCGACTCCGCCGAATCAGCCTTGACCGACCACGAATCACCGCCTACTTGAGCGCCTGCGGCCAGCGACTGATGGAACTCCGTAGCGGTCACGGACGGGTAGACGGTCGAGACCACGATGCCGTCGGGCGCGAGCTCCCGGCGGGCGACCTGCGAGAGCATGTTGAGCGCCGCCTTCGTGGCCGAGTATCCGCCGACGCCGGGGAGCACCATGCGAGACGTCATGGAGCTGACGTTCACGATGGCACCGCCGCCCTGCCTGCGCATCGGCGGGATAACCGCCTGCATTGCGAGGAGAGGCGCATAGAAGTTGAGCTCGGTGATGGCGCGCAGGTCTTCGAGCCGGACCTGCTCGAGCGGCACGTGGAGACCCTGACCGGCGTCGTTGACGAGCACGTCCACGCGACCGAAGTGATCCAGGGTCGCGTTCACCATCCTGACGATCTGCCCCGGGTCCCGCAGATCGGTCGACAACGCCAGGGCATCTGGCAGTTCGTTGGCCAGGTCGTTGATCCGGTCGGAGCGGCGGGCGGCCAGCAACACCTTGGCCCCGCGTGCCGCCGCCAGCCGGGCTGTGGCGGCCCCGATGCCCGACGAGGCCCCCGTCACGATTACGACCGCGCCGTCGAGATCCATACCGTAATGCCTCCTGGTCTTCGTAAGCCGGGGCGCCGGCCGCTCATCGGGGCCATCCAACTCGGCACTGAGCCGCTGCGCTTGAGTCTAGAACCGCGTGCCCATGAGGAGGCCACCGTCGCCGGAACCGTTTCATAGCCGCCACCGGCGGCCTGCCGGAAGGAGGTAGTGGCGCTCGCGCGCCGACGCCGGGAGGAGCCCTCGCCGACCGGCCTGCCGCAGCCAGATCGGGACCAGTTCGCGATCCCGGTCGCTCCCTACTTGACGAATTCCCCGGCCGGGCTGGACGGTAGGATGATCGACTTGATGCCGGACCAGGTCAGCGTCACGGAGGGCATTCCTGCGGCCTCGCTGGCGATGTCGCCCTGCGCCCAGGTGAATTCCAGACCGGCCGGCGTGATGGCCCAGCCCTTCTCGAAGAAGGTCAGCGAGGACGCCGATCCGGCCCAGGTCAGGTCCGAGCCGAGCGAAGTCGACAGCGCCGCGTGAGCCTGGCTGGACAGGGTCGAAAGGGCAGCCACCGGGCTCGTGAACAGGTCGGTCAGGTTGATCTTCGCGCCACTCGAGACCACGAAGTTGAGGCTTCCCGGCGTCTCGACGGGGTGTGCCGCTCCGGTGACAAAGGTGATGATGGTGAAGCGGAGGCTCACAAGCGTGGGTGAGTCGAGGGCGATGCTGAAGTCGCCTTCAAACGTGCTCGGGCCGTCGCCGCTGGCCACCGCCGGCAGACCGCTGCCCGTGAAGGCGCCGATGAAGCCGTCGACTGCACTGGTGATGGCGTTGTTCATCGCCGTCGCCGAGGCGCCCGAGACACCGGAGACGACGGGCTTCTTGAAGATCACGGTCCAGCGGTTGTCCGGGGCGTTGGAAGAGACGACGACGCTGTCGATCACCGGCGTTGGCAGCCCGACCGTCGGAGCCGGTGTGAAGCCGGAAGGGAGCGGCGTGGCGGGCCCGGGCGGCGGCGTCAGGTAGATGACCTGCGGGGTTGCGCCGCTGCCAACGCAGCCGGCCGCGGCCAGGGCCGCCAGCACCGCGACGCACGCCAGAACGCCCGAGCGAGCGCGTCGGACACCGACCTTTGCCATCCGAGCCTCCGTGCCCTGTGCCGCTGATTCGCGACGGTACGTGACCTTCGATTGAGCGCGTCAATCCTGACAGAAACCGGTCCTGGAGCGCCACTCCGCAAGCCCTAAGGCAGGACGCGGTCAACCTTCATGTACGGGCGAAGGGCCTCTGGTACGAGCAGACTGCCGTCAGGCTGCTGGTACGTCTCGAGGATCGCGGCGACCGTTCGGGCGAGAGCGAGGCCGGAGCCGTTGAGAGTGTGGACCAGCTCGGGCTTGGCGCCGGGTACGGGCCGGTAGCGGATGGCCATGCGGCGGGCCTGGTAGTCGCGGAAGTTCGAGCAGGAGCTGACTTCGAGCCAGCGCCCGACGCCGGGAGCCCAGACTTCGAGGTCGTACTTCTTGGCCTGGACGAAACCCATGTCCTTCGTCGCCATGAGCAGGACGCGGTACGCCAGGCCAAGTCGCTGGAGGATCACCTCGGCTCGACCGGTCAGCCATTCGAGCGCCTCGGCCGAAGCCTCGGGCTTCTCGAAAAGGACCATCTCGACCTTGTCGAACTGGTGGACTCGGAGGATGCCGCGTGTGTCCTTGCCGGCAGCGCCGGCTTCGCGCCGGAAGCACGGTGAGTAGGCCGCGTAGCGAACCGGCAGCTGGTCCGCCTCGAAGATCTCGTCGCGGTGGAGGTTCGTGACCGGAACCTCGGCCGTGGGCACGAGGTACAACTCGTCGCGCGGCACGACGTACATCAGATCCTCTTTGTCCGGGATCTGGCCGGTGCCCCTTGCGGATGCGGCATTGACCAGGGCTGGGGGCCAGATCTCGATCATGCCGTGCTCGGAGGTGTGGATGTCGAGCATGAAGTCGATCAGGGCGCGCTGGAGCCGGGAACCCTGGCCCGTGTAGACCGGGAAGCCAGAGCCCGTGATCTTGGCCCCGCGGTCGAGGTCGAGCATTCTCAGGCTCGCGGCGACTTCCCAATGGGGGCGGCGCGTCCACGTCTGACCGCCGGCCGTGGCGTCCCGGGGGAGCAGCTCGCCCCAAGTGCGAACGGTCTGGTTGGCCGAGGCGTCGCCCACCGGTACGTCCGGGTCGGCCGGGTTCGGGATGCGCAGGAGAAGCTCCTCGAGTTGAGATTCGACGGCCGCCAGCTGGGCGTCGAGCTTCTCGATCCGCGCACCTGCGTCCGTGGAGGCCCGCTTGAGGTCAGCGACCAAGACAGAAGCGTCGAAGGCGGTGCCCGTCCCGGCGGCTGCATTTGGCTGCGCCGAAACCGGGGGCGCCGCGCCAGCGCGCATCGCTTCGCCGATTCGCTTCGATGCGGCATTGCGTTCGGCCTTGAGATGGTCAGTTTCTCCGAGGAGCTGACGGCGATCGCCTTCCAGAGCCAGCGCGGCATCGACGATCGAAGGGTCCTCTCCCTTGTCGATCGCGCCCTGCCGAATGCGATCCGGCTCCTCGCGCAGCCTGGCCAGCCCGATGCTCATGCGTCGTTACCCCCTGGTATCCTTCGGCGGCCCGCGCCGCGTGACTGCCACTGAGTTTAGCCGGGCCGCGGCTACGGGGGCGGGGGGACGCCGGGCCTGCGGTCCCGTGACGAATCGAGCCGCCGCCGGGTGACATTGGCGCACTCTCGCCAACGGCCAGCGCGAGTTTTCCGGATTCACATGAAACGGACGTCGGGAAGGAGTCGAGCCGCCCGCAAGGCCGGAATAGAGCGGAGTGACCTGTCGGCGAGGCGATTCCCGCGGCTCGATACTCGGTCTTGCGAGCCGTCGGGCCCAATCCCGTGCCGGCGAGGAGCAACGACAGGGAACGCCTGGCCGGATGTCGTCGCGCTGTGAATTCGGCAAGAACCGGACGGCCATCCAGCTCCGTGCGCTTCCGGGGCGGCTAGACAGCCGCGGCGCGCAACCGGCCCACCGCGAACGCGGGCTCGAGACTGGCGAGCAGCCAGCCGGCGCGCGGGCCGTTGCTCCGGCCAAGGAAGGCGGCGTACAAAGCGCCAAAGGCCCGGCCAGAGGTCAACCCCGACTCCGAGGCGACGCGGAAGATTAACGCCTGCCACGCATCTCCGGAAACCGGCTTCTCGACCGCCGCGGCTGCTGCCAGAGCCGCGAGGTACCGCCGCTGATCGTCGCCCAGTTCCCGGACCTCGGCGGGAACGCCATCACGCTGGATGACCAGACGCGCGCGCTCGGGTGCGTACGACTCGAGCCAGGCCCGGGCCGAGGCCGTCCGTTCGGCGAGCACCCCGGCTTCGAGTTCGGTGAGCGGCGCGCCCTTTTCGGCCGCCATCCGCTCGGCGATGGCCACGCCGGGAATCTGCAGCAGGAGGGCCAGGTGAGCGAACGCGGGCCGGAACGCGGCCGCGGCCGAGGCCACGTCCGGCGAGGGCCCCGGAAGCGAATAGGCGAAGAGCCGTTCGTGGTCGGCCGGCAGCTCGCCCTTGACGTCGCGTCCGGCGGTGGCCGCGGCGATCCGATCGAACTCGTCGAAGAGGCGGGGAATCGTGTCGCCCTCCGGGTCGAAATCTATGACCTGGTTGGGGCGCGGCCGCAGGAAGAGGAAACGGAGCTGCTCCGGAGGGAGGACCTCGGCGATCGTGTGGGCCGCGACACCCTGGCCCTTCGACGTCGACATCTTGCGGCCGCCGATGTTGAGGAACTCGTAGGTGACGTTGCGCGGGGGCTCAACCTCGAAGACCTCGCGGCTGATCGCATCGGAGCGGTCGCGCGAGCCGCCGGCCGTGGCCAGATCCTTGCCGCAACCCTCGATCGTGACACCGAGCAGACCCCACTTGGCGGCCCACTCCAGGTTCCACGGCAGCTTCGCCCCGCCGCCCAATGGCGAGACGCGGCCCTCGTGACCGCATCCCCTGGCCCACGACACCAGATCCGGCTTGCAGACGTACGCCACCGTCGAGCCGTCCCAGTCCGTGGCGTAGGTCGTGCCGATCTTGCCGCAGCTCTCGCAGATGACCTGTATCGGGAGCCAGCTGCTCGAGCGCTCGACATGGCTGACGCGGAGGTAGATCGACCTCACCCGGTCGGCTCGACCGAGGGCCAGCTTGACGTACGGGTCCATCCGACCCGCCGAATACAGCTCGCTCACCCAGTAGAACTCGGGCTTGATGCCGAGCGGCTCGAAGGTCCGGAAGAAGATCTCGCCCACGAAATGGCGAGCGTAGTTGGCCGCGCTGCTGCCTTCGGGCGCCGGGACGCGGGAGAGAGGCGCGCCCATGTACCGGTCGACGGCATCCGGAGTCAGCATTGCCTGAGAGTCCATGGCGTCCATGTCGTCGACTCCATATAGGAATCTCGACGACACCCCGGCGCTCAGCATCGCCCGGTGGATCGCGTCGTGGAGCACGACACCGCGCAGCGAGCCGACATGGACCGTCCCCGATGGCGACTTGGAGTCGTTGACGACCTGCGGTCCTGAGACCGCGCCGGCCAGCTCGTCGGCCCAGTACACGGCGGCCGGCTAGCTGATGTCGAGGATCTTGTACGCGAAGTCGCCGGCCGGGACGTGGACGACGACGGAGTCGCCCTTGTGCTTGCCGAGAAGAGCTCGGCCCACGGGCGATTCGTTGGAGATCCTGCCCTCGCGCGGGCTGGCCTCGGTCGAACCGACGATGGTGAAGACTTCCATGCCGTCGGCGCCGTCAACCTTCACGGTCGAGCCGATCTGAACGTGATCGGTGCCGTGGTTCCCCTCAATGATCGTGGCGTTCTTGATGAGAGCCTCGAGGCGCTGGATCTGCCCTTCCACGAAGGCCTGCTCGTTCTTGGCATCTTCGTATTCGGCGTTCTCGGCCAAGTCGCCGTGTTCCTTGGCGTCGTGGATCCGCTGAGCGATCTCCTGACGTCGGACGTTGACCAGCTCTTCGAGTTCGGCCCGAAGCTTGACCAGGCCCTCTTCGGAGATGTACTGGGTCTTGTTGTTCACCGCGGGAGGCCCCCGTTCTGGTCCGGCCGGTACCGGCCGGCGAAGCTCCGGTACCTCGCGGCCCGGGATAAGGAAAAGAACTTCAGGGCGCCCCTTCGTCGGCGTCCTGAAGTTCGGCCGGCGCGTATGCTAGCCGCCGCCATTGCGCGTGTCAAAGTTAGGGCCGGCCGGAGCGCGGCCGATGACCGCGCAAGCCCGTCGCGCGCGCCCCTCAACCGAATTCCCGCAGCTTCTATCCTCGTTTGCATTAGGACGGAGGTCCCCGGCCGGGAGGGACCACTGTAGGCTGGAAGGCTGAAGGCAGCCAGTCATCATCACCGTCATCACAGCAATTCCACCGGCCCCGCCTTCCGCATCCGCTCCTCCTCCACGGAAGCCGGGGCCGGTCCGCATCTGCGGCATCGGCGATCGCACCCGATACCCCCGCCAGGCAGCGGGGCCTTTGAGTCGGGCGGGGGTGCCCCGGCACCCGAGGCACTCTGCTAGCGGCCCAGACTGGCCAGCCTGCCCCGGACCCGTTGCATCGACGCGCGATCGCCAAAGGCGACGAAGACGGTGTCATCGCCCGCGATGCTGCCGACCACCTCCGGCCAGCGCGTTCGGTCCAGAGCCGCCGCGATGGCGTGAGCCGAGCCCGGCAGCGTCTTCAGAACGAGCATGAGGCCAGCCTCCCGAACCGCCACGGGAAGATCGCCCAGGAGCGCCCGCAGCCGCTCCTCCCCGGTGCTCTCGGCCTCGCTGACCCGTGCGGGGACAACGTACGATTGGACCCCATCCCGGTGGGCTTTGATCAGCCCGAGATCGGCGACGTCACGGCTGATGGTGGCCTGAGTGGCCCGGAAGCCACGCTCGCGGAGTGCAGCGGCAAGCTCCTGCTGGGTACGGATCGGGCGCAGTGCCAGCAGGTCCCGTATCTCGCGCTGACGAAGCTGCTTGATGACCTCCATCAGGACGGCATGCCCCTTTCTCAGGCGCCGTGCGGTGAGAGCAGTACGACGAACACCAGGATTGCCGCCGCGACGCGGTAGACAACGAAGACGGTGAGGGGCCGGCGCCGCAGGAACTCGAGCATGAAGCGGATCGCCAGAAGACCGGAGATTGCGGCAGCCACGAAGCCGACCACGATGAGTTCGACCTCCGGGTTCACGCCTGCCTCGTTGGTGAGCAGTTTGCGAGCCTCCCAGACCCCGGCGCCAGCCACCACCGGCGTGGCCATCAGGAAGCTGAAGCGCGCCGCCGCTTCGCGGTTGAGACCCTGGAAGAGGCCCGCCGAGATGCTGATGCCAGAGCGGCTGATGCCCGGAACCAGGGCCAGGACCTGGGCCACGCCTATGCCCAGAGCGCCTCCGAAGGTCAGCGAGTCCATCTCGCGCTGTCTGCTTCCCCAGCGATCGGCAAGCCAGAGGATCGCCGCGCCGACACATAGCATGAAAGCCACGCGCGCCGGCTCTCGGACCCACGACTCGATGGTGTCGGTGAGGATAGGCCCGACAAGAACGGCCGGGATGGTGGCCACGACGATGAGCCAGGCCATCTTCCGGTCCGGGTCCCCGGCCAATGAGCGGTCGCGAATAGCCGCCAGCCCGGCCGGAATGAGCTTCAGCCATTCACGCCAGAAATAGACGAGCAAGGCCAGAAGCGTGCCCATGTGGAGCATGACGGTGAAGGCCAGCGAGTTGATGAAGTCGTCCCTGACCGGAACCGTCCACCCGAACAGCCACGGAACGAGAATGAGATGACCGGAGCTCGAAATCGGCAGGAACTCCGTCAGCCCCTGGGTCAGACCCATCACGAGTGCCTGGATGGTGGCAAGGTCCATGGGAGGCGCCCTCGGTGCGGGTGTGGTTCAGGGCTTCGGGTGTGCGCGAGCCGACGATCGTATGACCGCCGGCTCGACGAATCAGAGCTTGACTAACGGATGAAGAGCGGCGCCATCACCAGGGTGATGGTAGCGAGAAGCTTGACCAGGACGTGGAGCGAGGGACCGGCGGTGTCCTTGAAGGGATCGCCGACCGTATCGCCGACGACCGCAGCAGCATGGGCCGGGGTCTTCTTGCCAAGCACGTTGCCGTCGGCATCGAGCAGGTGACCCGACTCGATGTACTTCTTGGCGTTGTCCCACGCTCCGCCGCCGTTGTTGAGCACGGTGGCAAGGAGAACTCCGGCAATCGTCCCGACCATCAGCAAGCCGGCAACGGCCTGATAACCGAGCAGAACGCCGACGATGATCGGAGTGGCGACGGCGACGATGCCGGGCAGCATCATCTCGCGGAGAGCGGCGCGGGTCGTGATGTCGACGACTCGGGCGTAATCCGGCCGGCCGGTGTAATCCATGATCCCGGGGATCTCACGGAACTGGCGGCGGACCTCGACGATGATCGCCTGGGCGGTTGTGCCGACCGCGCGGATCGCCAGTGAGCTGAAGAAGTAGACGAGCATCGCGGCGATCAACGCCGCCACGAAGACGTCGACGTCTTCCAGGTTGACCGAGGTCATCAGGCCCTGCTGAACGGTTCGGGTGCCGGCATCGATCTGGCGCTGGAGGATCAGGTTGATCTTGTCGATGTAGGCGCTGAAGAGCAGGAAGGCCGCCAGAGAAGCCGACGCGATGGCGTAGCCCTTGGTCAGCGCCTTGGTCGTGTTGCCGACTGCATCCAGGCGGTCCGTGATTTCGCGCGCGCCCGCCTCGGCGCGGCTGAACTCGGCGATGCCACCGGCGTTGTCGGTGATGGGGCCGAAGGTGTCCATGGCCAGGACGTAGGCGCAGGTCATCAGCATGCCCATGGTCGCGACTGCGGTGCCGAAGACGCCACCGACGCTGCCCAGCCCCGAATGAGCGCCGAGCCAGTTGCTGGCGAGCAGGGCGATGCCGATCGTGATCGCGGTGACGGCGGTCGTTTCGAAGCCAACGGCGACGCCCGCGATGATGTTGGTCGCCGGGCCGGTCTTGGACGCCTCGGCGATTTCCCGGACCGGCCGGTAGCTGCCCGCGGTGTAGTACTGGGTGATGTAGACGAAGGCGACGCTGGTGGCCAGCCCGACTACACCGCAGCCGAAGAAGTAGATCCAGGTCGGGATGCCGTTGTCTCCGTTCGCGCCGCTCGTATTCATCATCACGTTCGTGACGAGGGCGAGCGAGGCGGCGCTCAAGATGGTCGTGACCCAGTAGCCGCGGTTCAGGATGTTCATCGGGTTCTCCGTCTCCTTGCCGCGGATGAAGAACATCGCGACGATGGTGGAAACGAGACCGAAGGCTCGGACGACGAGCGGGAAGAAGATCCACGCGGTCGGGTTCGGCCAGTTGTTGGCCACGGCGAGGGCGTAGACGCCGACGCCCAGGATCATGGCGCCGATGTTCTCGGCGGCCGTGGACTCGAAGAGGTCGGCGCCACGTCCGGCGCAGTCGCCGACGTTGTCACCGACGAGGTCGGCGATGACGGCCGCGTTGCGCGGGTCGTCTTCGGGGATCCCCGCCTCGATCTTACCGACCAGGTCGGAGCCCACGTCCGCGGCCTTCGTGTAGATGCCGCCGCCCAGCTGGGCGAAGAGGGCCACGAAGCTGGCGCCAAAGCCGTAGCCGACGATCAGGAACGGTGCGTCGTGCGTGCTCTGGCCGCCGGCCAGGCCGCCGTTGACGGCGAAGATGCTCCACACGCCGAGCAGCGAGAGCGCGACGACCAGGAAGCCGGAGACGGCGCCGCCGCGCATGGCCACCTGGACAGCCTCGACCAGGCTGCGGCGGGCGGCAGAGGCGACTCGAACGTTCGCCCTGACGCTGACCAGCATGCCGATGATGCCGCAGGCCATCGAACAGGCCGCGCCGACAAGGAATGCGCCGCCCGTCCGGATGCCCAACGCGACGCCGTACGTGCCGGTATCGGCGACGTTGGCGGTCTCAACCAGCGAGATGATGACGAATATGACGACTGAGCCGACCACGGCGAGCCCGGCGATCGTCGAGTACTGGCGCTTGATGAACGCGACCGCGCCCTCGTTGATCGTTACGCAGACGTCCATCATCTCCTTCGTCCCGGTGTCGCGCGACAGGACGTCACGGGCGAGGAAGATCGCAAATCCCACCGCGAGCAGCCCCGCGATTGGGATGAACCACTGGAGCAGACTTGGGTCCATGGGGGGCGAGCGGCTCCTTCTCTTGCGGGCACGGGGGGGAAACGCTGCGGGACGGCGCGCTTCCTGGGGCTAGGCCCGGTTCCGTTGATGAGATGCATACTCGGGCCGGGCGGAGTGTATCAACGGCCCAGAGGATGGGTCAAACGTCGAAGAGGCCCCCGAATATGCCTCACGGACCGCAGAAGCGGTGCAGATGGCCCCGCGGGCTCAAGACGTTTGGCCCGGGCGCATCGCGGCCGGATGCTTGCCACCGCCAGAGGAGCCCTCCCAGTCACGCCGTGACTCTGCGCCGGTGACCCCCGGCAGTGGCGAGCGACGTGGCGTCGGAATGGCTGTGGCTCAACGCGACGCCGCCTATGGCACCCAGCGCGCGTAGGCACCGTCGGTCGAAAGGTTCGTCAGACCAGTTCCGTCCGTCTTGACGATCCAGATGCCCGCCGAGACGGTGGGCGTCTGCGCCTGGACCCGCCCGAATAGCACGAGCGACCCGTCCGGCGAGAATGACGGCCCCATCTCACTGAATGCCGGATCGTTGGTAATTAGCACTTGCGGCCCGCCGCCGAGGGCCGAATAGGCCAGGTGGTAGGCGCCGCCGTTGCCGGCGACGACCAGGACCAACCCACTGCCGTTCGAGCTGATGTCTCCCGTCGCAGGTCCGACCTGGGTCGCCGCGCCGTCGGGCGTGACTCGCCAGCACGCCCACGTAACGCCCTGGTCGCTTGAGGCGGCCAGGTAGAAGGCACCTTCGGACTGGACCCAGACGGGGCGCGAGTTCGCCTGCAGAGTGAGCGTCTTCGGCTTGTTCGCGCCGGTCATGTCAACGAGCTCCACGAGATTGTCCGCGCCGCGGACGAGGAGCAGCGTCGCGCCGTCGGAGGTAAAGGCCGCGCGCGGAGCCCAGGATGCCATCCCCGGCCCTCCGGTCAGGTCATCGCTGCCGAGCTTCACGCTGCCAAGGCCCGGGGCGCCGTCGGCAGTCAGCTGGCCCGAGCCTGCACCGCTCACAAGGGGGTATAGCCAGTAGCCCAGGTCGGCCCCGCTACTGTCGCGCCTGCCTACGACCAGGCCCGTGCCGTCCGGCGTGATCGTCGGCGCGTACTCGAAGTTGCCCCCCGAGGTCAGGGTCGTGAGGTTGCCGCCGCTCAAGGACATCTTCTTGACGACTCCGCCGGCTGCGTAGGCGATCGTCCCTCCGTCGCCACTGATGTCGTAGCCGCTAACCGGGACGAGCTCGTACGTGACTTCACGCTGATTCGACCCGTCAGGGTTCATCAGCCAGACGTTGTCGATGCCGCCTCGATCTGAGATGAAGGCGATCTGGTTGAGGGCATTGGCCTGGGGCTCGCCCGTCGTGAACGACCAGGTCTGAGCCGAGGCGACCTGACCGTCGGTCCGCTTGACTTCCGAGCTCATCGTGACCGAGTAGGTCGTGTGGGCCGCCAGGGGGTTGTCGGGCGTGAAGACGAGCACATTGGCCCCAGGGCTGGCGGACGTCGCAGCCGGACTGCTGGACGAGCCGGTGTCGTCGGGCAGCGAGATCGCGCTCGTCGAGCCGGCGACTGGCGGCGTGATATTGAACGCGTCGGCGATCGAGGTCGGATCTATGGGCGCGTCGAAGATGACGGCAATCTGGCCGTAGATGCTCACTCCGGCCACGTTCGGTGCCGGAACCAGAGCGGCGACCTTCAGACCCACATCCACCGTCTTGAAGCTGGTTGAGTAGGGCGGCAGCTTCGTGCCATCCGTGTCCACTGCAGGGTCGCCGATCTTCACGGTGTAGGTGGTCCCATATTGCAGCGGCTTCGTCGGAACGAGAGTTAGGACAACGCCGTTCCAGGACGCCTGATAGCTGGTGTCCGGCTGCAGAGTCAGTCCGGCAAGCACCTTTTGCGTGTCCATCAACCGATCGAACGTGACCTGGATCGACGACCCAACGGCGACCGATTGGGCGCCGATGGCAGGCGAGACTGAGACCACGGCGGGCGCGCCCACCGTCGTGAATGTGATATCACCCGTACCGTTCTGCGAGTTGCCATCGAGATCCTTGACGCCGGCCGCCATATGAACGTGAAACTTCGTCGAGAGCGGCAACTTGGCCGATGGCGTGAAGATCAGCTTCAGGCCCTGCCAATGAAACGTTCCGTTGACCTTCGGGGTTATCGAGAAGGCGTTCTCGGCGGTGGCATGCTCGACATCCTCGCTGAAGGTAACGTCGATCGACGTGAGAGTCATGGCCAGGCCGCCGGCGGCCGTGGTGCTGACCCGGATGGTGTAGGTCGGCGGGAGCCGATCCACGAATGCGGCGTTGTAGAGCAGGCCCGCGAGAACGACGAGGGCGACCACCAAGGACAGTGACCTGATGAAGCGGCCGCTCTTGATCCAGCCGAGTCGCTTGGGGAGTTCCACGGGGCAGGACGATAGCACAGCCCCTATACTCGCGACCTTGTGAACCGTCGAACGCTCGGTTGCCTGTTCGAACTGCTCGAGACATTCCTGCTGACGCTGGTGATCTTCCTGGTCGTGCAGTTCTTCGTCGCCCAGCCGTATCAGGTTCAGCAGACCTCCATGGAGAACACGCTGATGCCGGATCAGTACGTTCTCGTGGATAAGCTCACGCCCGACTTCAGCGACTACCACCGCGGCGACGTCATCGTTTTCAGGCCGCCATCCGGCTGGGCGCTGGATCTCGCCGGCACGCCGTACATCAAACGTGTCATCGCCGTCGGCGGCGACACGGTCGACATTCATGGCGGTCACGCATACGTGAACGGCAGTCAGCTGAGCGAACCGTACGTGTACGAGAACGAGACCACCGACATGCCGGACAACGGCAACGGGGTCTGGAAGCTCGGGCCGAACCAGCTATTCGTTCTCGGCGATCACCGTCAGGCTTCGCAGGACTCGCGCTACTTCGGTCCGATCGACCGGTCATCTGTGATCGGCCGCGCGTGGCTCCGGTACTGGCCTCTCAGCCAGATCGGATTGGTGTCCGGGGCCAACCAGCCGTCCGCACCTACCGGATCCCCGGCACCGTCGAAGGCCCCGTGATCGGGAAGCGCGACCTTCGGGTCGCCGCACAGCGAGCGGCATGATTCAGCTGGCCTCAGTGGCGGCCCTGGCAACCGTAGTCGGCGGGATCATCGCAGTCGGTGCCCGCGATAGCCGTCTCGTCGCCCTGGGGCTCGTCCTCGCCATGGTGACGGCCCCCCTCGCGTCATCGCCCGAGCCAATGGCGCTGGCGATCGCTTTCCGGGTCGTTGGCGCATTGTTGGCGGCGTACCTGCTCGTGGCCTCGGCACGGGCGCAGTCGATAACCAGCGAGGGTACCGGGATCGGCGCGGCAGCCGAGCTGGCGGTGGCAGCCGCGGCCTTCGCAGTTGGCTGGTTCGTGGTGCCGGTTAAGCCGCTGGCCGGCCCCGTCGCGGCCCAGGCTGCCGGGATGTCGCTCGTCGCGCTGGCAGTCGTGCCGCTGGTCGGACGGGACGTCTTGCGAGTCGGTTCGGGGGCCGCGATCCTTGTGCTGGGGATCTCGTTGCTGCTCGAGGCTTGGGTCGGCCCCGCATCGGCGCTGCAGCAGATCGCCCTGACCGTCCTTCTCGTCGGCATCGTCGGGGCGACGATCCTGCTCATTTCGCCGAACCTGGCGCCTGCTACGAAACGGCGTCCGGTCGCCGGTGCGACTGGTGAGGACATCCTCGAGGCAACGGACGAACCGGGTTTCGAGGAGGTCGGACCGGGGCCCGGCAACGCGCCGGTTGTCGCCGAACCGCTTTCGGCTCGCGCGGGTCGTGCCCTGGTGTCGACTTCAAGGCCGGGCCGGACATCGCGCCAGGCAGGTCCGGCCTCGCCACCCGATCAGGCAGTCCCGATCGAGGAAGACGCCACGGCTCGGCCGGAGACCCACGTGCCGGTGACCGGCTCATCGACCCGGGCCCGACGGCTGCGCCCGCGCGAGCCGCGACGATGAGCCTGGGCATGTTCCTCGTCGTCTGCGGGACCGGCGCTGTGCTCGGCCTGGCGGATCGGCAGTCCGGCCGGATCGGTCGATGGGCCGGCCCGATCGGTCTGCTTGCCGCTTTGGCGGCTGCGCTTTTCATAGGATCCACGACCCGCGTTACGATCGGGGACGTGGACCTGGTCGGAAGCCAGTACTCCGGCCGATTCCTCGCCTGTGCGGCCGGGTCCGCACTGCTGGCATGCCTGGTGGCAACGGCTTCCGGCTGGACCGACCGCCTCGCACCCGCGGCTCTCGTGTCATTCGCCGGGCTGGCCGTGGCAACCACGGCCGTGGACTCGGGCGTCGCTCTCGCGGCCGGCGCTGCGTCGGCTACCGCCGGAGCCATCGTCATCGTCCGTTCCACTCCCCGTGGGCAGCCCGTGGACGGGCGGCTGGCGGAGATCCGAACAATTGCAGTTGTAGCGGCGGCCCTGCTGCTCGCCGCGGTCGCCGTGTTCCGACCCGCCTGGAACGCCGCGAGCGACGCCCCGGTGTTCGTGCTGGCCTTCTTTGGCCTGGGAATCGCCCTGGCTATCCGCAGCGGCGCCGTTCCGTTCCACGTGCCCGCGGCCCGATTGGGCCACGTCGCCGCGCCGCTCGCGCCCGCACTGCTCCTCGTCTGGATACCGGCCGGCGTGGGACTTCTGGCGATCAGCTGGAGCGCGACCACGTTCGGGATCCGGAATGACTGGCTGAATGCCGCAGTCGCAGTCGTGCAGACGGTCGCCGTGGCGACCCTGGTCCTCGGGGCGCTGGCGGCGTTGGTGCATGACGAACTCGAGGAGATCGCCGCTTACTCCATCGTCGCCGATTCCGGCTTCGTGCTGCTCGCCCTGGCCTCACGCAGCGACGCCGCGGCCGAACCGGCCCGTTTGTGGCTCCTCGTTTTCGTCGCCGCCAAGACCGGCCTGGTGGCCTGGGCGGCCGCCACTTCGTGTGCTTTCGGGACCTCACACCTGGGCCGGCTGCGAGGCTGGCTGCGTCGCACGCCACTGCTGGGCCTGGCGCTGGTGGCCATCGCAGTCGCCACCCTCGGCTGGCCGGGAAGTGCCGTCTACGAAGCGCGATCGACTCTGATCCGGCTGGCCCTTCCGGCTCAGCTGCAGTTCCTATTCGTCGTCGCGATGGTTCTTTCGGTTGCCTGCTACGGCCGGCTGCTGGCGGTTGGCCTGCTTCCCTCGACCGAGGACGTCCGCACGGCCCGCAGCGAGCGGCCGCGCTGGGTCGCCGGTCCGTCCCGTCCGCCGAGGAGCCCAGCGGCCACGCCCGAAACGGCTCCGACCTCCGCCACGATCTCGGTCGCTGGCGGGGCAGAGGCCGAACTGGCCGCAGCACCGGCGGCGGGCGAGGCGGCTGAGATGCAGGCCGTGCCCGCTGCATCGAAGCGACGCCGTTCTCGAACGGCTGCCCTGGCGCTGCCGACGCCGGCAGTCACGGCCGCGGCACGGCGCGCGGACGAATCGGCGGGCGTCGGCAGCCTCGCCGCGCCACCCGACTCCGCACCCGACCGGGTTCCTGCCGACGCGGCCCCCGTCAGGCCCGGCTTCCGCCACCAGCTCGTGCTGGCGTGGCGCTTCAACCGAACCCTGGAGGTGAGTCTGGTAGTGGTCGTCGGGGCCGCTCTCGCGGTTGCTCTTGCGTTCGGCGGGCTCGGCGCGGCC
>DASWZK010000042.1:0-20413 GCA_036404515.1 Candidatus Limnocylindrales bacterium
GCGCTCAACAACCGCTCAACAAGCTGGGTTCGAAGGTGGTGCGCGGGGGTCCGGCGGGGCTACGATCGAGTCGATGGCAATTGCGCGGACTAGCGACCGACGACCCGCCTTGAGACGGGCCGCGCTGATTGGGGCGACGATAGTGGGCGCCCTGGTCGCATCGTCGGCCGCGATAGCGCTGGTCGCGCAGCTGGGGGTCACCCACGCCGCCCCGATCTACCTTCTGGCGGTCGTCGCCGTCGGCATGCGCTGGGGCACAATCCCGGCCGTAGCCACGTCCCTGGCCGCGTTCGTGGCCTACGACTTTCTCTTCGTCCAGCCGCTCTACACCTTCACCATCAGCAGCCCCGAGGAGTGGCTGAACCTGCTCCTTCTCCTGGCCGTGGCCGTCGCCATTGGCCAGCTCGTGGCGATCCAGGCGGAGCGCGCAGCGGAGGTCGCCCAAAGGGCGCGCGAGGCGCAGGCGCTGTTCGGCATCAGTCGGGCATTGGCCGAAACCAGGACCGTTGAGGAAGCGGCGCCCATCGTGCTCGAGCGGCTGGCGGCCGCAACGGCTATGGACCGCATCTGGTTCGGGCTCGGGCCGTCTCCGGCTGAGGAGAAGAACATCGCCGACACGGCTCCCGGAGAGTCCCTGCCCATCCCAGCCTGGCAGGTCATCTTGCAGCGCTCCCCCGGCGACGAGCCTGCGCGCTGGGTCCGCATGCACGTGGCCACGGCCGCGGTTCGCCGTAATGCGGACCGCACCACAATGCACCGGGTGCGCGTTGAGGCCTCGGGAGAGGCCCTTGGCTCGGTCTGGGCGCTGAGGTCGCGCGACGAGCGTGAACCCGACCGTGCGGAGACGCGCATCCTTTCGGCCGCGGCAGACCAGCTCGGCCAGGCGATCGTCCGCGACCGCGTCGGCCTGGAACGGACCAACGCCGAGGTCGCGCGCCGCAGCGAGGCCGTCAAGACGGCTCTGCTCGACTCGGTGTCCCACGACCTCCGAACGCCGCTTGCGACGATCCGAGCCGCAGCGGGCAGCATGCTGGACGATTCGGTGGGCTGGACTGCCCAGGATCGACACGAGGCATTCCAGGCGATTGACACCGAGGCCGAGCGGATGGGCCGGCTGGTCCGCAACCTGCTCGACCTAAGCAGGATCGAAGGCGGGGCGCTCAAGCCGGAGCTCGAGCCGTGCGACCTCGACGATTTGATAGCGCAGGTCGTGAAGCGAGCTGGTGCCGTCACTAACAAGCACGTCGCCGTCGAGATGCCCGACTCGCTGCCGCCGGTGCTCGCCGACCAGCTGTACCTGGGCCAGGTCCTGGCCAACCTGCTCGAGAATGCCGTTCGCCACGGCGGCGAGGCGATCCGGGTGCGCGCCTCCCAGGGTCCGGACGGGTTCATTGAGATCAGCGTGGAAGACGACGGACCAGGCGTCCCAAAGGCCGCGTTGCCGCATCTCTTCGAGAAGTTCTACCAGGCCGGGCCCCCGGGCGAAGGCAAGCGTCGGGGCATGGGCATCGGCATGACCGTGGTCGCGGGCCTTACGCGGGCGATGCGCGGCGAGGTCGAGGCGGGTCGCAGCGAGTTGGGCGGGTTGCGTGTGGACGTGCGACTCCAGTCGGCGCCTATCCGCGGGGACGCGGCCGAAAGCGGCGCAGCCGGCGCAGGCCGGGGTGAGCTAACGACGCCGTGACCGGTCCCGCGCTCCTGTTGGTCGAAGACGAGGCTCCTGCCCGACGTGCCCTGGCCGAGTACCTGGGGCGCCGCGGGTACGAGGTCTACGAGGCGGCGACGGCGCACGAGGCGATGCGTCAGTGGGACGCTCACCGCGCCGATCTAGTCCTGCTCGACCTTGGCCTTCCCGATCTGGATGGGATCGACGTCATCCGGCGCATCAGACGCGACGCTACCACGCCGATCATCATCCTCTCGGCCCGTGGCGACGAGAGAGACAAGATCGAAGGCCTGGAGGCCGGCGCGGACGACTACCTCACCAAGCCGTTTGCAACCGACGAGTTGAACGCCCGGATCAGGGCCGTCCTAAGACGGGCCGGCGGTCCGGACGCCGATGCCGGGGGTTGCCTGCGGCTGGGTCCGATCGCGCTCGATCCCATCAAACGTGAAGTCCACGTCTCGGGCGAACCCGTTCACCTGACGCCCCGAGAGTACGAGCTGCTCAAGGTTCTGCTATCGAGCCAGGGCCGCGTCCTCACCAAGGCCAGGCTGCTGCGCGCTGTCTGGGGCCTGGCCTACGCCAACGAGAGTGCCTATCTCCACGTCTACGTGAACCAGCTCCGCCGCAAGCTCTCGGCCGCAGCACCGGCCGGCTCGCTCGAGGGCCTCATCGAGACGGAGCCCGGCATCGGCTATCGCATCGCCGACGGCGAATCGCTTCGGGAAGCGCCGCCCTCGCGGGCCCAACTTCTTTAGAACTTCTTTAGAGATCCAGCCCCGCTGACCAGGCCCGCCTCTTGCAGCCCGGGGTGATCCTTGCGGCATGGAACGCGAACCAGTCCGGCCGACCGCGGGCGGCGACCCCGAAGAGACCCGGCGTCGGCTCGCCTCGGAAGTCACCGAGGTCGAGAGCGCAATAGCGCTCGTCGCGTCGGGCGCGGCCTCGCGGGTCACCCTCTCGGGCCTGCGGTTCGGTGAGCAGCTGGCGCGACGCTTCGGCGCCGAGGCTCGCGCCAGAGGCGTCCGGCTGGAGCCCATTCTCTGGCCCGAGGACGTGGGCTGCGACCTGATCGTGCGGAAGATCGATGAGTAGCGAAGTCACTCCGGCCAGGGTCCTGCTGGTCGAGGACGACCTGCCGCTGGCAACGATCGTGGCGAAACATCTGCGGGCTCGCGGCCACGAGGCGCGGGTCGCGGCTTCGGCCGAGGAAGCGGCCGAGACGATCCACGCCGGCTACCGGCCGACGATCGTGCTTCTGGACATCAACCTGCCGGGCGAGTCGGGCTGGGAGTTTCTGCGCTCCGGGGTCCTCGCCGCCGCCGGAGGGCCGCCGGTCTTCGTCGTCAGCGCCACAACGGTCCCGCCCTCGCGGCTCCGCGAGTTCGGCTGCGCGGGCTACCTGCCCAAACCGTTCGCGGTTCCAATGCTCGTCGAGATCGTGGAACGCCATCATGGCGAGGCTGACGGCGCCGACACCTCTGGCCCTCAGGGAGGACTCGATGCTCTTTGATCTGTCAATGATCGCCCTCATGACAGCGTGTCTGCTGTTCTTCCTGGGCCTGATCTGGCTGTGCGACAGGCTGGCCCGATGAACGGACAGGACGTGCTGGGCGGCGTGATCGTCCTCTTCCTCGGCATCTACCTCCTCTTCACCCTTCTGCGGGCAGAGAAGTTCTAGATGATCCCCTCGCTGCCTGGGCTGCTGCAGGCCATCAGCCTCTTTGTCGTCGCCATCCTCATTGCGCGGCCGCTGGGCGGGTACATGCACAGGGTGATGGAAGGCGAGCGCGTCTTCCTTTCGCCGCTGCTCCGGCCGGTCGAGCGCGCCATCTACTGGATCCTGCGCGTCGATGAGACCGTCGAGCAGAACTGGAAGGCGTACGCCGTCTCGGTCATCGTCTTCTCGTTCGTGTGCATCCTGGCCCTCTACCTCCAGCAACGTCTTCAGGCCTACCTGCCACTCAACCAGGGCGGCGTCCCGGGCATCGGCCCGGTTGCGCCGGACCTCTCCTACAACACCGCCGTCAGCTTCGATACGAACACGAACTGGCAGAACTACCTCGGCGAGCAGACGATGACGTACCTGACCCAGATGGCCGGACTCGCCGTCCGAAACTTCGTCTCGGCCGCGACCGGCATCGCCGTGGCGCTCGCCCTGACTCGCGGCCTGGTCCGCCGCTCGGCCACGACCATCGGCAACTTCTGGGTCGATCTGACCCGGGGCACTCTCTACATCCTGCTGCCGATCGCCTTCGTCGGCGCGCTCGTCCTCGTCTCCCAGGGCGTCATCCAGACCTTCGCGAGCTCGATCACCGTCCACACCCTCCAGGGCGCCGTGCAGACGATCCCGCTCGGCCCGGTCGCCTCGCAGGAGGCCATCAAGGAGCTGGGTACCAACGGCGGCGGCTTCTTCAATGCCAACTCCGCTCACCCGTTCGAGAACCCGACCGGGTTCACGAACTGGTTCGAGATGTTGCTCATTCTGATAATCCCGTTCGCCCTGACGTTCACGTTCGGACGCATGGCCGGCAACGCCCGCCAGGGATGGGCGCTGCTGGCGGTGATGATCGTCATCCTCTCGGCAGGCTCGCTGGTTGCGATGGCGAGCGAGGAGCGCTCAAACCCCTCGATCCCGGCAGCGGTCGCGCAGAACATCGATCAGTCGGCCGGCAACATGGAGGGCAAGGAGGTCCGCTTCGGGGCCGACTCTAGCGGCCTGTTCGCGACGGTCACCACGGGCACAAGCACCGGCGCTGTGGATTCGATGCACGACAGCTTCCTGCCGGTCGGCGGCCTCGTTCCGCTCTTCAACATCGAACTCGGTGAGATCACGCCCGGCGGAGTGGGTGCCGGCCTGTACGGCATCCTCGTCTTCGCGATCATCGGCGTCTTCATCGCCGGGCTGATGGTCGGACGAACCCCGGAGTTCCTGGGCAAGAAGATCGAGGCCTACGAGATGAAGATGGCCATGCTCGTGGTCCTCTTCCTGGCCTTCAGCATCCTTTTCTTCACCGCGTTAGCGACGGCCACAGCGGCGGGCAAAGCCGGGCCGCTCAACGGCGGCCCGCACGGCTTCAGCGAGATCCTCTACGCCTTCTCGAGCCAGACCGGCAACAACGGCTCAGCCTTCGCCGGGCTTACAGGTAACACCCTCTTCTATAACGTGACGGGCGCCTTCGCGATGATGCTGGGACGGTACGCGATGATCGTGCCGATCCTCGCCATCGCCGGCTCAATGGCCGGCAAGCGCCGTGTCGCTCCATCGCTGGGCACGTTCCCAACCACCGGACCGATTTGGGTCGGACTGCTGCTCGGCGTGATCATCATCGTTGGGGCGCTGACCTTCTTCCCCGCGCTCTCGCTCGGTCCGATCGTCGACCAGCTCCTCAACAACGCCGGGAGGCTGTTCTGATGGCCTTCGCAGCTGCCGGCGGCCTCCGCCGCAAGCTCGTCTCCCTTTCTGTGATCGATACCGCCCGTGGCAGCCGCCGCCTGGCCCGTGAGGACCGCCAGGCGCAAGCGGCCGGGAGCCCCCGCAACCGAGGCATCTTCGACCCGAAGCTGCTCCGCGGTGCCCTCCGGCCGGCGCTGCAGAAGATGAACCCGCTCGAGCTGGCGAAGAATCCGGTCATGTTCGTGGTCGAGGTCACGGCCGCCTTGGTCACCCTCGTCCTGATCTCCGACTTCCTCGGCCTGAGCAAGGCTGCCCCGGGTGAAGTCGGACGAGCTACCGGCTTCGAGTTCCAGATCGCGGTCTGGCTCTGGTTCACCGTCTACTTCGCCACATACGCCACGGCCCTCGCCGAGGCTCGTGGCAAGGCCCAGGCGGCGACCCTGCGCAAGACCCGCTCGGTGACGATGGCCCACCGCCGTTGCGATGACGGCACGATCGAAGAGGTCGGCTCCTCCGCCCTCCGCTCTGGCGACATCGTGGTCGTTCGTGAGGGTGAGACGATCCCCGGCGACGGCGACGTGATCGAGGGCGTGGCCTACGTCAACGAGGCGGTCATCACCGGCGAGTCGGCCCCCGTGCTCAAGGAGCCGGGCACGGACATCCGCAGCAGCGTCACCGGCGGCACATCTCTCACCAGCGACACGCTCACGATCTGCATCACGGCCAATCCCGGCGAGACCTTCCTCGACCGGATGATCGCGCTGGTCGAAGGCGCCAAGCGGCAACGCACACCGAACGAGATCGCCCTCTCGATCCTGCTTTCCGGCCTGACCATCGTCTTCCTGCTGGCAACGGCGACGCTGCGACCCTTCGGCCTGTACGCCGGCGCCCCGCTCGGAATCGTCGTTCTCGTGGCCCTCCTGGTCTGCCTGATCCCGACCACGATCGGCGGCCTGCTCTCCGCAATCGGCATCGCCGGCATGGACCGCGTCGCCCGCTTCAACGTTCTGGCCATGAGCGGCCGGGCCGTCGAGGCGGCCGGGGACGTCGACGTGATCCTGCTCGACAAGACCGGCACGATCACGTTCGGCAACCGCCTGGCGTCGCGGATCGTGGCCCTGCCCGGCGTGGCGGAGCGCGAGGTCCTCGACGCAGCGCTGCTAACGTCGCTCGAGGACGAGACGCCGGAAGGCAAATCGGTCGTGGAGCTGGCGCGGAGACGAATCGCGGAGATCACTTCCAGCGGCCCGGGCGCGGCCGCGGCAACGCCCGGCGAGCCGGAGATCGCCACGGTCGTCCCGTTCAGTGCCGAATCTCGGACCAGCGGCGTGATCCTCGTCGACGGCACGGTCGTCCTGAAGGGTGCCGTGGATGCGATCGTGGCCGCGCTGGACGGGGAGGCGCCTGCCGAGCTCAAGACGCTTTCCGACGAGATCTCCTCGCTCGGCGCAACACCCCTGGCGATCCGCCGGGATGGCGTGCCCCTCGGCGTCATCGAACTGAAGGACACCGTCAAGCCGGGCCTCAAGGAACGCTTCGACGAGCTGCGCCGGATGGGCATCCGGACCGTCATGGTCACCGGCGACAACCCGCTGACGGCTAAGACGATCGCCGCTGAGGCGGGCGTGGACGACTTCATGGCCCAGGCCAAGCCGGAGGACAAGATCGCCCGTATCCGGGCCGAGCAGGCCGACGGTCACCTGGTGGCTATGACCGGAGATGGCACGAACGATGCCCCGGCAGTGGCCCAGGCCGACGTGGGACTGGCCATGAACAGCGGCACTTCCGCCTGCAAGGAAGCGGCCAATATGGTCGATCTCGACTCAGATCCGACGAAGTTGATCGAGGTCATCGCCATCGGCAAGCAGCTCCTGATAACGCGCGGCGCGATCACGACCTTCTCGATCGCCAACGACGTGGCCAAGTACTTCGCCATCCTGCCGGCCATGTTCACCGTGGCCTACCCCGAGCTCAACAGCCTCAACATCATGGGTTTGTCGAACCCTCAGAGCGCCATCCTCTCGGCGGTCATCTTCAACGCGCTGATCATCATCGCTCTCGTGCCGCTCTCCCTCCGGGGAGTGGCCTACCGGGCCGCTCCGGCGGCCGAGCTCCTGCGGCGAAACCTCCTGATCTACGGAGTCGGCGGCATCATCGCCCCGTTCCTCGGGATCAAGGCGATCGACCTCCTCATCACTGCGGTTCACCTGGCCTAGGAGTCCAAGATGCGAAGCTTCATCAAGAGCCAGCTCTGGCCGGCGGTTGCGATCCTGCTGGCGTTCACGGTGATCACCGGCCTCGCCTACCCGGTCGCGGTCACCGCCATCGCGCAGGTCGTCTTCCCGGGCCAGGCCAACGGCTCGATGATCGTCGTCGACGGCCAGACGGTCGGATCGAGCCTGATCGGGCAGGCCTTCGACGACCCCAAGTACTTTTCCGGCCGGCCCTCTGCCGCCGGCGCCAGCCCCGGCTATGATCCGACGCTCTCCGGCGGCTCGAACCTGTCGTCGACATCGCAGGCGTTGATCACCCAGATCACCCAGCGAGTGGATGCCCTGCGCAAGGCGAACGGCAACGCACCGATCCCGGTCGATCTGGTCACGGCCTCGGCCTCCGGACTCGATCCGGACATCAGCCCGGCCGCGGCGGAATACCAGGTTCCACGCGTTGCCAAGGCCCGAGGAATGACCGAGGATCAGGTCCGAGCGGTCGTGGCTCGCCATACCTCGGAGCCGTTCCTCGGCTTCATCGGCTCGGCCAGCGTCCACGTGCTCGCGCTGAACCTAGACCTCGACGGGTTACTGAGATGACCACAGAGTCGGCGGACCCGCTCCGCCCTACCGGCGACCAGATGCTTGCCCGGCTGAACGCCGAGCAGAAGCCGGACCGTGGTCGGCTGCGCATCTATATGGGCATGGCCCCCGGCGTCGGCAAGACCTACAAGATGCTCGAGGAGGCCCATCGGCGCCACGACCGCGGGACCGACGTGGTCGTGGGCTTCGTCGAGACATACGGCCGGCGCAACACCGCCGCGCTGCTCGATGGGCTGGAGACAGTCCCGCGGCGCCATGTCGAGTACCGCGGCGTCGTCGTAGAGGAGATGGACGCCGACGCGATCATCGCCCGCCATCCGGCCGTGGCCCTGGTCGACGAGCTCGCCCACACCAACGTGCCGGGCTCGGCCCGGGGGAAACGCTGGCAGGACGTGGAGCTGATCCGCGATGCCGGCATCGAAGTCGTCAGCACCTGCAACGTCCAGCACGTCGAATCGATCGCCGACGCCGTCGAGACGATCCTGGATGTGCCGGTCCGCGAGCGGATCCCCGACGAGGTAGTCCGGGCCGCGGACGAGATAGAGCTGGTCGACATGAGCCCGCACGCACTCCGACAGCGGATGCGGCACGGCAATGTCTATCCACCCGACCGGGCGATACTGGCCCTGGAGCGGTTCTTCACAGAGACGAACCTGACCGCCCTGAGGGACCTGTCACTACGGTTTGTGGCCGGCCAGGTGGACGAGCAGCTCGAAGGGATCGTCAGCGAACGCGGCGTCCGCGTCGGACCGGTAGCGGAGCGGGTGATGGCCCTGGTCGACGAGTCGCCCGAGTGCCGGCGCGCGTTGCGGCGGTCAGCTTCGATCGCCAGCGCGCTGCATGCCCCGTTTTTGGCCGTCGCAGTCGAGACGCCTGGGGTTCAACTGTCGCGCGATCGACAACAGAACATCAAGTCCAACCTCGACTACGCCGAGGACCTCGGCGCGGAGATCATCAAGGGCGAGGCCTCGGACCTCGCCCGCGGACTTGAGGAGGTCGTGCGCGAGCGCCGGGTCACTCACCTGGTCCTGGTCCATCGGCCGCATCGCGGGCTGCACGTCGGCCGAGCCTCGCTCGCCGATCGCCTCCTTGACGCCGTGCCGGGCCTGGAGGTCCACCTGGTGGGCGAAAGCGCGACCATCCGCTAGCATTCGCGGCTTCTTGAGCCACGAGGCGATCCCGTCCGCGCCTCTAGGGGCCCGCGATGATAACGAGACCGTCGGAGAAACAACTCGCTCCAACAGCTGGTCGTCGGTTCGCCGATAACCGGCCACTCCGCCCGCGAGGCGAGAAACGAAACAGAACGGAGCTTCACGCGATGATGGCCGACGATCTGCCCACGATGCGACCATCGTGTTCAGGGGCTTGGGGATTGGCCATCCTCCCATCGCAAGGAGGAGCGCCACCGCCGTTCAGTCGAGGCCGGAACCCAGCATCATGTCGCCTTTGTGCTGGCCTCGGTCCGAGGTTACGCGGTCGCGGCGGCGTGCCACCGGCCCTGGGTCGCGAGCGGCACTCGACTGTTCGTCGCGCTCATGCCCACCACCACGGACGAAGCGGGAGTTCTGCCCGGCCGTCGGTGCCCGGCCGCGCGAGCAGGAGTTGGGCGACGTCGAGCGAGCCTTCCTCGAAGCCCCGCCGGGCGGCGGCCATGTAGAGCCGCCAGGCCCGATAGATCTCCTCTCCGGCGAGTTCGCGGGCGCGATCGGCCGAGGCCTCGAGCCGCTCAACCCAGGCCTTGAGTGTGAGTGCGTAGTGAGGCCGAAGCCTTTGAACATCTATCAGCTCAAAGCCTGCCCGCCGCGCGAAGCCGGCCGCGTCCTCCATCGTGACCAGCTCGCCGTCTGGGAAGACGTACCGGCCGACGAAGCCTCCGTCCCCGAACCGCATCCACCTCGCCCGCAGGCCCTGGGGCGTGGCGGTCGTGGCTATTCCGTGATTGAGAAACAGTCCGCCGGGCCGAAGCGCACCGAATGCTGCTCCGAAGTAGGCATCCATACGTTCCCGGCCGACGTGCTCGAACATGCCGACCGAGCTGATGGCGTCGAACCGGCCGAGCCGCCCCAGATCGCGGTAGTCGAGGATCGCTACCGAAGCTTGCCCCCCGATGCCTCGACTGCGGATCTCGGCCGAAGCCCATTCGGCCTGGGCCGCGCTGAGTGTGATCCCGGTAGCCTCAACGCCGTATCGCTCCGCGGCGAAGATGACGAGAGAACCCCAGCCGCAGCCGATGTCGAGCAATCGCATGCCCAGCCTGAGCCTGAGCTTGCGGCAGATCAGATCGAGCTTCGCCTCTTGCGCCGTGTCGAGCGTCGTCTCCGGGGTCTCGAAATAGGCGCACGAGTAGGTCAGCCGGCGATCGAGCCAGAGCCCGAAGAAGGCATTGCCCACGTCGTAGTGAAAACGGATGGCGGCCAGGTCTCGCGCCGGTGAGTGGCGTGGCCCGCGCATTCGGGCGACGCGTCGAAGAACCGGAGCCGGCTTCGCCCCGCGTCGCAGCTCCATCCCAACCCGCACGAGGCGGGGCACGTGGCGGCCGAGACGCCGCAGGTTGAATGATCTTCCAGCGTCGACTGCGGTCCAGATATCGCCTTCGATGTCGACGTCCCCGCGGAGGTACGCCTCGCCGAAGCCATCCGGACTGGGTGGCCAGAGCAGCCGGGCAAGGGCATCGGGCCCGGACACGACGACGCGCGCAGGGGTCGATCGATCGGGCGCCGCGTCCTGGGCGAGCACGATTTCGAGCTTGCCGGCCGGCAGCGCGCGCCTCGTCAGCGCGATCGCCTCCCGTGCGAGGGCAACGCGCCGCTCTTTGGAACCGGCCATCGTGGCTTCATTGACCGGGGCATCACCAGGCATTACGGCGGATCCCTGCGAGCATCTCCCCGCCGATGATACTCAGGCCCGCGACGACGACATGTGGCTGACCCCAGACGGCATGTAGTACATACACCTAACCTGCGGGCGTTCACGCACTCGCGATGAGGATCGACGGGCTACGCGTCCGATCCCGGGGCGTCCGTCCGGGCGTATTCGTCTTCAACGGGCTCAGGCCGTCTCAGCGGGGCTCTGGCCGTTCGATCGGTCCAGACGGACCGGTCTCCTGGGCGTCCGGCGGCCCCGGCTCCGCCCGCTGCGGCGTCGATGGGGTCGGACTGATGGGGTTAGCCGACGCTCGGAAGGACTCGTAGACTCGTGTCCCTGGAATAGGTGGTATCAGCCGAGGCGTGCCGCAGCTGTAGCATTCCGCAAATCCCAGACGGTTCAGAGAGCGGCAGACTTCGCACTGCCACATTTCGTCCATGGGCATCCTCCCCCGATAACGGGCGCCTTACGCACTCTACGCCGCGCAGTGCCTGTTGACGCACCGTTCTTCGCGCCGACGGCGCCCGAGCGTATGCCGCAGCGGGCCCGTTGCGACCGCTCGTACGGGCCAGCACCAGGGCGGGATCGTCGGCGACCAGCGGAGCGGGCCAGAAGGAGCTTAGAGGAAGCAGCTAGGCGTGGCTCATGCAGTTACGACTGGACGGGCGGCAGCCCGAGCGCTGCCCGAAGAATGTTGGCGGCCACGAGAAGGCCAACCTCGGCTGAAGCAAGCTGGTCGTACGCGGCCCTGAAGGTCGCAGCGCTGGTCGCGTTCGCCATCTGCTCCATGAGCACATCTATCTTGTTCATCGCATCGATGACGTTGTTGGCCTCCGGCTGTACCGGACCCCAATTGATCGCGTTCAAGTCCGCGACGTACCCGATGTAGGAAGTCAGGCATTCCTGGGCGGCTGCCTTTGACTTAGCCAGGCTGCCGCCGACAGCAGCCGCCTTGTCCTTATTGCACTGAACGATCGCCGCGTTACCCTCGTCGGATATCTCGCTGTACTGGGACGCCAAACGTGCCATGTCAGACGATTGGCTCGCGGTGGGCGACGGTGACGGTGTGGGCGCAGGGGTCGCCACGACCGAGGGCTGTTGGGTAGTCGCAGCCGAAGCAGTGGGGGTCGTCGCGGAGCTGCCGCAGCTTCCGAGGACCAGAACCGTAACCGCCAAGATTGCCAGCCGTTTCGTGCGTGCCATTTCCCCTTTCCTCCACAGGCTCCGGATGGGCGGACGGTCTACCATCGTACGCACACCCTAGCGGAGTCTACTTCGGCGCGGTTTGCTGCTGCCGGACATGGTGCTCCGCCTGGCCGAGCTCGACCGCGTTCCACCCGGCTGAGCCACCGGATCCAGAGGCGACTTCCGGCAGCCAACCGAGCTCTTGGCCGACCTGGTCGAGCCTGCCAAGGCCGAGGCGCTCGAGACGCTCGGCGAGGACGAACAGGCGCTCGGCATCGCCAGCGACTGGGCGCGGGCGAAGCTGGCGCCGAAGACTGGCCTGACTGCGGATGTAGCGTCGCCTGACGCGCCATAATGCCGCCAATGCGACTGGCTGACGGCGTCTACAAGGTCGACGGCGTGAGGGCGGCCAATGTCTACCTCGTGGCGATAGACGATGGTCTCCTGCTGGTGGATACCGGTATGCCCGGCAACGCGAAGCGGATCGTGGCCTTCACGAAGAGCATCGGCCGCCAGGCGGCCGACCTGCGCTACATCGTCCTTACGCACTGTGACATCGACCATATCGGCAGCGTGGCGGGGCTCAAGGAGCTGACGAGGGCCCAGGTCGCCATCCACGAACTCGATGGCCCCGTCCTCGCGGGGGAACAGAGGTCGCAGAAGGGCGGGCACGCCATGGCGGCGATTTATCGGTTGCTTAGGTTTCGGCCGGTGGTGCCAGACCTGCTCCTGAAGGACGGCGACACGATTGGCGGCCTCCAAGTGATACACGTGCCAGGGCACACCGCGGGGAGCCTCGTTCTGTGTCGAGAGGACGGCGTGGTGTTCTCTGGAGATGCGCTCCTCAGCGACCAGCACGGGCAGGTTCGGCCGCCAGATCCGCGTCTTGCGCTCGATCGAGTTCAGGCGCTGGCATCCGCAGAGCGGATCAAGGCGCTGCCGATCAAGCTGCTCTGCACGGGCCACGGGGCGCCGGTTCACATGTGAATCGAGCCGGCCAAGGCCGGTGTCCTGGAGAACCTCGGCGCCGGCGATCGCGACAGTCATCAATCTGATCCTGTACCCCGTCGGCGACGCATCGCCGGCCCAAGAACCCGTGACCCATCGTCGACGTGCGCGGCGATCGTAATCTGCTGATGAACGTCCCAACAGTTCAGCTGATCTCACCACCGTCACCTGATCACATCGACCCGACCGAGCTCCGGGCCCTGATCTTCCTGGTCTACTTTGGCGGATTTGCCGTCCCCATCGAGGTCGGGAGACAGTATCGGCTGTGCTCGAGGGCCAGGGCCAGGAGGCCCTCAACGCGATCTTCGCTGAGGCGTTGAGGGGATGCCGGCACTTCGAGCGGGAATCGCCAGAGGGTTCGCGGGCGGAGTCCAGGCGTAGGCTGTTCGCCAGGACGGCGCACAATTGCCCAAACAGTCGTGTCGCGCCACGGAGGAGACGACCAGATGGATATCAGCTTCCGCAAGCTCGGGGCGAGCGGCATCCAGATCACGACCGTCGGCTTTGGTTCATGGGCCGTGGGGGGCGATTGGGCCTTCGGCTGGGGCGATCAGGACGACCGAGACTCGGTAGCGGCAATCCTTCACGCGGTGGGGGCCGGGGTGAACTGGATCGACACGGCCGCGGCATACGGTCTCGGACACTCGGAGGTGGTGGTGGGCCGGGCGCTGACGCGGCTACCGGCCGCGGACCGGCCACTGGTCTTCACGAAGTGTGGCGTCGTCGGGGACCCGGCCAACCCTCATGCCGCGCCGCGCCGCATCGCGGCGCCCCAATCCATCCGACGCGAATGTGAGGCGTCACTGAAGCGTCTCGGGGTCGAGCGGATCGACCTTTACCAGATCCACCAGCCCGACGAGTCGGGCGTGCCGCCCGAGGAGTCGTGGAGCGAGATGGGCAGGCTCCAGGACGAGGGCAAGGTCCGGGCAATCGGCGTGAGCAACTACGACACTGCTCTGCTGGAGCGGTGCGAGAGCGTCCGTCACGTCGATTCGCTGCAGCCGCCCCTGTCGCTCATCAGTCGCGAGTCTGCGGCAACCGTGATCCCGTGGTGCGCCGCTCACGGAACCGGCGTCATCGTCTACAGCCCGATGGCCTCGGGAATCCTGACCGACTCCTTCTCTACCGCACGAATAGCGTCGATGGCGGATACCGACTGGCGCCGCAGAGCGGACCGCTACAACGAGCCGGCCCTGTCGGCGAACCTGGCCCTGCGCGACTCCCTGCGGCCCATCGCCGCCCGCCATGACACCACCGTCTCCGCCGTGGCCTGGACACTTGCCTGGCCGGGCGTGACCGGCGCAATCGTCGGAGCGCGCCGTCCCGACCAGGTGGACGCCTGGCTCCCGGCCGGCACGCTTGCGCTCACCGCCGACGACCTGGCGGAGATCGCTGCTGCGGTCGAGCAGACCGGCGCAGGGTCGGGCCTGGCCAATCCAGCGACGCCGGTCCGGCAGAGGTAGGTCTAGCACCCACAACCGGCTCTCAACGGCGTCACGATCGAATGGTTAGTGTCGCGAGGGCTTCGCCCGCATTATCGGCCGCGCGTGATCGTGCCGTCCAGGAGCCGTCGGCACCCTTCCACGACGATGGCCACGTACGCATGGTGTTCGCATGGGGCCCCAGCAACCGCCGACTTAGTAGGGCGTCGTACGAGGAGGGCGATCTCTCTGCGACCGGCCCGAGCCGTGGAGCAGCGGGAGTCCGTGTGTGGCACGGCGAGACTTCGGGTGGCGGTTGCCGATGGGTCGTCCTGCCCCTATTCGCCCCGTCCCCGGACCCGGCTTGGACCGCCCTTGTTGGCGGCCTGCGGCGGTGCGTCCCTCTCGGCGGTCGCCGGGTCGATCCCTGGCGCCGCCTCGCCGAGGTAGACGACACGGTTGCGACCGTCCGCCTTGGCCTGGTAGAGCGCCTCGTCGGCGATCCGCAGGAGGCTGATCCGCTCGAGCGCCTGGATGGGCGCCACGGCGACGCCTATCGAGATCGTGATCCGGTCGGTGATCCCAGGAGCCAAAGACACGATCGTCGACTCCGTCCGCGCACGGATCCGCTGGGCGATCGTGACTGCGGCCCCGGGATCGACCCTCGGGAGCATGACCGCGAACTCCTGCCCGCCATAGCGGGCGGCAAGGTCACCGTCGCGCATGCATGAGCGCAGGACCTCGCCGAGTGTCCTGAGCGCCTCATCGCCCGACGGATGGCCGTGGCGGTCGTTGAAGTCCTTGAAGTGGTCGAGATCGAGCATCAGGACCGCGATCGTCTCGTCGGCGGTCCGCGACGCGAGTGCATTCTCGAGGGCGCGATCGAAGGCGCGGCTGTTGGCGAGACCCGTCCGCGCATCCGTGCTAGCCTGGCCCCGCAGCGCGATGAGAAGACGGCGGTTGCCGATGGCGAGCGCGGCGTGGGCGGCGAACTGGGCCACGCTCCGACGGATCTCTACTGGCAGCGCGCGGGGGCGGTCCCAGTAGAGGTGGATCGCGCCGATCGACTCCCCGCTAACGAGGGGCACGCACGCGAGGGTGCCGTGCTCGGCTGGGTAGATCGGGCAGTGGACGCTCAGTGGGGCGGCGAGATCCGAGGAGACGTACATCGAGCTGCGCATCATTCCCGCGCACGTCGAGAGCGTCTGGAGCGGGAGGACGTCGGCGACCGCTCCGCCCACGATCGCCTCGGGGACCGCGCGATCCTGTGAATAGTTCAGGACATGGGTGACCCCGGCGTCGGGATGAACCAGCAGCGCGAGCGCCTCAAGGTTCGCCTTCGCAATCGCGATGTCGTCGGCTGCAAAGGAGATCGCCTCGGTGAACTGCTTGAGGATCTCGCCGCGCAGGGCGTCCTCCTCGAGGGTGCGGCCGTACTTGCGGATAAGCCACAGGCTGAGCACCGCAGAGAGGATGAGGACGCCGAGGCCGAACGCCGTCGCCTCGGTCCGGGTGACTGACAGGGCCTCCTCTCGGAGGCTGAGGTCGCCTTCGGCGAGGTTGAGCTGGATGGTGAGTTCGGCGAGCGCCGCGTTGACGGGCTCTTCGTCCGGAGAGGATCCGCCGGTGAACGGCGCCAGCGCCGTCCCTCCCCCGGCCTCGACTGCGGCGATCGCCGGCCGGGCGAACGAGGAGCGCCACGTCGCCGTCGCGTTTTCCAGCTCGGTGATCGCGCTGTCCAGGCCCGGCAGGCCGACCGCCCCGGCGCGCATCTCGGCTGCCACGGAAGTCTCGTCCGCGACCGCGGCCTCGAACCGGCTCACCGCTTGTGGATCGGCCGAGAAGAGGTAATCATCGATGGCCGACTCCTGGACATTCACGTCGCTGGCGAGTCGGTCGGCGGCGGCCCACAGGTCACTCGTCTGGCTGCTGTCGTGCTCGATGTCGACTCGCTCGGCCTCCGTGAAGGCGTAGGCAAACCCAACGAGGAGCATCGCAAGGGCCGTAATGCCCGCAATCGCGACCAAAAACCGGTTGTTGCGTGAAATCCCGTGGCGCATAAGGTCAGCGTAGGGAGCGCCGCTTGGTCGGGCATCGGGCTGGAAGTCCGACTGAGTGGGGCGTTGGTACGGCTGCGGACTGGCCGTGACGCCGCACCGCAGTCGGCGATTGGGCCCCGTGGCAACGGCCCGAGCCGGGTCGGCCACAGGCCGAGCGTGCGAAAGGCGGCTATCGAAGCTCGGGGTAAGCTCGGCGAAGCGGGCGCCGTGGGGCCACTTATGGCCGCTCTCAAGAGCCCCGCCGTAGATGTCCGCAAGTCTGCTGCCGAGGCCCTCGGCCAGATTGGCGATCGGCGCGCCGCTGAGCCCCTTAAGGTCGCGTTCGAAGACAGAGACTGGAACCTGCGCCGTGCCGCTACAGATGCCCTCGTGGCGCTTGGCTGGCAGCCGAAGGTGTCTGGGTCGGGGAGTCAGGACAGACGAGCCTCGGCAACTATCAGAGAGCAGTGAACGCAAGGTTCGGTGGCGGTTGGGACCCCCGAACCTTTCGCCATGCCGGGGATCCCCTGACGCGACTGATCTTGGGAGGCGGTACTGAGGCGAAGCGCGAACCCGGGTCGTCACCTTGGACGGCGACCGCGAGGGCCGCTATCAGCCGTGGTGTCGGCGTTCCGAGCTCACGGTTGGCAGCTCGCCTGCTCTGGAAGGCTTAGCTCAGCGTCAGGCCCAGCCGAAGGCGACGAGGTTGCGGTGAGTCTCGCACTGCGTTATGTACCCCGTACCCGAGTCGCCGAACTTGAAGGGGACGTGGTCATCGGATTCGAGCTGGAAGACAACGCCCATGGGCGCGCCGCACACCGGACACGTCGGGTACTCGACGGGTTGCACCGGCCAGCCGGCGAGCTTGTCGCCGCCGCGGGGCATGTCTGCGTTGATCAGACGAAGGGCGAGCTCGTCATCGAGAACGATGCCCAGGCCGCGTAGCTCTTCCCAGTTGGGTAAGTCGGGCTCTTCGCGCCAACCGGTGATCCGCAAAGCCGGGTATCGCGGCGGCACGCTCGAGACGCTACCGCCGTACGCCGACACGATCCTCATGGTCGCACCGTCGCTCAAGGGCGCCCACGAATCCAGAGAGCGCTCGCTGAGGTCAGGCGCTTCGGTGGTGCAATAGAACAGCTGCAGGAGACCCGATGTACGGGCCTCTCTCTGATTCGGCAGCTCATCGAGACGCAGCTGGACGAAGAGCGGCATCGGCACCCCGCAACGGGGGCATTCCGGGTGGTCGACCCCCCGCGGAAGATAAGGAGTTCCGCCGAAACCCGAGCGGTTTTCGAATGAACCGGCCGCGGTCTCGGGCACAAAGCATGGACGGATAAGCGCGGCCACTTCGGCGGGGAGCCCTTTGCGCCAATCCGCGGGAACGGCTGGCATCGCTTGCGGCTCGGAAGCTGACGTATGGACTCTGTTGCCACCCCTGATCCGTTTGAAGAGTCGATCGAGCGCCGTCATGGCTGCCTCCGCAGACACATTGATCATGAACTTTCGGCGTCGGTCTACGGATCGTCAATAGGGGTGCCGTCCGCCAGCAACAGACGGCCGCCGGCGGAAGAATCTGAGGCGGTCTGACGGGGTCGAGCGCTTCGCCGTGACCGTTAGGCGACCGCCGTTTCGGGGTCGGGCGTGGCCTCTACGGCGTTTTTGACCGTGCGAGCAGCTTACGTTTGCTTGCTTCTCCGCTGGGGCCCAAGGCTCTTCGAGACGCCCTTGCTGCAACACGCAAGCCCAGACACGGCGCGACCGATCGGTGAAGCTCGGCAAGGGAGAGCGGGCGCTCGGCATCGCCACCGACTAGGTAAGGGCGATGATGACAGCAACGGCGGTGGCTGTGGGCGAGTCGGTCTTGGAGAAGGAGGGTTGACTGACGCATTCCGATCGATCAGCGAGCCCTCTTCAGCCTGGCAACGGCGCCGCCCAACGGGGGCCGACGCGGCTCAATGCTCGGCTTCGTGGGCTGCTTCGGCTTCCGCCTTGGTCTTGTGGATTGTGCCCGGCTCATGCTCAGGCGGGGCGTAGATCGTGTACAGCCGAAGATCAATGGCACCGGTGTTCACGAAGTTGTGGCGAGTTCCTGCGGGCACGTGAACCAGCCGATCCGGGCCCACGGTGCTCTCCTGGCCGTTCAGGATGGCCTTTCCTCTGCCTTGGACGAAGACGAGCACCTGATCCACGTCATCGTGGACCTCCTCGCCGATGTCGCCTCCCGGCGGAATGTTCATCACCACGACCTGACTGTGGGGCCCGGTTGCCAGGACCTCGCGGAAGTACGAGTTCGCCTTCGCCCGTTTGACGATGTCCTCGTTGAACGCCATGTCTCACCTCTTGGGCAGCAGGCACGATGGGCCGGCGGGCTGCCCAGGCTGAGAGAGCCGGCCCGATGCGGGATGGCCCTAGACGACAGGATGCCAGGGGCCTAGTCGACTAGGGCTTGCGACTGCCCCCGCCGGCTCAGTGCCCGACGACCTTGGGCAGCTTCTTGGCCTGCTCGATCCAGTCCGCCACCATCGTTTCGGCCGGCACGCGGCCAACGAGCTTCTTGGCCTTGTTGATCTCCTCCAACTTGGCGGCCAGGTTGGCGGCAACGCGGTGCGAGAGCTCGAGGGGCGAGTCGACGCCAGCTTCCTCGAGCAGGTCCGAGTATTCAGAGCCAACGCCGTTGAGTCGGTACAGGTCGACGCGGTTCACCCAGCCGAGGATCTTCGCGTGGGCGATGCCGGTCGCCTTCTCAAGCTCGTCCCGGCCCTTTCGCTTGGCCCCTCGGGCCAGCAGATCGTCGGTCGTCTTTATGCCAGCCTTGATCAGCTTCTCAGCGTAGGCCGGACCTATCCCTTCGACATCTTCGACCTTCACCCAACACCTCCCAGGAGCACGCGACCACATATGGCGTACCTGAGTCGGCCGCTGATCACCCGCCCGGTCCGAGGAATCGTGCGCCTGGGTGCGACTCACTCGAGGGCAATTCTCAATGCTACAGCGGCGAGGGCGCCACGCTTCAGGGAGATGTTCGCCCTGGGTGCTAACCCGCCTTGGAGTTGGCCGATCGTGGTGGCCGTCGCGCGAACGAGTTAGGCCCCGACGCCGCCGCTCGAGTGGCTGGCACCTAAGCCGGGATCGTCGGCGACCAGCGAAGCGGGGGCCGGACCCCGACTAGCGAGGGCCGCTCACCCGCGGCTTACGTGAGGCCCGTGGTCCGTCGCCACCCCAACACTATGGCGGCGGCGTGACCGCCCTTCGGTCCGGATCAGCCCGCCCCCGGCTAGTGTGCCGATTCACAACCTCGGGTAGTGAATCGCCGCCGTCGCCGCGAGCTGCTGGAAACGGCGGATTCAACCCGAGCGTTTCGGCACGGGGCGCTAGAGGGCGTGCGAGCACCCGACCGCCCGCGGGGAACCTCGGCGGCCGCCCCTTATCACCTACACGATCAGGATGACCGCTTCCTGGTGAGCGCGCGCCAGACGAACAGGACAACGATCGCGCCGAGCGCGGCGATGACGATGCTCTCGATATTGACCCCGGTCACATCGCCCTTTTGGAAGACCGCCTCGGCAATGTACCCGCCCACGACCGCCCCGAAGATGCCCAGGATGACCGTGCCGATCAGCCCTTCCCGTCCGCCCACGACCATGTTCGCGAGAAACCCCGCAATGGCGCCGAGCACAATCCAGCTGATGATGCCCATCTTGTCCTTCCTTTCGTTCTTATCGCCCTTGCCGTGTCGCTCCCGGTGCTCGTCCGCAGTCGTCTACGGTCGCATCTGGAACCTGCGAGGGCAATAGGCGGACGTGGGGCATTCGCGCCCACATGGCTGAGATCAGGTCAGGTCAGTCGCCCGAGTGCGGCCCGTCTTTCGATAGTTCGCGTCGACCCTACGACTGCCATGCAGAGGGCCCCGCTGGTGGAATAGTGGGTTCTCGACGGAACCAACCACCAGGAGGCCCATGACATGTTGTACGCCGGATTGGACCTATCGCGCCAGAAGCTCGAGGTGCACATCCTCGACGAGA
>DASWZK010000043.1:0-2366 GCA_036404515.1 Candidatus Limnocylindrales bacterium
GCGCTTGCCGGGCTGGGCGGCGAGATCCGTGCCGAAGGGTCCCTCGGGCGCCAGCAGACCGGAGATGACGCAGACGCCAGCAGCGCTCTCGAAACGGAGTCGGTGACCGTCGCCCTCGCGGCCGACCTCCGCGAGCAGCTCGTCGCCGTCGGGCGCGCCGAGGAGCGCATCGCCCGGGGCACGTACGGCAGATCGGTCCAGAGCGGGATGCCGATTCCGGATGAGCGGCTCGAGGCGCAACCCCTTGCCGAACGGACCATCGAGGAGCAACGACTCTTCGAGCGGCACGGGTCCAACTAGCCCGGTGGGCTGCTCCGACGATGGGTTTCATAGTGATGGGCTCACGCTGAGCCATCGAAGCCGCCATCGCCTGCTTCGGCTTTGCCTCGGCCGCGAGGCGCGCGCCAGTAGCCGATGATGTCGGGCTAGCTAGTCGGGCAGGGCGTAGGACCATGATCGCGCAGCAGAGAGCACCAGGGCTGTGACGGTCAACTTGCCGTCAAGAGTGGAGGGTCGGTGATGCCGAACCAGAAACCCATCTTCCCGTCGCACACGATGTCCCCGCGCATACTCCTCGGGCCGGGACCGTCGATGGCCCATCCGCGTGTCTTGGCCGCCATGTCGGCGCCGCTCATCGGGCACCTCGACCCCGAGTTCCTGACCCTCATGGACCGCCTTCAGGAGCTCCTGAGATATACGTTCGAGACGCGGAACCGCCTGACGGTGCCGGTGTCGGGGACTGGGAGTGCGGCGATGGAGGCGGCGGTCGCCAATATGGTGGAGCCAGGCGATCCGGTTCTCGTTTGCATCAACGGTGTCTTCGGGGGCCGCATCGCAGAGATGGCCCGTCGGTACGATGCCGAGGTTGAGACCATCAGCCGGCCCTGGGGCGAGGTCTTCGACGTGGGTGAGATCGCCGACGCTCTCCACCGCCGCCCGGCGAAGATCGTGGCCATCGTGCACGCTGAAACCAGTACCGGTGCCCTCCAACCGCTTGACGACCTTGCCGAGGTGGTCCACGAGCGTGATGGCGTTCTCATCGTGGACGCTGTTACCTCGCTCGCCGGGACAACGGTAGCGGTCGACGATCGCGAAATCGACGTCTGTTACAGCGGCACTCAGAAGTGCCTCTCCTGCCCGCCCGGCCTGGGGCCGATCACCCTCGGTGAACGGGCCGTGGCGAAGCTGAATGCCCGCACCTCCCCGGTGCGCAGCTGGTACCTAGACCTGGCCATGGTCGACCGCTACTGGGGTCGTGAGCGGACCTACCATCACACGGCGCCGATCTCCATGAACTTCGCCCTTTACGAGGCGCTGCGCTTGGTGTCCGAGGAGGGCCTGGAGGCTCGCTGGGCGCGGCATCAGCGGAACGCCCAGCTGCTCTGGGCCGGCCTCGAGGATCTGGGCCTCTCGCTGCACGTGGCCGACCCCGCTCACCGGGCCCCCTCGCTCACCACCGTCCGGGTGCCCGACGGGGTCGACGAGGCGAAGGTCCGGGGGCAGCTCTTGGCCGACTACGGCATCGAGATCGCGGGCGGCATGGGCGACCTCAAAGGCAGGATCTGGCGCATCGGCCTCATGGGCCATTCCTCCCGCGAGGAGAACGTGGTGCTCCTCCTGGCAGCGTTGCGGCGCATCCTCCAGTGACAGTTGCGGGCCGCCCTAGCCATTTCCAAGTCGTTGTCAACACGGCGCGGAGACCTCGTAAGGCCGGACCGTACCTTCATCCGTATGGTGTCGGCTTCAAAGCTCGGAGCAGCGACAGATATAGCAGATCAGGTCTGGGTGGGGTAGGGTCGGGCGCCCCACGCGTTGCCCGGCGTGGTCTGGTTCGCCAGGGTCGCGCACCATCGGCCGATCGAGCGGAATGATCGTGGCGAGAGGGATGAACCCGACGTTCCCACATGCCGGATCGTCGTACCGAGCTGGATCGCAGATGCGCTAGCCGAAGCGGTCTGGGGACGCTGTTTCGCTGGAGCCGTCTGCTGGGCGCGGCCTGGACGGGTCGCCCGGAGGCGTCCCAGGACCGGCAGAGGGATGTCAGGCGAGAACGTCGCGAAGCTGGGCCGGGCTGATGTTACCTCCCGTACAACGCAGTACGACCTTCCGGCCAACCAGGCGATCGCGTATGCGGAGTGCTGCCGCCAGGGCGAGAGCACCGGCAGGCTCGACGAGCGTCCGCGTGGTCTCGATCATGAGCGCCGTCGCCCTCCGGATCTCGTCCTCCGTGACGACGACGAAGTCGGTCAGCCCGTCCCAGAGGATTCGCTGAGTCAGCTCGAACGCGACCCGGGTGGCGACCCCTTCGGCGGCCGTTTCCATGCGATCCTGCAGCAGCCGCCGTGCCCGCCAGGAGCGATAGGCGG
>DASWZK010000044.1:0-15645 GCA_036404515.1 Candidatus Limnocylindrales bacterium
CGAAGGCGCGGAACTCGGCTCCACCCTTCAGAGCGAGGTACTTGGTGATCGCCGCGGTGAGCGTCGTCTTACCGTGGTCGATGTGGCCGATCGTGCCGATGTTGACGTGCGGCTTTGTCCGCTCGAACTTCTTCTTCGCCATCGCGGCTACTCCCTCGCTCCTGCTGCGGGCTGGTTTGACTGGTCAGACACGGGACTTTTGAACGAGCTCGGCCGCCAGACTGGCGGGGACCTCGGCGTAGTGCGACAACTCCATCGAGTAACTGGCGCGACCCTGGGTCATCGACCGCAGGTCGGTTGCGTAGCCGAACATCTCGGCCAGAGGGACTCTTGCCCGAACCACCTGCGTGGAGGCGCGCGAGTCCATTGCCTCGATGTGGCCGCGGCGAGCGTTGATGTCGCCGATGACATCACCGAGGAACTGCTCGGGCATCGTGACCTCAACCCGCATCAGCGGTTCGAGGATCACCGGCGACGCCTTATGGGCCGCTTCCTTGAGCGCCATCGAGGCGGCGATGCGGAACGCCATTTCGCTCGAGTCGACCTCGTGGAAGGACCCGTCGAAGAGCGTCACCTTGACGTCAACCATGGGGTAGCCGGCGTACGGACCCGTCTCGAGGGCCTCGCGGATACCCATGTCGATGGGCCTTATGTATTCGCGCGGGATGATGCCGCCCACGATCTTGTCGACGAACTCGTAGCCAGCGCCCTGCTTATTGGGCTCGATCTTGATGACGACGTGGCCGTACTGACCCTTGCCGCCGGTCTGCTTGACGTGACGGTAGTTGCCCTCGGCGGCGTGCCGGATCGTCTCCCGGTAGGAAACGCGCGGCCGACCGACGTTCGCGGCCACCTTGAACTCGCGGACCATGCGGTCGACCAAGACGTCCAGATGGAGCTCGCCCATACCGGCGATCCGCGTCTGACCGCTTTCCTCGTCTGTTCGGACACGGAAGGTGGGGTCCTCGTCGGCCAAGCGCTGCAGGGCCAGAGCCAGCTTGTCCTGGTCGGCTTTCGTCTTGGGCTCGATGGCAACTTCGATGACCGGCTCTGGGAAAACGATCGATTCGAGCACGATCGGATGATCCGGGTCGCTCAGGGTGTCGCCGGTAAAGGTTTCCTTCAGGCCAACCGCGGCGGCGATGTCGCCGGCGTACACGGTCTCGATCTCTTCGCGGTGGTTGGCATGCATCTGGAGGATGCGTCCGATCCGCTCCTTCTTGCCCTTCGTGGCATTGAAGACGTACGAGCCGGAGTTCAGCGTCCCCGAGTAGACCCGGAAGTAGGCCAGCTTGCCGACGTACGGGTCCGCGGCGATCTTGAAGGCGAGGGCGCTGAAGGGCTCTTTGTCGTCGGCGGTGCGCAGCACCTCGGCATGAGTGACCGGATGCTCGCCTATGACGGGCGGTACGTCGAGCGGCGAGGGCAGGTAATCCACAACCGCGTCGAGAACGGGCTGGACGCCCTTGTTCTTGAGGGCCGAGCCGGCGAGGACCGGCACGATCCGGTATTCCAGGGTGCCGAGCCGCAGGCCGCGCTTGATGTCTTCGGGGCTGAGCGTGTGGCCTTCGAGGTATTTGTGGGTGAGTTCGTCGTCTACCTCGGCGACGGCCTCGACCATCTTCTCTCGCTCGACCTTCGCCGCCTCGAGCAGGTCGGCGGGGATCTCGATCGTCTCGGATTCGGCGCCCAGGTCCTCGGCCCGATAGACGATCGCCTTCATGGTGATCAGGTCCACGATGCCCCTGAACTTGTCCTCCGACCCGATCGGCAGCTGGATCGGAACGGGTCGCGCGCCAAGACGATCGCGGATCATCCCTACGCAACGCCAGAAGTCGACGCCGGTCCGGTCGAGCTTGTTGATGAAGCAGATGCGCGGCACGCGATACCGGTCGGCCTGCCGCCACACCGTCTCGGACTGGGGCTCCACACCGGCCACACCATCGAAGATCACGACTGCACCGTCCAGCACTCGCAGGCTGCGCTCGACCTCGACCGTAAAGTCCACGTGCCCGGGCGTATCGATGATGTTGATTCGATGATCGTTCCAGAAGCAGGTCGTAGCCGCGGCAGTGATCGTGATGCCGCGCTCCTGCTCCTGGGGCATCCAGTCCATGGTGGCCGCGCCCTCATGGACCTCACCGATCTTGTAGATCTTCTTCGTATAGAAGAGGACCCGCTCGGTGAAAGTGGTCTTCCCAGCGTCGATATGGGCGATGATTCCGATGTTTCGCGTCTTGGCGAGCGGAACCTGACGTGCCACGAGTTCTTATCTCTCCTGCTTGGGCCTTACCACTTGAAATGGCTGAAGGCCTTGTTGGCATCAGCCATCTTGTGGGTGTCCTCGCGACGCTTGACCGCCGCGCCGAGGCCGTTCATGGCATCGACGAGTTCGGCGGCAAGCTTCTCCGACATGCTCTTGCCGTTCCGCTTGCGGGCCGCCTGGACGAGCCAGCGGACGCCGAGCGACAGGCGTCGATCGCCCCGGATCTCGACCGGGACCTGGTACGTGGCGCCACCGACGCGGCGCGGCTTGACCTCGATGATGGGTGTTGCGTTGCGCATGGCCGACTCAAGGACCTCGATGCCGGGCCGGCGAGCCTGGGCCTCGGCGCGAGCCAGGGCCTCTCGCAGGATGCGCTCCGAAAGATGGCGCTTGCCGTCGGTCATCAGCTTGGTCGCGAAGCGGCTGCTGAGGCGGGTGGACGGGACGCCCTGGTACTTGGTCTTGCGGGCGATGGTCGGGCGACGGGGCATTGTTACTTCTTGCCCTTCTGCTGAGCGGCCTTCGCGCCGTACTTCGAGCGACCCTGCTTGCGGTCCTTGACGCCGGCGGCGTCCAGGGTGCCCCGGATGATGTGGTATTTGACCGACGGAAGGTCCTTTACGCGGCCACCGCGGACCAGAACCACGGAGTGCTCCTGGAGGTTGTGGCCGATCCCAGGGATGTAGGCCGTTACCTCCATCTGGTTGGTGAGGCGGACGCGGGCGATCTTGCGAAGGGCCGAGTTCGGCTTCTTAGGCGTCATCGTGCGCACCTGCAGGCAGACGCCACGCTTCTGGGGTGCACCTGGAATGGGCACCTGTCGCTGGCGAAGGCTGTTCCAGTTCTTGCGCATGGCCGGCGCCTTGATCTTTCCGATCTTCGGCTGGCGGCCATGCCGCACGAGCTGGCTGATCGTCGGCACGGAGACGCTGCTCCTTTCGCTTCCTGCTGCTAAGTGGTCACATTTCTGTAGCGACCCAACCGTCGCGCGGCTTTCGCGCCCGGGTTGGGCCCCGGCGCGAGTCCGATCGACGGGAACCTGCGCCCCTGCAATGGCCTCCGGCGTCCGATGGGCCGCCGCAGCGGACCCTGTCGCTACATGGAGGCGATCTGTCTGGCGCGGATCGCTTCGATGGTCTGGCGGGCCGTCCACGAGCCGGCCGAGGTCGGTTTTCGTGAGCGGTTTCCACCGTCCGGGTGGTTCCTCGACCGTCGCGACTGGCACATGCCAACCGCGGCTTCCGGTGAAGCCACGAAGGCGGAGTTTAGCAGCGGGCCCATTGGCACGTCAAACGCAATCGCCCGGCAGACAGGACCTACTTGTCGTCCTCCATGGCGTTACCGAGAAGCTCCTCGATGCCTGCCAGGTCGGGCGGCTCGGCTTCGGCCCCGGACTCCCCGCCGATGGCGGCCAGGAAGGGGTTGACGAGATCGGTTTCGTCCTCGAGAGGCTCGCCGCCGACGCTGGCGGACAGCATCGAAGCCAGGCCCGCGGTTTCGTCGGACGGTCGGGCCCCAGCCTCCTCGAGGAACGGGTTGTACTCGTACTCCGGACCGCGCAGCCTCTCGATCGATTCGCCGGCCAGCGCCTCTTCAGCGACCCGGCGCGCCCGCTCGCGAGCAGCGGCGATGTTGGCCGGCGCGCCCGTCCCAGCCGGGATGAGCTTGCCGATGATGACGTTCTCCTTGAGGCCGATCAGATGGTCCTTGGAGCCGTTGATGGCGGCCTCGGTGAGCACTCGCGTCGTCTCCTGGAAGGACGCGGCCGCCAGGAACGACGAGGTATTGAGCGAAGCCTTGGTCACACCAAGCAGGACCGTCTGAGCCGTAGCGGGCTCGCCACCCTCGGCCAGGACGCGGTTGTTGACTTCCTCGAAGTCGAGGCGATCGATCAGCTCGGTCGGCAGGAGATCGGTGTCGCCCGGCTGGTCGATGCGGACCTTTCGGAGCATCTGGCGGACGATGATCTCGATGTGCTTGTCGTTGATCGTGACGCCCTGGCTGCGGTAGACCTTCTGGACTTCCTTGACCAGGTAGCGCTGGACGGCATCCTTGCCCCGCGTCTCGAGGTACTCCTGTGGGTTGATCGGGCCGTCGGTAATGGCATCGCCGGCACGAATCTCCACGCCGCTCTCAACCATGAGCTTGGCGTTGTGCGGGATCGCGTACTCACGCTCGACCGTGTCCTCAGACCGGACGACGACGTCGTCGCCGTCGCGGACGAGCAATCCCTTGGCGGGGGCGGTCACGTCGTTCGCCTTGTCGCCGCCCTCGGCGCGCGCGATGACTTGACCGGATTCGACCAGGTCGCCGGCCGCTGCAAGCAGCTCAACGCCGGCGGGCAAGGACAGGTGCGTGTCGTACTGCTCCCGGCTCGTGACCTTGACGCGGGTGCCCGTGTCGCCTCGGACGATCTCTACGATTCCGTCGATGTGGCTCATCTCGGCCTTGCCCTTGGGGATGCGGCCCTCGAAGAGTTCCTCGACGCGCGGCAGGCCGGCGGTGATATCAAGGCCGGCAACGCCACCGGTGTGGAACGTTCGCATGGTCAGCTGCGTACCAGGCTCACCGATCGACTGGGCGGCGATGATGCCGACAGCCTCGCCGATGCCCACGAGCGAGCCGGTGGCGAGGTTGCGGCCATAGCACAGTCTGCAGACGCCCTGGCGCGCCTCGCAGGAGAGCGGTGAACGGACCAGGACCTCGTCGATCCCGGACTCGTCGATCGCGGCCGTGATGGCCTCGGTAAGTTCCTGGTTGCGCTCGATGAGAAGCTCGCCAGTCGATGGGTGGAAGAGATCGGCGGCCGACAGCCGGCCGACCATTCGCTTCTGGTAGGCGCCCTTCTCGTTGCTCGTGATTTCGGCCGACTCGGATCGAGTGATCCAGGAGCCTTCCTGGGTGCCGCAGTCCTCTTCGCGCGTGATGACGTCCTGGGCCACGTCCACCAGACGGCGCGTCAGGTAGCCCGAGTCAGCGGTGCGGAGGGCCGTGTCGGCGAGGCCCTTTCGCGCGCCGTGGGTGGAGATGAAGTACTCGAGAACGGTCATACCCTCGCGGAAGTTGCTCCGCACAGGCACGTCGATGATACGGCCCGATGGATCGGCCATGAGACCGCGCATGCCGCCGAGCTGGCTGATCTGGCCCTTGTTGCCTCGAGCGCCCGAGTCGGACATCATCCGAACCGAGCCGAAGGGGTCGAGGCCGTCCATCATCGCGGTCGAGAGATCGTTGGTCGTCCTCTGCCAGACGTCGACGACCTGCTCGTAACGCTCGTCGTCGGTGATCAGGCCGCGCTGGAACTGGCGGTCGATCTGGTCGACCGCGGTATCGGCCCCGGCAAGACGCTTGGCCTTGTCGGGTGGAATGACGATGTCGTTTACGGCGATCGTCATACCGCCGCGGGTCGCGTATTCGAAGCCGACGCCCTTGACGCCGTCGACGACGTTGGCCGTCTCCGCGGGGCCGAGGATGCGGTAGCACTCGTCGACGAGCTTCCGCAGCTCGGTCCGCTTCATGTCCACGTTCTTGAAGCGGAGCCGGTCCGGCACGATCTGGTTGAAGATGATCCGGCCGACGGTCGTCTCGACCCGGGTATCGACGGTCGCCCCGGCCTCCTCGGCCCAGGCCTTGACCATGGCCACGACCGGCTCGTGAAGGGTGACCTCGCGGAGCTGGTAGGTCAGGATCGCCTCGCCCTCGCTGGAGAAGAGGCGCATCTTCTTGCCCTCGGCCAGCGGCTTCTTCATCGTCAGGTAGAAGCAGCCGAGGACCATGTCCTGGGTCGGGGCGACGACCGGGCTCCCGTCCGCGGGCGAGAGAAGGTTCGCAGTCGACAGCATCATCGTCCGCGCCTCTTCCTGCGCCGCAGTGGAGAGCGGGACGTGGACCGCCATCTGGTCGCCGTCGAAGTCGGCGTTGAAGGCGGTGCAGACCAGCGGGTGGATCTGGATCGCGGAGCCCTCGACGAGGACCGGCATGAAGGCCTGGATGCCCAGTCGATGGAGCGTGGGGGCGCGGTTCAGCAGCACCGGGTGGTCCTTGATGACCTCTTCGAGGACATCCCAGACCTCCGGTCGAACGCGCTCGACGATGCGCTTGGCGCTCTTGATGTTGTGGGCGAAGCCCTTCTCCACGAGCAGGCGCATGACGAACGGCTTGAACAGCTCAAGCGCCATCTTCTTGGGCAGGCCACACTGGTGGAGCTTCAGCTCCGGGCCGACGACGATGACCGAACGGCCGGAGTAGTCCACGCGCTTGCCCAGCAGGTTCTGGCGGAACCGGCCCTGCTTGCCCTTGAGCATGTCGGACAGGCTCTTGAGGCGGTGGTTGCCGGTGCCGGCGATGGCTCGCCCGCGCCGACCGTTGTCGATCAGGGCGTCGCAGGCCTCCTGGAGCATCCGCTTCTCGTTGCGGATGATGATCTCCGGGGCGCCGAGCTCGAGAAGCCTCTTGAGCCGGTTGTTGCGGTTGATTACGCGGCGGTACAGGTCGTTCAGGTCGGAGGTGGCGAAGCGGCCACCATCGAGCTGGACCATCGGCCGAAGATCCGGCGGGATGACCGGTATGACCGACAGAATCATCCATTCGGGGCGCGTGCCCGATCGCCGGAACGCCTCGATGAGGCGCAGCCGCTTGATGGCCTTCTTGCGGCGCTGGCCCGACGTCGTCCGGACCTCGACATGGAGCGAGCGAGCCAGCTCCTCGAGATCCATCCGGCCGATGATGTCGCGGACCGCCTCGGCGCCCATGGCAGCGTGGAAGATGCGGCCCCCGCGGCTGCCCGAACCGTATCGCTCGTCCAGGTAGCGGAAGTCGTTCTCGGACAGGGTCATGAGCGATTTGATCGATTCGATCTCGTCGCGCTGCTTGCGGATCTCGTCCTTGGCGCCTTCGGCCTCACGGCGGAGACGCTCGCGCTCGGTCTCGATCTCAGCGTCGTTAGCGAGCTGGAGATCGGCAACCTTCTGGGTGGTACTGCGTTCCTCGTCCGCCTCGCGCTGCTGGATCTCGGCGGTGACCCGCTCGGACTCCGCAGCCACGATCTTGCGGAGAGCGGCCGTGGCCTCCTTGCCGCCGGTCTCTCCGGACGCGACCACGACCTCGCCCGTGATGGGGAAGCCGATGGCCTCGGCGGCGGCGTTCTTGCCGAGCGCGCTCAGGAGCTTCTCGACCCCTTGGGCGGCCTCGACGATCTCTTCGGTGCGGGCCGTGCGCTGCAGCTCGAGCTCGCTCTTGGTCGTCTCGAGGACGGCGTTCAGCTCATCCTTCTGGCGGTGGAAGCGGCTCTTGAGCTCGTCTTCCAGGTCGCTGAGGGCCCGGCCACCCCTGCCTCCCCTACCTTCGGCCTCGTCTTCCAGCGCGGCGAGTGCCCGCTTCCGCGCCTCCTCGTCCACGTGCGTGACGATGTACAGGGCGAAGTAGAGGATTCGCTCGAGGTTGCGGGGGCTGATGTCGAGCAGGATGCCCAGGCGCGACGGCGTGCCCTTGAAGTACCAGATATGGCTGACCGGGCTGGCCAGCTGGATATGGCCCATGCGCTCGCGGCGGACCTTAGATCGAGTGACCTCCACGCCGCACTTGTCGCAGATTATGCCCTTGTAGCGAATCCGCTTGTACTTTCCGCAGTAGCACTCCCAGTCCTTGGTCGGACCGAAGATGCGCTCATCGAAGAGCCCGTCCTTCTCCGGCTTGAGCGTTCGGTAGTTGATCGTCTCCGGCTTGGTTACCTCGCCCGAAGACCAGTCCCGAATCTGCTCGGGGCTGGCGAGCGAGATCCGGATGGCGTTGAAGTTGTTAACCTCGAGCATTGCTCTCCTCCACGCCATCGCCTGGCTCGATGGCGTAGTTCGGACCGTGGATCGGCGACGCCTGGCTGGCCGGGCGGGGGCGCCGCGTCATGCGTGCAGTTGAATCAGTCTTCGAACCCGGCGAGGTTGATACCGCCCAAATCCGGCATCGGGTACGTCCCGGCGTCCTCGGCGAAGCGGATCTCTTCGTCGTTCTCGTTGAGGATCTCGACGTTGAGCCCCAGGCTCTGGAGCTCCTTGATAAGCACCTTGAACGACTCGGGAACACCCGGCTGCTGGATCTCTTCGCCCTTGACGATCGCCTCATACGTCTGAACGCGACCCATCACGTCGTCGGATTTGACGGTGAGAAGCTCCTGCAGGATGTTCGCCGCGCCATACGCCTCGAGGGCCCAGACCTCCATCTCACCAAAACGCTGGCCGCCGAACTGGGCCTTGCCGCCCAGAGGCTGCTGCGTGATGAGGCTGTAGGGTCCGGTCGACCGGGCGTGGATCTTGTCCTCCACCAGGTGGTGGAGCTTGAGCATGTAGATGTAGCCGACGGTGATAGACCGATCGAACGGCTCGCCGGTTCGACCGTCGCGGAGCACGACCTTGCCGTCCTCCGGCAGACCGGCTGCCCGCAGTTCCTCGCGGATCTGCTCTTCCGTCGCGCCATCAAAAACGGCCGTCGCGGCCTTGAGCCCACGTTCGTGGAGGGCCCAGCCGAGGTGTGTCTCGAGGATCTGGCCGATGTTCATTCGGCTCGGAACACCGAGCGGATTGAGAACGATGTCGACCGGCGTCCCGTCCGGCAGATACGGCATATCCTCGGTGGGCAGGACCTTGGCGATCACGCCCTTGTTGCCGTGGCGGCCGGCCATCTTGTCGCCGACGCTGACCTTGCGCTTCTGGGCAACGGACACGCGAACCAGGCGGTTGACGCCCGGCATTAGCTCGTCGCCCTCCTCGCGGCTGAAGATGCGGACGTCGACGACCTTGCCCCGCTCGCCGTGGGGCAGGCGCAGGCTCGAGTCCTTCACTTCGCGGGCCTTCTCACCGAAGATCGCTCGGAGGAGTCGCTCTTCGGCCGTCAGCTCGGTCTCGCCCTTCGGGGTGATCTTTCCGACCAGGATGTCGCCTGGCTGAACCTCGGCACCGATATAGACGATCCCTTCCTCGTCGAGGTCCTTGAGTGACTCCTCGCCGACGTTGGGAATGTCGCGCGTGATCTCTTCGGGGCCGAGCTTGGTGTCGCGGGACTCTAACTCGTGCTTCTCGATATGGATGCTGGTGAAGAAGTCTTCCTTGACGAGACGCTCGCTGATGACGATGGCGTCCTCGTAGTTGCCGCCCTCCCAGCTCATGAACGCGACAAGGACATTACGCCCGAGGGCCAGCTCGCCATGATCGGTCGAGCTGGAGTCGGCAATCGCCTCTCCCTTGTCGAGGCGCTCGCCGACGTCGACGATGGGCCGCTGGTTTATGCATGTGCCCTGGTTGGAGCGGACGTACTTCTGCAGCAGGTACTCGTCGAGCTCGCCGGTGTCGGTCTCGACCTTGACGCGGTCGGCGGTCACGCTGGTGACCACGCCCGGCCGGCGGGCGACCACGACCTGGCCCGAGTCCAGCGCCGCGCGCCATTCCATGCCGGTGCCGACGATCGGCGCCTCCGGCTCGAGCAGCGGCACGGCCTGGCGCTGCATGTTCGAGCCCATCAGGGCGCGGTTCGCGTCGTCGTGCTCGAGGAACGGGATCAGGGCCGTGGCGACCGAGACGACTTGCTTGGGCGAGACGTCCATGTACTCGATGGCACTGGGGCGCGCCTCGGGGAACTGGTCGCGGTAGCGGCACGGGATGCGGTCGCGGATGAAGTGCCCGGCAGCGTCCAACTCGGCGTTGGCCTGGGCGACGTGGTGCTCCTCTTCCTCGTCGGCGGCGAGGTACTCGATCTCCGACGTGACGACCGGGCGGATCGGGAAAGCCCCGGCCTTCTGGCGCTTGAGCTCGGCAATGGCCGAGTCGTTGAACTTATCGCCGGCCTTCAGGATGACCTTGCCATCCTTGCCGACGACGTCCGCGCCGGCTTCGTGACGGGCGACATCCGGGTCGTCCCAGGCGATCATCCGCTTGACCTTGCGATAGGGCGTCTCGATGAAGCCGTAGCTGTTGATTCGACCGAAGGTAGCCAGCGAGCCGATAAGGCCGATGTTCGGGCCTTCCGGGGTCTCGATCGGGCAGATGCGACCGTAGTGGCTGTGGTGGACATCGCGAACGTCGAAACCGGCGCGCTCTCGGGAAAGGCCGCCCGGACCCAGGGCAGAGAGGCGCCGCTTGCTGGTCAGCTCGGCCAGCGGATTGGTCTGGTCCATGAACTGGCTCAGCTGGCTGCCGCCGAAGAACTCCTTCATCGCCGCCACCACGGGTCGGATGTTGATGAGGGCGTTCGGGGTCGCCTTGTCTATCTCCTGGATCGTCATGCGCTCGCGCACGACGCGCTCCATGCGGAGCAGACCGACCCGGAAGGCGTTCTGGATCAGCTCGCCGTTGGCTCGGATGCGCCGGTTGCCAAGGTGGTCGATGTCGTCCGGCCCACCGAGGCCGCGGTTCAACTCGATGAGATGGCCGACGATGGCGGCGATGTCCTCACGAGTGATGATCCGCTGTTCGCGGTCGAGTTCGATGCCCATCCGCTCGACGACCGGCGCGAGCTTCTTGTTGAACTTGTAACGGCCGACCCGACCGAGGTCGTAGCGGCGGAAGTTGAAGAAGAGGCTCTCCACGAGCTGGCGGGCGTTGTCGCCGGTTGGCGGATCGCCCGGGCGCAGCTTCTTGTAGACCTCGATCAGAGCGTCCTGCTGTGTCCTGGTGAGGTCCTTGTCAAGCGTCGAAGCGATGTACTGGTGCTCGGGATCCGTGTCGACCATGGCGAACAGGCCGCTGATCTCGTCGTTGTGCTCGTAGCCGACGGCGCGGAGCAGCGTTGTCGCGGCGATCTTGCGCTTCCGATCGACTTTTACGGAGAGGAGGTCCTTATTGCTCGTCTCGAACTCGAGCCAGGCGCCGCGGTTGGGGATGACCTTGGCCGAGTACAGCGTCCGGCCGCTGGTCGGATCTTCGACCGCGCTGTAGTACACGCCCGGCGAGCGAACGAGCTGTGAGACCACGACACGCTCGGCGCCGTTGATGATGAACGTGCCCTGGTCCGTCATGAACGGGAAATCGCCCATGTAGACGCGCTGGCGTTGGATCTCGCCCGTTTCCTTTATCAGTAGCTCCACGTTCACGTAGAGCGGCCGACTGAAGGTGAGGTCCTTCGTCCGGCACTCGAGCTCGGAGTACTTCGCCGCGCCGAACTCGTAGTCCAAGAAGTGCAGCTCCATCACCTTGCTGGTGAAGTCCTTGATCGGGCTGATCTCGTCGAACAGCTCCCGGAGCCCCTTCTCCACGAACCAGTCGAATGAGCTCAATTGGAGCTCGATCAGGTTGGGGATCTCGAGGACCTCGGGGATCCGCGCATAGCGCCGTCGAGGCGTGACCGCGGAAGCGCGATGGGACTCAGCGACAGACAGCATGAACCGCTCCTTGACGGAGGAGAAGGGGGAGGGCCGCGCTCACAGAAGGAGTAGGATACCGCGATTTCCGCTGGTGTCAAATGGGCCCATGCCAAAGGGGCCCGCCGTAGCGACCCCGGACACGAACCCGGCAGGCGTACCGGACCCACCCAACCGGGCCGGCAGACCCGAAGGCCGGCGGTGTTGAAGGGTGGGCCCGGTGCCGCAATTCGAAGCTACTTGATCTCGACCTTCGCGCCCTGCTCCTCGAGAGCGGCCTTGATCTTTGCGGCTTCGTCCTTGTTGACGCCTTCCTTCACCGGCTTCGGTGCGCCATCGACCAGGTCCTTGGCCTCCTTGAGGCCCAGGCCGGTCAGCTCGCGCACCACCTTGATGACGGGAATCTTGTTCGGGCCGATTTCCGACAGGATCGCGGTGAATTCGGTCTGCTCCTCGACTTCCGCAGCGGCAGGGGCCGGCGCGGCGGCCGCGACGGCCGCCACGGCAACCGGGGCCGCGGCGGTGACGCCGAACTTGTCCTCGAAGGCCTTCTTGAAGTCGGCCAGCTCGAGTACGGTCATCGACGCGAATGCGTCGAGCAGTTGGTCCTGAGTCAGCTTTGCCATTTGACTAGTAGCTCCTTCGTGGCTCGAACCTCATCGGCCCGAGCAGTCTGTCTGGGTTGCGGCGCCGTTCAGGCGCTTCGCGCCTCGGCAAGGGCCCCGACCAGTCCGGCGATGTCCCGAAGCGGGGCGTCGAAGAGTCCGGCCACCGTGGCCATCGGCGCGGCAATCGCGCCGGCGACCTGCGCCAGAAGTACGTCGCGTCGGGGGAGCTGCGAGAGACGCGCGACCCCCTCGGCATTGATCACCTGATCGCCGATCACCGCCCCGGTGACTCTGATGAGGCGGTAGGGTCGGAACGCGTCCAAGACTGCTTTGGCCGCAGCCCCTTCGTCGCCCTTGGCGAAAGCGATCGCGGTGGGGCCTTCGAGCAGGATGCCCAGGGCTTCGGACCCGGCGTCCCGGGCGGCGATCTTCATCAGCCGGTTCTTGACGACCTGGTAGGTGACGTTCTGCTTGCGCAGGTTTCGACGGATCTCGCCGAGATCGGAGACCTTGAGGCCGCGGTATTCGGAGACGATCATCGCCGAGCTGGACCGAGCTTCCTCAGTCAACTCCGCGACGGTCTCGCGCTTGGCCTCGGTGGGCATGTTGACCTCCTTGGGCTACTGCGCGCAGCCGGCACGCGACGGTGGGCTGGTCGGAATGAAACCATCACCGACCAAAAACGCCCCTGCGACGGCTTTCGCCACAGGGGCGCTTCCACCCACGCGGATGGAGGCTGGATCCCTGCCTCGGCATGCCCGACGGCATCTCTGCCGGCGAATTGAGTCCGGCCGCAACCCCGATCGCTCGGTGTCAGCGGCCCCGCGACGCATGCTGTCTGCGGCGGTCCGTCGTATTCGGTTGTGTGGCGGCGGCGCCTCTTCAGCGGATACCGTCGCCGGCCCGGTCCACGTCTCCGCGGCCGTGCCTCATCTGTTGGGCGGCGCTACGACGCCGCTGCGACCGCGAGGACGGCCGGAATGTCGATCCTGATGCCGGGCCCCATGGTAGGGGTGATGGTCAGAGTCCTGAGGTATTGGCCCTTGGCGCCGCTCGGGCGGGCGCGGTTGATAGCGTCGAGCAGAGTCGCCAGGTTGTCGACCAGTTGCTGCGCCTCGAAGCTGGCTTTGCCAAATGGGACGTGGATGATACCGCCCTTATCGACCTTGAACTCGACGCGGCCGGCCTTGACTTCCTTGATTGCCCGCTCGAGATCGAAGGTGATCGTTCCGGACTTGGGATTGGGCATCAGGCCCTTGCGGCCGAGGATGCGGCCCAGGCGACCCACCATACCCATCACGTCCGGCGCGGCCAGGGCAACGTCGAAGTCCGTCCAGCCCGCCTCGATCTTCTTGACTAGGTCTTCCGTGCCGACCTCATCGGCGCCGGCATGCAGGGCCTCCATGGCCTTCTCGCCCTGAGCGAAGACGACGACGCGAACCACCTTGCCGGTGCCATGAGGCAGGACGACAGTGCCACGAACCATCTGGTCGGCGTGGCGTGGGTCGACGCCCAGTCGGAGGTGCGCCTCAATGCTGGCATCGAAGGCGACATAGCTGGTCTTGCGTACGAGCTCGGCCCCCTCGGCAGGCGAATAGAGCTTAGCCCGGTCAACGAGCTTGGCGACTTCCTGGTACTTCTTGCCGCGTTCCGGCATCTCGCTCTCCTTCCATCGGTCTCCTCCGGCCACCCGGGCTCGACCTCCCCCTGGCGCGGGGTGAACGTCCGGCTGGCTCGCGGCCGGGGCGCGTCGGGCCGGCTCTCGCCGTCCCGGTCGGTTTCCCTATCCGACAACCTCGAGACCCATGCTCCTGGCCGTGCCCTCGATCTGGGCCATGGCGGCCTCGAGCGAGTTGGCGTTGAGGTCGGGCATTTTGGCCGTGGCGATCTCGCGGATCTGGTCCCGGGTCACCTTGCCGACGGTCTCACGACCGGCGGTCGGAGCGCCCTTCTGGATCCCGGCCGCCTTGCGGAGAAGATCCGTGGCCGGCGGGGTCTTGAGGACGAACGTGAACGAGCGATCCTCGAAGATCGTGATCTGGGCCGGGATGACCTGACCGACCTTGTCGGCGGTCTTCTCGTTATAGGACTTGGTGAACTCGACGATGTTGATGCCGTGGGGGCCAAGCGCCGTACCGACAGGCGGCGCAGGGGTGGCCTTGCCGGCATTGAGCTGCAGAGTGAGGACGATGCGGATCTTCTTGGCCACGGGCCTTCGGCTTCCTTTCGCTTACAGCTTCTCGACCTGGAGGAAGTCGAGCTCGACCGGCGTTTCGCGGCCGAAGATGCTCACCAGCACCTTGACTTTGTTGCGCTCCGGATTGACCTCGTCCACCGTGCCGATGAACTCGGCAAATGGACCATCGGTAACCCGAACGTTCTGACCCTTGGTGAAGGCGACCCGGTAGCGAGGTGTCTCCACGCCCATCTGCCGGAGGATTTGCTTGACCTCCTGCTCGTCGAGCGGGATCGGCTCGCTCCGGACGCCCGGAATGTTGCCGCCGCCGACGAAGCTGGTGACGCCGGGCGTATTGCGGACCACGTACCACGAGTCCGGGTCGAGGATCATCTCGACGAGGACATAGCCGGGATACACCTTCTTCTGCACGGTGTGGCGCTGGCCCTGGCGGATCTCGATCTCATCCTCCATCGGCACGAGGACCTGGAAGATCTTGTCGTCCATGCCCATCGACTCGATGCGATGCTCGAGGTTCGCCTTGACCTTGTTCTCGTACCCCGAGTAGGTGTGGATAACGTACCAACGCTTCTCGGGCGGTCGGACTGCCTCGCCGGCTTGCTCCGTCTTCATGCTCGAAATCACCCGCCGTTGATCTGCTTGGCGATGCTGGAGAAGACGTAGTCGAAGATCGCGATGTAGACCGCGACCGCAGTGCTGATCGCCAGCACCACAATCGTCAGGTTGCGGGCCTGCTGCGGAGTCGGCCAGTTGACCTTCATGAGTTCTTGCCACGAGTCTTGAACGAAGCGCTGGATGCGCGACACGGCTGCTCTCTATCTATCAAACCTGGATGTGTCTGGCAGGCGCCGCGGGACTCGAACCCACAACCGCTGGTTTTGGAGACCAGTGCTCTACCAATTGAGCTAGGCGCCTGCGAAGTCCCTACTTGGCCTCTCGGTGCAGGGTGTGGCGGCGTTCGCGAGGGCAGTACTTGCGGAGCTCGAGTCGGCCGGGATCGTTCTTCTTGTTCTTGCGAGTGGTGTACGTCCGCATCTTGCACTCGGTGCAAGCGAGCTGAATGATCGGACGCGCGTCGACCTTCGCCATTGCTTACTCGACGATCGAGGTGATGGCCCCGGCGCCGACGGTGCGTCCACCCTCACGGATGGCGAAGCGCTGTCCGACTTCCAGAGCGATCGGGGTGATGAGCTCGACGGTCATGTCGACGTTGTCGCCGGGCATGATCATC
>DASWZK010000045.1:0-3109 GCA_036404515.1 Candidatus Limnocylindrales bacterium
GGTGGAACGAGAGCCGGCTCCATTCCGCCTGCGGCGATATTCCTCCGGCCGAGTTCGAGGAGGCCTACCATCGCCGATTGGCAGCAACCGCCGCTGCCTAAATCAAAGCTCGGGAGTCTCCAGGATTCCCAGGGCGGTTCACTTTGTATGCCTGCGGGGGGCCAGCTCCAAGAAGAAAGGAGGGTCGAGATGTCAGGTCCAATACCAAGTCCCGACCCTTGCATGACTTCCCCGGGCGACCGCTGACCTCCTGCTAGATCGTCGGTAGCCTGCCGGGGCATCGAGTGCCGGTCGGGTGCCCAAGCGCGAGATCACTTGCTATCTCGCCGTCCGTTCCTGCCGTGCCCCGCCCTGTGCGCCGCGCCGCGCCGCGCTGGAGACCCGACGATGAACACGCACCTCTCCCTGCCGCTCGTCAAGCCAACTGCCGCTCATACGGCATCGGCGAAGGCGACTGCGAGCGCGACACGATGACGTCCCCGAGCTTCCGGATCTCTCCGAACCGAGTGAATCGTGTTCGCCTGGTCGCTGTGTTCGCAGTCCTCGGGCCCGGCCTTGTCAGTGGCTTCGCCGACAACGACGCCGGCGGCATCACGACCTACTCGCTGGCTGGCATCCAGTTCGGCTACGACCTGCTGTGGGTCATCCTCGCGAGCCAGATAGCCCTCTTCTTCACCCAAGAGCTGGGAGCCCGGCTCGGCTTGGCCACGGGGCAAGGCATGACAGGCTTGATCCGCGAACGCTTCGGCGTGCGCTGGGCGACCCTGGCGGCGGTCGCCATGCTGGTGGCCAACCTTGGCACGACGATTGCCGAGTTCGCCGGCATCGGGGCCGCCCTGGGCTTGTTTGGCGTACCGGTGGCGGTCAGCGCGCTCATTTCCGCCGTCGCCGTGGTCGCCCTGATCTCATGGGGCAGCTTCGGCAAGGTTCAGTACGTGTTCGTCGGTATGGGGATCGCCATCTCGGCCGCGTACGCCATCTCAGCCTTCCAGTCCGGGGCGGACTGGGGTCGAGCCGCCGTGTGTCTCGTGATCCCGCACGGCACCCTCACGAGCGCCTACTGGCTCGCCGTGGTTGGCACGGTCGGCACCACGATTACCCCATGGGGCCAGGGTTTCATCCAGTCGTACGTTGCCGACAAGCGACTCGGACCCGAGGACCTCGTCGCCGAGCGGATCGATGTGGGTCTCGGCTCGTTTCTGACCAACCTCATCGCCGCCTTCATCGTGATCTCCTGCGCCGCGACGCTTTGGGCTCACGGCGACACCGGCATCACCGATGCGGCGACCGCGGCCAAGGCACTCGCTCCGTTCGCCGGGTCGCTGGCCAGCCTCCTGTTCGCGGCCGGGTTGCTCGGCGCCTCGCTTCTTGGCCTGGGTGTCGTGCCCCTGTCGTCGGCATACACCGCCTGCGAGGCGTTCGGCTGGGAAACGGGCGTGGGCTGGCGATGGAGCGAGGCTCGCGCCTTCTACGCTCTGCTGGCATTCTTCATCGGCTTCGCGGCCCTCTTCATCCTGATCCCCGGCATCTCGCTGTTCCAGGTCATGTTTCTCTCGCAGGTGCTCAACGGCCTGCTGCTGCCGATCATCCTGGTCTTCGTGATGCTGCTCTCTGGTGACCGCCGGTTGCTTGGGCCACTCGCAAGCGGACGGTTCTTGCTGGTAATGGGCTGGGTCATCACGGTGGCTCTGACGCTGATGTCACTGCTCCTCGTCTGGACGACGATCTTCCCAATCGGCTAGGCAGAGACGAGTCCGCGAGGGTAAGGTCGCCCGGTCAGGGTCTCGCCGGCTCGCCTGTAAGCTCGGCCCCACTCCTTCGGTCCGGCCCTTGCGACAGAGCTCTAGCATTGGCCCGGGTGCGCCGATGTAACTCGACGGCGAAGTCGGCGCGGCCGGTGCCGCTGGAACCGGCGGGCCGCGGCCCTCGCGGACACCAGCCCCGGGATCGTGGGTGACTGGCGGAGCGGGGGCCGCATCGCCAGCCGGCCGGGCCGGTGCCTCGGCGCGACGGGAAATGCTGAGGTGTTCGATCCTGCGAGATGCAGCGAGGGAGACCGGCCGGCGGTGGCATGACCTCTGTGTGGTTGCGCCCGGTGGGGGCGATATACAGAATGGCGACCATCCTCCAATTGGAGGGCGCTCTCATCTGGAGATCATCGATGCTCATTCGGTCCGATAGGGGCCAGGGCCTCGCCGAATATGCCCTGATCCTCGGACTCATCGCCGTCATCTGCCTTGCGACGCTGTCGTTCCTTGGTGGGCAAATCCAAACCATCCTCAGCACCCTCGGCAACGCGATCTGACCGACCAGCTGGGACACAAGGCGGGCCGCGCCCAGTGCAACGGCCTGCCTTTCTTGCCGTGCGCCGGGATCGTCGGCCACCAGCGGAGCGGGGGCCGGGGCGAGACTAGGGGAGACCAGTTCTCTGCTGCTTATCTGGCCCGCGCGACTGCCCCTACGCAGTCACGCCGTCCTTGGCAAGAGTGCGGCAATGTCACCCGTCCAGAAGATTGCCCGATCACCGGGCTCGCGGCTCACTCCAAGACGCTACTTTGAGTGGGCCGTGGATGGCCACGACTAGAGCAACGAGGGCGATGATGACTGCGATGATGGAAACGCGGCGTCCTCGGCGCTCGCTGCGTACGAGGTCGCGGCCGACTTCGGTGACCACGCCGAGCAGATGCGATAAGGTCGGCATTGGCTAGGGTGCGCTAATGTCACTTGCAGGCGAAGTCGCCGCGGCCGGTGCCGGTGGAACCGGCGATTCGCGTCGCCAACCGGCCGCGGCGGTGCCTCGGCGCGACAGGAAATGCAGAGATGTTCGATCCTGCGAAATGCGGCGAGGTAGACTGACGGGTGGTCCTATTACCTTTGGCTAGCCAGTGGGGGCGATAGTTAGAATGGTGACCATCCTCCCATTGGAGGGCGCTCTCATCAGGAGGTCATCGATGCTCATCCGGTCCGCAAAGGGCCAGGGCCTTGCCGAATATGCCCTGATCCTCGCACTCATCGCCGTCCTCTGCATTGCGGCGGTGCTGTTCCTTGGCGGCGCCATCCAGGGCATCCTGAGCACGGTCGGCCAGAAGATCTAACCGACCAACCGGGA
>DASWZK010000046.1:0-4637 GCA_036404515.1 Candidatus Limnocylindrales bacterium
GCGACCCGTCGAGGAGGCGCTTGCGCTCGAGCAGCGGGACATCGAGCAAGCTCGATCCGTCGATCTGCAGGAGGTCCACCGCGACGAAGGCGATCGGTCGGTTCGGGTCGAGGTTGCGTGGCGGCGTGACCGGCCGCGCGATGCGGCTGCCGACGATCCACTGGGCCATCATCTGGCCGCTTGTCGGCGCCTCGATCTCCCGGGGCGGTGCGCCGGTGACGATCTGGGTCGGCTCGACGGTCAGGAAACCGTCGAGGATCAGCTGCCCGGCCAGGACCGCGGCTGTGATGGCAGCCGCGACGTCGGCGAACTCGGTGCTGCAGTCGACACCCTCTTCGTCCATCAGCCGCGTGTTTCCGCTCTCGAATCGAGAGAGAACGCGGACTCCGCTCCAGCCCGGCTCGATCAGGGCGTCCGGCACGACGCGGCCCTTTCGGCCGTATCGCTGCGGCCTCCAGTCGTCCGGGTTGGCAGGTGGAGCCGGCGGGCCGGCGTGTCGTAAGAGGGGCATGGCCGGATTCTAGCCCTCGATCGCGCTTCTACTCGGTGTAGCCCGCGGGGTGGGCGCGGCGCCACTCCCAGGCCGAGCCGATGATCTCCTCGACCGAGCCGCGGCGCGCCCTCCAGCCGAGTTCGGCCCCGGCTCGGTCGGCGCTCGCCACGAGGACGGCCGGGTCTCCGTCGCGGCGCGGGCCAATCGTCACCGGGATGGCGTGGCCGACCACTCGTTCGGCCGCGGCAACAATCTGGCGGTTGCTGAAGCCCGTGCCACTTCCCAGGTTGCAGATGAGCGGCTCGCAGGGGCCGCTGGTAGGACCGGTCCGGGAATTGGCCGGGTCCGTTGCCTCGAGGGCCGCGAGGTGCGCCGCGGCCAGGTCCGCGACGTGGATGTAGTCGCGGACACAGGTGCGGTCGGGAGTCGGGTAGTCGTCGCCAAAGATTGTGACGGCGCGCCCCTCCTCGGCGGCCGAGAGGACGACCGGGATCAGGTGCGTCTCTGGCTCGTGTAACTCACCGAAACGCCGGCTGGCGCCGGCCGCGTTGAAGTAGCGCAGGATCACGCTACGGAGGCCGTAGCCTCGGCCGTACCAGGCGATGGCTGCCTCCACGCAGCGTTTCGTCTCGCCGTAGGCGCTGATCGGCCGGATGGGATCCGACTCGACGATGGGCGTCCTGTCGGGCACGCCGTAGGTAGCCGCGGTCGAACTGAAGACGATCCGCTTCACGCCGGCTGCTCGCATCGCGTCGAGTAGGGCGATACCGCCGGAGACGTTCTCGCGGAAGTACTTGGCCGGGTCGGTCATCGATTCGCCGACGATCGACTTGGCCGCGCAGTGCAGGACCGCATCTATCCGGCGCCGCTCAAGCAGGTCGGTTACCTTGGCCGTATCGGAGTAGGTACCGACCTCGAGGGCCGCTCCAGCCGATACCGCGCCGCGATGTCCCGTCGATAGGTCGTCCAGGACGGTTACCTCGTGATCGGCTTCAAGCAATGCCTCGACCGAGACGGATCCGACGTATCCGGCACCGCCGGTCACGAGAATGCGCATTCAACTTCTCCTGAAGCGGTGGAACCAGCCTCGCTTGCGGGACGGGGCAGCGGCACTGCCACTGGCGCCGACGGCACCTGCACCGGCCGCAACAGGCGGCTCCTCGATCGAAGGCGGCTCCGCCAAAGGCTCCGGGGCGGGGTGATCGCGCTCCTCGGCGGCGCCGCTCGCCGGAGCGAAGACTTCTGCGGCCGCGGCTTTGCCGTCTTCTCCGAGGACGATGGCAACGGCCTCGCGCAGCGCCTCCGCTTCCGCGGCTTCCGCCTTGTCCGCGTCGGGCATCTGCGCGATACGGAGGGCCACGGTCTTATCAGCCTCCGCCGCCTCGAGATCGCGAGGGACGCCCTTCTGCGTACCCGCCTTGCTCCCCTCGGCCGGCGCGGTCTCCGGAGCGCCCGTGGCTTCGATCGGGCCGGCGTCGTCAACGGCATCGGCCGCCTCGACAGCGGCTGCCATCTCGGCTTCGGCGAACGCGTCGGGCGGCTCCGCCTTGAACTGGTCCGGATCGAAGAGGCGTCGGCCGATCGGCATTGCGTGATGCGGCTCGCGTCGGGGATGGATGGGTTGGCGGGCCGCAGCCGATGGTGGCCCGACCCGGTCGGGTCCGGTTCGGCCGCGCGATCGCCCATCCGGCCCAGGTCCCGTCTGCGCCGCTTCCGCAGCTTCCTCCTCCTCCTCCGCCCCCGCCTGAGCGGGCTCGTCGGCGCTACGGCGTTCGGTGCGGCGCCGCCGGCCCAGGATCTCCAGTCGTTCGACCGCGACCAGCGGCAACTCCGGCGGCTCGGACCCGGCAGGTTCCGGCGCTCGATGCTGCAGCGTCTCGAGAACCCGTCTGGCTAGCACGCAGTTCGGGTCGAAGGCGAGGGCCTGGTCGGCGAAGTTCCGGGCCAGCCGCTCGTCGCCCCGCTCCAAGAACACGCGCGCCAGACCGCCGATCGCGATCGCGTTGGTCGGATCGAGCTCGATCAGTTGCCAGTAGATCAGCTCGGCCTCGTCGAGCAAGCCGTCCGCCATCGCCCTGTCGGCCTGCAACAACAACTCGAACATCAGCCTGCCCCGTGCATCGACTTCACGTGTCCGGATTCTCTACCAAATGGCGATCCAATATCTCCTCTCGCGCCACGTCGAGCAGGATCACCCGGTCGTTCAGCGCCGGCTCGGCCATGACTCGCTCGGTCAGGTCGTCGAGGAGCCTCCCGAGGACTCGGCCCGGCGGCAGGCCCAGTTCTGCCATGAGGTCGTTGCCGTCGATCGCCAGCTGGTTCCGGCCGAGGACGATGTCGGCCGCCAGTTCCGCCTGGACGCGGGAAGCCAGCTCGGCCAGGTGACCTGAATCGGCCGGCAAACCGCTGCCCTCGTTGTCGGCCGCCCGCAGGGCGAGGAGGTCGTCGATGCAGCCGGGCCCCACCTTGCGGATGAAGCGCCGGACAGCGGCGTCGCTCCAGCTGGGCTCGTACATGAACATGTGATGGAGTACGAGATGCGCCACTCGCTCCTGGAGGGCGCGGGGCGAGTGGAGGCGGGCCAGGAACTCTCTCGCCATTCTGGCTCCCACAGATTCGTGACCGTAGAAGTGCCCGTCGGCGAGGGTGTCCGGCTTGCCCAGGTCATGGAGCAGCGACGCCAGCCGAACCACCTGCCTGTTGGGCGCCGCGTCGACGGTGCGGAGAGTGTGATCCCACAGATCCTCGCCCTCGACCTTGTTCTGGCTCAGACCGTGCTGGCGGGCCAGGTCGGGGGCGATCACGGTGAGGAGGCCGGAGTCGGTCATCAGCCTCAGACCGTTGGATGGCTCGCCGGCCGCGAGCAACTTCAGCAGCTCGGCGCATATCCGCTCGCCGGAAAGGTGGCGCGCCAGCTCGGCGTTTCGGCCGATCGCCGCGAGCGTTTCGGGCTCGACCTCGAACCCGAGCGTCGCCGCCAGCCTGACGGCTCGAACCATTCGCAGGGCGTCCTCTCGGAACCGCTCCTCCGGATCGCCCACCGCTCGAAGAAGACGACGAGCCAGGTCGGCCTGACCGCCATGAGGATCGACGAAGGCCGGCTCCTCGCCCGGTCCCGCACCCCATGCCATGGCGTTGACGGTGAAGTCGCGTCGAGCCAGGTCCTCCTCGATCGAGTTGCCGAACTCCACCGCATCGGGATGGCGGAAGTCGGAATACGAGGCGTCGCGCCGGAATGCCGTGATCTCGTACTGGGCCTCGTCGTGCCGGACGACCACTGTGCCGAATCGGTTCTCATAGAGAGAACCTGGGAACAGGCCTTGAACTCGTTCCGGCGGCGCGTCGGTGGCGAGGTCCCAGTCTGCCGGCTCGTGGCCCAGCAGCGCATCGCGCAGACAGCCGCCGACCGCGTACGCGGCCTGACCGCCGCGCCACAGGGTCGTCAGCAACTCGACAACGGGGACCGGAATCTGCGGCCGCGGCCCGTCACTCGGCCCCGGCCCGGGCCTCCCCTCAGTGGCCAAGGAAGAGATACGAGCGCCAGCTCTCGTTGCGATCCTCCCGCAGGTACGGCGTGAAGACCGAGTACACGTCGCACCGAGGTTCGATCGGCCGGCGGGCCAGACGGAGCTTGGCGTCGTCGAGGAGCTTGCCGCCCTTGCGGTGGTTGCAGGCCTTGCAGGCCGTCACCAGGTTGTCCCAGGAGTGGGCGCCGCCGCGGTGACGTGGCACGACGTGGTCGAGCGTCAGGTCGTTCGTCTGACGACCGCAGTACTGGCAGGTGTAGGAATCTCGGACGAAGACTTCGCGGCGCGTCAGCTTGACGCGTGGTCGCGGCCGGCGGATCTGGTGCTGCAACCGGATAACCGATGGCGCGCGGAAATCCTGCCGCGGCGTCCGAACTACCTGGTGGTCGTACTCGAGGACTTCGGCCTTCTGGCCAAAGACCAGCCGAAAGGCCCGCGGCAGGTTGCAGACGTTGAGCGGCTCGTAGCTCTGATTGAGAACCAGGACCACGCCCTCCATGGGCGCATCCTACCAGAGCACGGCCGGGCCCTGATGGAGCGCGTCGGGGTGGACAGCATCAAGGGCTACGACCTGACGCCCGGCCGGCCGAGCGCGTAGCCATATTGCCGCAGCGGCC
>DASWZK010000047.1:0-36162 GCA_036404515.1 Candidatus Limnocylindrales bacterium
GACCCAGATCCAGGCTCTGGACTGGACGGCACCGATGCTGCCGATGAAGCCTGGACAGGTCGAGCGCCGCACCCACGACTACAAACGCAACGGCACCACGAGCCTTTTTGCCGCTCTCGACGTCGCGACCGGCAAGGTCACCGCACAGGCCCGTGCCCGCCACACCGCTGCTGACTTCCTCGCCTTCCTGCGTCAGGTCGAACGAGCCTATCCCGAGGGTGAGCTGCATGTGGTCCTCGACAACGTCAGCTCCCACAAGACGCCAGCCATCCGAGAGTGGCTCGAGGTCCATCCGCGGGTCAGCTTCCACTTCACCCCGACGTCTGCGTCGTGGATGAACCAGATCGAGACCTGGTTCGGCATCCTTTCCCGTCAGGCCATCCGCCGCGGCAGCTTCCGTTTGGTCAAGGAGCTCATTGCCATGATCGCCGCCTTCACTGCCCAATGGAACGACGGCTCAACGCCCTTCAACTGGATCAAGACTGCTGACCAGATCCTGGCCAAAGCGGTGCGCAAGCCCCGAGCGATCGGCGAATCGGGACACTAGAAGGGTGCCTGGCTGCCGGAGAGTGCCCGCGGGTCCGCCTGGAAGGGGCGGCTGCGGCGCCCATCGGCCCGGCCGCCCGGCGTCGAGCAGATCGCAGGTCGGCCCTACCGCGTCGCCGCGCCTTCGCGGGTATCGACCCGGGCCGGATGAGCGGCTTCCCAGGCCTCGATGGCGGGCAGTCTAGAAAGGACGTAGCCGACCTCGTCCGTGCCGGGCAGGATCATCGTCCGGGCGAACGGGTCGATTTCGAAGTCGAACGAGTCGCCCCCGGGCAGCGTCACCTTCTGGGCCTCGAGGTCCACGGTCCACTCGCCGTCCGGGTTTGCGGCCAGGAGCGCGGTCAGCGATGCGTGCCGCTCGGGCGATACCACGATCGGCAGCAGAGCGTTCTTAAGGGAATTTCCGCGGAAGATGTCGGCGAAGCTGGTCGAGAAGATCGCTCGGACGCCCCACGCCCGCAGCGCCCAGGGGGCGTGCTCGCGCGAGGAGCCGGCGCCGAAGTTGTCGCCCACGAGCAGGATCTGTCGGCCGGCGTTGCGCGGCTCGTCGATGAAGGACGGCGGCTGCCGTCTCTGGCCGTCCGGCGTGAAGCGCCAGTCGAAGAAGAGGGCGTCGGCCAGGCCGGCCTTGTCGGTGATCTTGAGGAAGCGGGCTGGGCAGATCTGGTCGGTGTCGATGTTGGCGCGCGGGATCGCGATCACGCGGCTCGTTGTCTTGACGAACGGTTCGGGCATGTCAGTTGGCCTCCACGGCCGAGGATCGCGCGACGGTCGGCAGCGATGCGACGCCGGGCAGCGTCCGCGGATCGGTCACGACACCGGCAACCGCGCTTGCGGCGGCGGTGAGCGGCGAGGCGAGGAACGTCCTGCCGCCCTTGCCCTGGCGCCCCTCGAAGTTTCGGTTCGAGGTGCTGATGCCGTACTGGCCGGGCTCCAGCTGGTCGCCGTTCATGGCGATGCACATCGAGCAGCCCGACTCGCGCCACTCGGCGCCCGCCGCCTTGAAGACCTCGTGGAGGCCCTCGCTCTCGGCCTGCTTCTTCACCTGCTGCGACCCCGGAACGACGAGGACCCGCAGGCCGTCGGCCACGTGGCGGCCGCGCAGGATCGATGCCGCGGCCCGCATGTCCTCGATCCGGCCGTTGGTGCACGAGCCGATGAAGACGACGTCGAGCTTTCGGCCCGCGATCGACGCGCCCGGCTCGAGACCCATGTATGCGAGCGCGCGCCCGAGGTCGTCCCGGGCTCCCGGCTCGAGCTCTGCCGGGGAGGGGATCCGTCCGCTTATAGGCACACCCATGCCGGGGTTCGTGCCGTAGGTAACCATCGGCTCGAGCGCGTCGCCGTCGATGACGATGGTTCGGTCGTAAGTCGCCCCCTCGTCACTCGGCAGCGCCCGCCAGCGGGCGACGGCCGCGTCCCATGCCTCTCCCCGCGGTGCGAACCTGCGACCCTTGAGATATGCGAATGTGGTCTCATCGGGGGCGATCAGTCCGGCGCGAGCGCCGCCCTCGATCGACATGTTGCAGACCGTCATCCGCTCCTCCATCGACAGGGCCCGGATGGCGTCGCCGGTGTATTCGATGACGTGACCGGTCCCGCCGCCGATGCCGATCCTGGCGATCAGGGCGAGGATGATGTCCTTGGCACCGACGCCCGGCCGGAGGCGCCCGTCGATTCGGACCTGGAATGTCTTCGGCCTTCGCTGAAGCAGCGTCTGGGTGGCCAGGACCATCTCGATCTCGCTCGTCCCGATGCCGAACGCCAGGGCGCCGAAGGCGCCGTGGGTGGCGGTGTGGGAGTCGCCGCAGACGATGGTCATACCCGGCTGCGTCAGGCCGAGCTCCGGCCCGATGACGTGGACGATGCCGCGGTTGGGCGAGCCCTTGCCGTGGAACGGGATGCCGAATTCGCGGCAGTTCTCCTCGATCTGGCGGAGCTGTTTGGCAGCCAGCTCGTCGGCGATCGGGATCGACGGATCGAGCGTCGGGATCGAATGGTCGGCCGTCGCGACCGTCTGGCCCGGCTTGCGGACCTTCAGGCCGCGCGCGCGGAGCCCGGTGAAGGCCTGCGGGCTCGTGACCTCGTGGACCAGGTGAAGGTCGATCGCGAGGATTGCCGGAGCGCCGGGCTCGGACGCCACGACGTGGTCGTCCCAGATCTTCTCGACAAGGGTGCGCGGTCTATCGGCCATGGTCCTGCTCGCGATGCGACTACCCGTCACGCGGCGTACCGGGCCATCGAGGTTACCAGACGAGGGCAAATCAGGGTCATTCAGCGAACCGAACCCGCGCGCTTACGCTCGACGGGCTCGCTGGCGACCGTCCGGTGGCCTAGACTTGGCACGTGCTCAAGAAGTGGGAACTCGGCACAGAGGGGCAGCGATGAGTACCGGGCACGTGCTCTCAGGGCCAGCCAACGACCCGACTGCCGGGCGAGGCCAATGGCAGACGTGAGCCCTGCGGGCCGGACCGCTGGCCCCGGTGGCGCCCTGTCCGCAGGGCCAGGAGCCGTCGCCAGATGGTTCGCGGCGCGCTCGCGACGCGAGCTCGTACAGGACACCCTGCTTGCCGCGATGTCCGTCCTGGGCGTTGCGACGTTGGTCTACATCTTCAGGCTCGGCTCGCAATTCGGCGGCTCGGGCTTCGACGCTCTGGCCTACTGGTCCTTCGACCCGTCGAAGCCCTACGGCGGTCAGCCCGGCCAGCTCGTCTTCTTGTACGCACCTCCTGTAGCCCTCGCTTTCCTGCCCGGCCACCTGCTGAGCTTCGATGCGTTCCGGGCGGTCTGGCTGGTGAGCCAGTTTGCCGCGCTGGTCTGGCTGGGACGGCGCTATGCCCTTGCGATGCTGCTCTTCCTGCCCATCAGCGTGGAGCTCTACAACGGCAACATCCACCTCCTGCTTGCGGCCGCGATTGTGCTCGGTTTTCGTTACCCCGCCGCGTGGTCGCTGGTCCTGCTGACCAAGGTGACGCCCGGCGTCGGGCTGCTCTGGTTCGCCGTCCGCAAAGAGTGGCGCAACCTCGGCCTGGCGCTCGGCGCCACGACGGCGATCTCCGTCGCATCCCTGCTCGTCGTGCCCGAGATGTGGCGGCAGTGGCTCGAGTACCTCACGTCTAACCCGACGGTGAACACTCAGATGATCACCGTCACCGTGCCTCTCCCGGTGCGCCTGGCGGCCGCGGCGGTCATCGTCGTCTACGGCGCCCGGACGAACAGACGTTGGACGGTGCCGGTGGCCGCGACAATCTCCCTGCCTATTCTCTGGCTCAACGGGTTTGCCGTCCTGGCCGCGATCGTGCCTCTGTGGAAAGGCGACATGGCGGCCCTGCAGCGAGCCCAACCGGCGCGGGGCCCTTCATGATGTTCGTGGAGTCGGCCAGTTGACGGCGCGCCATCAGCGGTCATCGCCGCCGTCGGCCTGGTGAGGGCTGTCCGGATCGCCTAACCTTTGGCGGAGTCCGCACGGGCCTGACGCCAGGGGGTGGATATGCTGAGATTTGCGCAATTCCCGGATGAAATAGCGGCCGGGTCGTCCCCGAAGGAAACCCTGGGCAGCTGGGGCGAGGGCTTGGCGTACCCGGGATGGATCCAAGGGCTCCTTCCGGCGCTCCATGACGGCTTCACGGTCCTGAACAGGTACGTCAGCGTGCCCGCGTTGAAGGCGGGCCTCGGTCGGTACGTGTCTAACCCGCTGACCGGATACTTGATGATCCTGCGGACCCGTGGCCGGAAGAGCGGCGAGATGCGCGACGTTCCACTGGGATACACGATCGTGGACGACCGGGTGTACTGCGTCGCGGGCTTCGGGCGCCCGACTCAGTGGTTCCAGAACGTTCTGGCCGATCCCAGTGTCGAGGTGATCCTGCCGAGTCGAGCTTTCTCCGGATTGGCCGAGGAGGTCACCGATTCGGATGAGCGCCGCCGCGTTCTGGTGCCGCTGCTGCGCAGCATGGGAGTCGTCGCCGGCATGGTTGGCCTTGGCAACCCCTGGCGTGACGGTCCGGAGGAGATAGAGCGCAAATGCGAGGGGATGCCGCTTGTCAGGGTGCGCGCGACCGGGATCGCGGCCGGGCCCGAGGATCCGGGCGGTCGCTACTGGATCGCGCCGATGATCGTTGGTACCTATTTGATCCTGAGTTCGCTGCGGGGCCGCTCTCGGCATCGGGCGTGAGGTGGACGGCCCAGCAGTGGACAAGGAGTTGCCGGCGGGCGTCGCGGAGACTGGCGGCCACAGGCGCGGCGCCGCCCGGTGCGCGACCTGCTGAGGCCCGGCAGGCCGTGGGCCGCACGGCTCGTGGGCGAGTGCGGAACCGCCCACAGGCGGCTGGCCCCGGCCAGCGTTCGCGCCCTCGGGACGGCCGCCGCGGCTTCGCGCGCCGAGGCGATCCGTAACATCCGAAAGCCTTGCGAGATACCCCGCCCCGGGGTGAGGGCCCAGTCGAGGCCGCGGCCTGACCGACGCCAGCCGGCGGCTCGTTCACATACTCTCCGCCATTCCCCACCCCGCCTACCCTGAGATATCGCCCTCGATACAATCTCGTCGACCCAAACCCGCTTCTCGAGTTGTCCCGATCGAGCCGGCGGGAGGGCTCTCAAGAGGAGTCCTGATGTTCGATCGACTCGGTCGGCTCGTGCTCCGGCTCCGGTTCGTCCTTCTGATCGGGTGGCTGGTAGCCGCCGCCTTGTTCGGCGTTCTTGCTCCGTCGCTATCGCAGGTGGGCTCCGCCGACGAAACCAGCTTCCTGCCGAAGGATGCCGAATCGCTCGCCGCCCTCCAGGTCCTCAACAAAGCGTTTCCGAGCGACTCGGCCCAGACCACGGCTCTCATCGTCTTCTCGCGGCCGGGCGGTCTCACGGACGCGGACCGCCTCGCCATCGAGGGCCTGCAAAGCTACTTCGAGGGAAGCGGCCATCCGGACACTGTCGTGCGCTATGTCACCGCGGAGAACACGCCGTCGCTCGCGTCGATGTTCCGTAGCTCCGACGGCGTCGTCGAGCTTGCCCAGGTCGACATGAGCACGCCATCATTCCTGCCGCGGACAAACGCCGCGATAGATGTCATCAGGGCGCACCTGGCCGACTCGGGCGTGCTTCCGAAGGGCCTCTCTGCCCAGGTCACGGGCCAGGCGGGCATTGGCCGCGACTACCTGCAGGCCATCCAGGACGGCACCAGCCGGACGACGCTGGTCACGATCCTCCTGGTGGTCCTGGTCCTGCTGCTCATCTATCGCGCCCCACTCGCGGCGCTCGCGCCGCTGATCACGATCGGCTCGGCTTTCCTGGTCTCGCGCGGCATCCTCGGTTTCATGGCCCAGGGAGGCTGGCAGCTGTCCTCGGTCCTGGACTCTTTCATCGTCGTCCTGGTCTTCGGCGTCGGGACCGACTACACGATCTTCTTCATATCGCGCTTCCGGGAGGAGCTTGGTCGTAACAGTCCCGAGGATGCGGTGAGAGTCACGGTCAGCCGTATCGGCGCGGTCATCGCCGCTTCGGCGGCCACGGTGATCGTCGGCCTGGCGTCGATGGTGGTGGCGCGGTTCGGACTGATCCAGACCACGGGCCCGGCCCTTGCCATCACGATCTTCATCACGCTGCTGGCGGGGCTGACGCTCACGCCGTCGTTGCTGGCCATCTTCGGGAGGCGCCTCTTCTGGCCCCTCCACGAGGAGACACGGAATGCCGCCGACGAGGACCGGGGCTTCTGGGCGGCGTTGGCCCGCCGGATCACGGCCCGGCCCGGTCTCCTGGCCGGCGTGGTCCTGGTATTGCTGGTCGTTCCCGCGCTGGGGCTGCCACTGCTCAAGGAGAACTTCGACGTCCTCAACGAGCTGCCGGCGAGCGCGGAGTCGCGCCAGGGTTTTGAAACGCTGAGCGCACACCTGGCGGAAGGGCAGCTGATGCCGGTGAACGTCCTGATCAAGGTGCCGGGTACCTCGGCTACGATCTTCACATCGCAGCAAGGTTTGTCCGATATCGGCGCACTGGAGAAGTCGATCGCGGCCCTGCCGAACATCCAGACCGTGCGCAGCCTGGTCGACCCGCTGGGCGAGGGCGGGATATCGGACCTGCTTCGACCCTCGGTCCAGCTGGCCAGCACCGCGACGTCGTTTCGCGAGCCGCCGAGCACCGACATCAACGTCCAGCTGAGCGACGCCAGCCTATCCGGGGTCCAGTCGGCCGCCAGCTACGTTGGCGGCCTTGCCGCCGCCTTCCCGGATTTGTCGGCCGACGAGCTGGCCGCCCTCAATGAAGACCTGGCCACCCTGTCCACCGGGCTCGTCGCCGCCCGTCAGCAGGCGCTGGTCCCCAACCAGCTCGACGCCATCGTCCAGCAACTCAAGGCCGCGGCCTCCGCCCCGGCGACTGCCGATACGGCATCTCAACTGGCAACTCTCAAGTCCTATCTGGACGAGCTGGGCGTGGCTCAGCCGGCGGTGAAGCTGCTGTCCTCCTACCAGTCGGCTGAGAACGCAGTTGTGGCCCTCTCGGCGGGCTCCAACGTGCTCGCCTACGCGCAGCTTCTTAGCTCGGTAGAGGGACTCTCGACGTGGTTCAAGGATCAGCCGACGCCGTTCTACTTCTCGCCTACAACCTTCCAGCCTAGCGCCGCGACACTGGCGGCCCAACAGGCGATGGCGGCCGCCCGGGCCCGGCTTCCGGACGAGCTCGACGGGTTGGCCGCCGCCTTCGGGCCGAACGACCTCTACGCTCCACCGAATCTGCGCACGGCCTACGTCTCGGCCGACGGCACGGTGACCCAGCTCTACGTCACGACTTCGACGAACCCGTACGACACGAGGTCGTTCGACACCGTCCGAGATCTGCGGGCGCTCCTGGCGACCGACCCGGGCCATTTCGGTTCCGCGAGCGGCACCGCGGCGGGCGGCACTGCGGCGAGCGGCAACGCAGCGGGCGGCACTCCGGGCTCCGTCGTCGCTCCTCAGGCTTACGTCGGCGGGGCCACGGCCGAGTTCGCGGACGTGCAGGACACGATCTCCGCCGACTTCCTGCGCGTCGCCGCGATCACCATCGTAGGCATCCTGATCGTGCTCATCCTGCTGCTCCGAGCGTTGGTGGCGCCCGTCTACCTGGTCTTCACCGTCCTCCTGTCGTACGCGATGAGTCTGAGCGTCTCGGCGTTCATCCTGCAGCACGTCTTGGGACAGGCCGGTGTCAACTACTTCATCCCACTCATGGTCTTCGTGCTGCTGGTAGCCCTCGGATCCGACTACAACATCTTCCTGATGTCGCGGGTCCGTGAGGAGAGCTCCACGCGCGAGCTGCGGCCGGGAATACGCGTAGCCTCGGCCCGCACGGGGACGGTCATCACGTCGGCCGGGCTGATCCTGGCCGGGACGTTCGGGGCGCTCGTGACGTCGCCGTTGCAGCTGCTCTTCCAGGTCGGCCTGGCGGTGGCTTTGGGCGTGCTGATCGACACTTTCGTCGTCCGGAGCCTGCTCGTCCCGGCGATAACGGCCTTCATCGGCGAGCTGGCCTGGTGGCCGTTCCACCGTCGTAAGAGCTAGTCGGCCGGACGCCGCGGCCGGGCCCGGGCTCTGCCCCCGCGGCCGGGATCGTCCAGATCCTCGGTGCAGGCGAGAAGGATCGCGGTCTGAGGTGCCGTGCCAGCCCCGGCGCCAACGGGCGACACCTTCCGTACCATCGTCTAGGCCGCCGAATTGGCGATGCACGACTATTGACCTGTCCTGATACACTCGCCGAGCACTCCGGGACTCGATCCTGGGTGAGCGTCAGCTACGGAGAACCACGTTGGGTCTGTTCAACAATCGGAACCGCCGCCACGTCGCCATCCTTGTTCGGTCGGATGGTCGCCGCGTGCAGGTTCCATCTGAGGACCTCGGCCTGGTCGATGTCTCCCTCCTGGGTCTGCTTCGCTCCTTGGAGCTTGGCATTGAGCGCGTACTCGTACTCATTACGGGCTCCCGGCGGGAGACTGGAGGAAGGGACAAGCGCTAGACACGCAAGACCCAGCACAACCAGAACCCTCGCCGGAGCGGCGGGGGGTTTTTGATGGCCGAGCCAGACCAGTGATCGACGAGTTGGACCAGGGCGATCCGCGGATGCGACAGGACGGGATGCAGCGATGGTGACGAAAGAGGAAGGTTTGGGACGATCGCCGGGCCGGACGACGGGCCGCACGACGACCGCCACGACGACGGCCCCGACCGCGACTTCGGCAGCGCCGACGACCTCGGGCACTCTGGGCGCCGTGCCGCCGAACGCGGGGTCGCCGAACGCCGGGTCGCCCCGTCCTGACGGCACGCTCAGCGGGCGTGAGCGCATCAACCACATGCCGGGGGCCGGCACGGAGCGAGCCGACGCCATTTCCGCCGGCCGGCGCGAGATGCTCAGCGATGCCCGCCGCAACCAGATTCGAAGCCTGGCCGAGCGGGGCGTGAAGCGGCCTCGCATCGGTGCGGACGCGGTCTGTGAGGCCCTCGTCCGGCAGGGCGTGGAGGTCTTCTTCGGTTATCCCGGCGGCGTCGTCCTGCCTTTCTACGACGTCCTCGGCGACTACCCCGAGCTACGGCACGTCCTCGTCCGGCACGAGCAGGGCGGTGCGCATGCCGCCGACGGATATGCCCGTGCAACCGGCAAAGTTGGCGTCTGCCTGGCCACGTCCGGTCCCGGTGCCACGAACCTGGTCACCGGCATCGGCAACGCCATGCTCGACTCGGTCCCGATCGTGGCCATTACCGGCAACGTCGTCGGCTCGCTCCTCGGCAAGGACGCCTTCCAGGAGATCGATATCACCGGCATTACGCTGCCCTGCACCAAGCACAACTACCTGGTCCGCGACCCCAACGACATCCCACGCGTCTTCGCCGAGGCGTTCCACATTGCCCGGACCGGCCGTCCGGGACCAGTCCACATCGACCTGACCAAGGACGCGTTGATGGGCGTTTGCTCGGCTGAGCATCCCGAGACGGTGGACCTGCCCGGCTTCAGACCTACCCTGGAAGGTCACTTCCGGCAGATCAAGCTGGCGGCCGGGGAGATCGCCAGGGCCAGGCGCCCGGTCATCCTCGCCGGTCACGGGGTGTTGATCGCCGAGGCAACGGAAGAGCTGCGCGAGCTGGCCGAGAAAGCCCAGATCCCAGTCGCTCACACCCTTCTCGGTGTCAGTGCCATGGACGAGACCCATCCGCTTTCGTTGGGCTTCGTGGGGATGCACGGCTGGAAGCACGTCAACAAAGCGATCCAGTCGGCGGATCTGCTTATCGCCCTCGGCATGCGCTTCGACGACCGCGTCACCGGCCACGTGCCCACCTTCGCGCCGTATGCCCGGATCATCCATGTGGACATCGATCCGGCCGAGATCGGGAAGAACGTGGCAGTCGAGATCCCGATCGTGGGGGACGTTAAGCGGGTCCTGACCGCGCTCCTGCCGCAGGTCCAGCCCGTCGCGCCCGAACAGCGCGCGGCATATCTGAAGGAGATCGCCGACTGGCGGTCCGAGTCGGAGAAGGCTCCGTGGCACGGCTCCGGGTCGTGGCGCAACGGCCAGCTCTCGGCCGACTACGTTGTCGGCAAGATCGGCGAGGCCTCAGGCCACGATGCCACGATCGTGGCAGACGTCGGTCAGAACCAGATGTGGGCCGCTCGCTATGCCGGTTTCCGCCGGCCGAAGAGCCACATCAGCTCGGGCGGCCTCGGGACTATGGGCTTCGGCCTGCCGGCGGCCATGGGCGCTGCAATCGGCCGCCCGGACAAGGAGACGTGGGCCATCGTCGGCGACGGCGGCCTGCAGATGACCGCCCAGGAGCTGATGACGCTCGTGCAGGACAACATTCCCGTGAAGATCGCCCTGCTCGACAACCACAAGCTGGGCATGGTCCGGCAGTGGCAGGAGCTCGTCTACGCGGGCAACTACCACTCGTCGCACCTGCTCGGCCCCGACTGGGTGAAGCTGGCCGAGGCCTACGGCGTGGCCGGTTTCCGCGCCACAACCCCCGAGGAAGTTGATGGCGCCATCGCCGCGGCTCGTGCCGTGGACGGCCCGGCCCTCGTCCACTTCGTCATAGCCGAGCAGCAGAACGTCTTTCCCATGATGCCGGCCGGCAAGGGGCTGTCGGACCTGCTCGAGGAACAGTTCGAGGAGCCGAAGCAATGAGCCCCACCGGCACTCCCGGCCCCGCCCCCGACAGCGCCGTCCAGCCGGCGCCCGCCCACACCGCCCCGCCCGCCCGGGCCCTGCCCGGACACGGCGAGTCCCATCGCCACGTCCTGGTGGCCATCGTCCTCAACAAGCCCGGCGTCCTCAACCGGGTGGCGAGCCTGATGCGGGCCCGGAACTTCAACATCGAAACCCTGGCGGTCAGCCACACCGATCAGCTTGAGGTCAGCCGCATGACCATCACGCTGCGCGGAGACGACGTGGCGGTCGAGCAGGCGGCGAAGCAGCTCTATCGGCTGATCGACGTCCTCAAGGTCCAGGATGTCACCAGCGACCCGACGGTCGAGCACGAGATCGCACTGATCAAAGTCCGTGCCGACGAACGAAATCGCGGCGAGGTGCTGACCATCGCGGAAATGTACAAGGCCCGGGTCGTGGATCTGGCAGCCGAGTCGCTCATCGTCGAGGCAACCGGGACGGAGGCAGAAGTTGACGCTCTGATCTCCCTCCTGCGCGGTTTCGGTATAAAGGAGCTCGTCCGCTCCGGTACCGTCGTCATGTCCCGGGGTGCCGGGTCGATCGAGGAGGCAGTGAAACGATGACCGCTCGCATGTACTACGACGACGACGCCGATCCGAGCGCCCTGGATGGCCAGACCGTCGCGATCATTGGCTACGGCAGCCAGGGCCATGCCCACGCCCGAAACCTGCACGACTCGGGCATCAGGGTGGTCGTCGGCCTGCCCCCTGCGAGCAAGAGCCGCGCCTTCGCCGAAGAGGCCGGGCTCCAGGTTGCCGATGTCGCCGACGCCGTCAGGGCGGCCGACGTGATCATGATCCTGGTCCCCGACACCATCCAAAAGAAGGTGTACGAGACCTCGATCGAACCGAATATGAAGCCGGGCCAGCTGCTCATGTTCGCCCACGGCTTCAACATTCGCTTCGACCGAATCAGGCCGGGTGAAGGGATAGACGTGGGCATGGTCGCGCCCAAGGGCCCGGGCCATCTCGTCCGTTCTGTCTTTGAACAGGGCGGCGGCGTGCCGGCACTCTTCGCCGTGGAGAAGGACGCCACCGACACGGCTCGCGCTCGCGTGCTCGCCTACGCCCGCGCCCTCGGCGCCACCCGGGCCGGCGTGCTCGAGACAACGTTCAAGGAGGAGACCGAAACCGATCTCTTTGGCGAGCAGGTGGTCCTGTGCGGTGGGGTCACGAGCCTGATCAAGAACGGCTTCGAGACCCTGGTCGAGGCCGGCTACCAGCCCGAGCTGGCCTACTTCGAGGTCATGCACGAGCTCAAGCTGATCGTCGATCTGATGTACCGCGGCGGTATGAACTTCATGCGCTTCTCGGTCAGCGACACCGCCGAATACGGCGACTATGTCTCCGGTCCACGAATCATCGACGCCCGCGTCCGCGAGGAGATGCGGGCGGTTCTCCACGAGATCCAGGACGGCACGTTCGCGGCGCGCTGGATCGCCGAGAACGAGGCCGGCCAGCCCGAGTTCAAGAAGATGCGCGAGGCCGGTCGCGACCACCAGGTCGAGCAGGTGGGTGCCCGGCTACGCAAAGCGATGCCGTTCCTCAATCCGGTAGAAGTCGTCGACGGGCAGCCGCAGTCGGCGGCCGCGTCCAAGGGCTGAACGTCTCATGCCCGACTCCGCCAGCCCATCGGCCGGAACGGCCCCTGCCGGCAGCACCTACAACCTCGTCTTCGTTCCCGGCGACGGCATCGGACCCGAGGTCATCGCGGCCGGCCGCGGCGTCCTCGAGGCCACCGGCCGTATCTTCGGATTCGGCTTCGAGTGGCACGAAGTCCTGATCGGCGGCGTCGCGATCGACGCCTACGGCGTGCCGATGCGCGACGACGACCTGGCCGCCAGCGCCGTTGCGGACGCCGTCTACTTCGGCGCCATCGGCGACCCGAAATACGACGACCCAAGGGCGAAGATACGGCCCGAGCAGGCGCTCCTGGCGCTGCGCAAAGGCCTCGGCCTTTACGCCAACCTTCGGCCGGTGTCGGTCCAACCGGTGCTGCGGGCGAGCTCGCCGGTGCGCGAGGCGCTCCTCGAAGGCGTGGACATGATGATCGTTCGCGAACTGACCGGCGGTCTCTACTTCGGGCGGCCGTCGGAGCAACGCAAGACGCCGGCCGGGCGTGAGGTTGTGGACACGCTTTTCTACACCGAGGCCGAGATCCGGCGTGTCGTCAAGCTGGCCTTCGAGCTGGCCCGGGGACGGCGTAAGAAGCTGACCAGCGTCGACAAGGCCAACGTCCTGTCGTCGAGCCGCTTGTGGCGCACGATCGTCGACGAGATGAAGCCCGAGTATCCGGACGTCACGGTCGAGCATCGGCTGGTAGACGCCTGCGCCATGACGTTGATCCAGCGCCCGGCGATCTTCGATGTACTCGTGACCGAGAACCTCTTCGGCGACATCCTGTCGGACGAGGCGAGCGTTCTCGCCGGGTCGCTCGGGATGCTGCCATCGGCGTCCATCGGCGAGAGACGCACCGCGCACGGGCTGTTCGGGCTGTACGAGCCGATCCACGGTTCCGCGCCCGACATTGCCGGCAAGGACGTCGCCAATCCACTCGCGGCGATCCTGTCCGGGGCGATGATGCTGCGCTGGTCGTTGGGCCAGGCCGCGGCCGCAGAGGCCATCGAGCGGGCAGTGGCGTCGGCTCTCGCCGCGGGCTACCGGACGCCGGACCTGCTCTCCGTCACCGGCGACGCCACCGGGCTTCGGCCGGTCGGCACGCAGGCCATGGGTGACGCCATCGTGGCCGCCTTGGGCGCGGCCTCAGACGCGGCCTTGGGCGCCGCCGGCGGCCGCCCCCCCGCGGAGGCCGTTCGATGAGCGACCGCGTCGTCCTGTACGACACGACCCTGCGCGACGGGACCCAGCGCGAAGGCCTGGTCGTCTCCCTGGCGGACAAGATAAAGATCGCCCGCCGTCTCGACGAGTTCGGGATGGCCTACATCGAGGGCGGCTGGCCGGGCTCCAACCCCAAGGACGTCGACTTCTTCGCTGCCGCCCGATCGATCGAATGGAAGCAATCCAGGCTGGCCGCATTCGGCTCCACGCGCCACCGCTCAAACCGTCCCGAGACGGATCCCAATCTCGTGGCCATCGTCGAAGCCGGGACGCCGGTCGTGACGATCTTCGGCAAGAGCTGGCTGCTCCACGTCCGCGACGTTCTCGGGGCGACACCCGATGAGAACTTAGCCATGGTCGCCGACTCGATCGCCTTCCCGGCCGCGGCAGGCCGGGAGATGATCTACGACGCCGAGCATTACTTCGACGGCTACAAGGACGACCCTGCCTACGCCCTGGCCACGCTTCGCGTCGCTCGCGATGCGGGCGCCGGGACGCTGGTCCTGTGCGATACGAACGGCGGCACGCTGACCGACGAGCTCGTCTCGATCGTGCGAGCCACGTCGGCCGCCCTGGCCGCTGACGGAGGCCTCGAAGTGGTATGGGGCATCCACTGTCACAACGACTCGGAGCTGGCGGTGGCCAACTCGCTGGCGGCGGTGGCAAACGGCGTCCGCCACGTCCAGGGCACGATCAACGGCTACGGCGAGCGCTGCGGCAACGCCAACCTGGTAAGCATCCTGGCCGACCTGGAACTGAAGACGAGCTATAAGCCCGTTCCGTCGGGCCGGCTGGGCGAACTGACGGAGATGGCCCGCTACGTGGCCGAGATCGTCAACATCGCCCCGGACGACCACCAGCCGTACGTCGGCCGGTCGGCGTTCGCCCACAAGGGCGGCGTCCACGGCTCCGCCACGGCGCGGGTCAGCAGCTCCTATCAGCACGTGGATCCGATCGTCGTCGGCAACGTCATGCGCCTCGTCGTGAGCGAGCTCGGCGGCAAGGCCAACACGCAGCTCCGGGCGGAGCAGCTCGGCCAGGGGCTCGACGGCGTCGATCCGAAGGCCCTCAGCCAGGTCATCAAGCGGCTCGAGGCCGAGGGTCTCGCCTTCGAAGGCGCCGAAGCCTCGTTCGAGCTCCTGGTCAAGCGCTACAAGGCCGGCTACGTGCCTCCGTTCGAGCTGCGCGATTTCACGGTCGTCGTCGAGCAGCGCGGGGGAGCCGAGCTTCTTTCCGAGGCCACGGTCAAGGTGGAGGTGGCCGGTGAGATCCTGCACACCGCTGCCGACGGCAACGGTCCGGTGAACGCCCTGGACACGGCCCTGCGCAAGGCGCTGGGAGCTTTCTATCCGCAACTCGATGCGGTCCACCTCGTCGATTACAAGGTTCGCATCCTCGACAGCGAGGAGGCGACGGCCGCCCAGACCCGGGTCATCATCGATTCGTCGAACGGGGTCCTGGAGTGGTCGACGATGGGCAGCGGCACCAACATCATCGCCGCCTCCTGCGCGGCCCTGTGCGACTCTCTCGAGTACGCGATCTGGAAGACGGGCGCGGAAGTGAGGCGGCGCGACGAACGCCACTTCACCACCTCGGCGCGGCCCAACGGGGCGGGCTCAGCGGCCCGGCCAGTTGGGCCGGCGTAGGGAGAGGGAGGGTTTCGTGGCGTCGCGGGCGTTCGGCCGTTCGCCGGGATCGGGTTCTCCGGGCGTGGCCGCGGCCGGGCCCGACACCGCGGCCCGCGCGCCGGGAGTGGCATTCCAGGGCGAGCCCGGCGCCTTCAGCGAGGAGGGCGTTCTTCTGGCCTTCGCCGCTCCGACGGCCGTGGCTCTGCCGACGTGGCGGGCAGTCTTCGAGGCCGTTCAAGCCGGTAGCGTCGACGCTGGCGTCGTCCCGATCGAGCGCTCGCAGGGTGGCAGCGTTCGCGAGATCTACGACCTGCTTTTCGAGTTCGACGAAGTCCGCATCGCGGCCGAGGTGACCGTCCCCGTCCACCTGGCCCTTCTCGCGTTGCCGGGCCAGACGCTCGACGAGATCGATCGCGTCTACAGCATCGCCCAGGCTCTCGACCAGGCCGACGAGTTCCTGCGATCGCGGCCGTGGCAGGTTATGACAAGCTATAACACCGCGGGCGCAGCCAAGGCCATCGCCGATGCGGGCGAGCGGAGGGCCGGGGCCGTGGCCTCCGCCCGTGTCGCGCCGCTGTACGGTCTGGAAGTGCTGGCCAGCGGTATCCAGACGGGCGACGCCAATCGGACCCGTTTCGCCGTCCTGACACGTGACCCCGTCCCGAACGACTGGTTCGCCCCCAACACCCTGTCCGGCCCGATGAAAACGACACTGGTCTGGGCCGTCCGGAACGTTCCTGGCAGCCTGCACCGCTGCCTGGGCTGCTTCGCCGAACGCAAGATCAACCTGTCGCGTCTCGAGTCGAGGCCAAGCCGTGGCGTTAGATGGGAGTACGTCTTCTGGGCCGACCTCGACGCGGACCCGTCGACGCCCGACTGTGCCGCCGCCTTGGCCGCGCTCCTGCGCGAGGCCGTGATGGTTCGGGTCGCGGGCGTCTACCACCGTGCCGCCGAGGAGTAGCCGCTCGGTCGATTCCGTCGAGTCCGTCGTGGCTTCGATGGCAACCTGGGTGAACGGACGGCCGCGAGGTTCTCAAGCATCGCGTCTCGATCGCTCTCTCACGGACGCTCGACCAGGCTGAATGACGATGGCTCGCCGGCCATGGGTCGCGAGTCGGAAAGTCGGTCCGTCCGGCAACCGTCTTGATGGGGACGGACGAGTGACCGGACGTTCGCCGCATCGTCGTTTCGAACAGGACCTCGGTCACCCATAGGGGCGGTGCGCGCACACCACGCCTGCGAAACCGTACTGGCGACCGCCTCCGCCGCAGGTCCCTGTGCGCCGGGCCGCGCACAGGTTGTGGCGTTTCGAAACGTCGCGTGACCAAAGTACCGGCGGCGCTATGCCTCAAGTATGGCTAGAACCTCCTCAGGACAGGGAGTACTAACGAACCTATTCGTACATGCCCTCATCAAGCCAAAAGGAGAAACAATGCGGAAGTACTTCGGTAAGCGGCGGATCGCCCCTGTGGCGATTGCCCTGTTAGCGCTGGCTCTTGTCAGCGGCGTTGCCTTTGCCTACTGGACCATGACCGGCTCGGGCACCGGCACAGCCACCGCTGGCAACGTCTCGGCCCTGACCGTCGTCCAAACCACCGTCCTGACCCCGATGTATCCGGGCGACACCGCCCAGACGATCAGCGGCAACTTCAACAACCCGAATTCCGGCCCGGTCTGGGTCTCGACCGTGACCGCCAGCATCGCCTCGGTCGCTAAGGCCGTCGGCGCGCCGGCCGGCACCTGCGATGCAACCGACTTCACGCTGGCCAACGCCACGGCGACTGTGAACGCCGAGATCCCGTCCGGTAGCGGTAAGGGAGCCTGGACCGGCCCTACGATCCACTTCAACGACAAGCCTGCGACGGACCAGGACGGCTGCAAGGGTGCAACGCTCAATCTGGCCTATTCGATTCCGTAACTAGACGGCGTGGAGTGGCGGCGCCCCATAGGGAGCCCTCACAAACCATTGCCAACGCAAGAGATCGCGAGGACGTGATCCAGGTGGCAAGTAAGCCGTCCAGCGACGCTCACGAGAACTCCAGGTGGTGGCGCAGGCTCCTGCCGCTACTTGTGCTGCTCCTCCTGATCGCGCTGGCTTGGACGTGCCGTGGAGTTGCCGCTACAGGCCCGGCGGGCGGGTCGCCGGCGCCTTCCTTCGCCGCGTCCAGCGCCACCTCCTTTGGCTCGCTGATCGTCTCGAGCCCGGCGCCGACTGCGACCGTCTCGAGCCCGGCACCGTCCGGGATCGGCGGCTGGAGCGGCGTGGCTCAGACCGGTGGCGCCGACTTCAAGATCATGGATGCCGGTGTCGAAAACCTCATGCTCGGCGTGGCGACGGCGATCCCGCTCACGCTGATCAACCCGAACGGCATCCCGATCTACGTCACCGCCTTGACCGTGACGGTGTCACCTGACAGCACTCCGCCCGGCTGCGCCAGCGAGGGCAACCTCCAGGTGACCCAGTCGAATGCATCGAGCGCCGACCCGATCGCCATCCCCGCTAACGGCAGCGTGACCCTGGCCAGCCCGCCGCGCGCGCCGCAGATCACGCTCCTGAACCTGCCCGACGTGAACCAGGACGCCTGCAAGAACAAGATCTTTCACCTGACCTACAGCGGAAGCTCCCGTTCGTGAACTCGCCGGCCTTCTCTTGGAAGAGCAAGCGGCTGTTCGGGAAGAGCAGGTGGCTTCCCGTGCTGGCCGGGCTAGTGCTTGCGCTCGGGTCCGTCACGGATGTCGGTGCCTACTGGACCGCGACCGGTACGGGCAGCGGCAGCGGCATTTCAGGATCGCTCGCCGCAACGTCGGTCAGCGCCACCCCGGGGTCCGGAGCGACGGCGATCCTCACCTGGAGCGCCGTCACGCCGCCGGGATCGGGCTCCGTCTCCTACTACGTGCTAAGGGATGGCGGGAGTCCTGCCGGCAACTGCCCGACCCAGGCGGCGCCGACCTCAGTTCTCACGTGCACCGACAGCGGGCTGAACGGCGGTACCCACAGCTACACGGTGACGGTGGCGTACCACTCCTGGACGGCAACGAGCTCACCGGCGACGGTTACCATCGGGGGCGGCGCCACCGTTGCGTTCGCCAGCCACGGCAATGGCACCACCCATGGCGGCGGCAACCTCACGGACACGTTCACCGGGGCGGGCTTCAAGCCCAACACGGTCGTCGCCCTCACCTACGCCTTCGGCTCCTCCACCCCGATCGCTCTCGGACCCTATGGCCTGAACCCGACCTCCGCCGCGGACGGGACGTTCAACTTCTCGTTCCAGGAGAACTGTGTAGACGGGGCTGGTGTCCAGCAGACGACCGATCTGCCGGTGATTGTCACGGCATCGGACGGCACGACCGACGCGACCGGTGGCGGCATCATCGTCTGCAGCCTGTATTAGTCGGTTCCCGTGTAGCGGCCCGTAGTCCGCTAAGAGGCCGATCCGGGCGAGCCGGGAGTGTCGGCCTTCTCGACGGTCCCTCCTTCAGCGTCCTGGGTCCGCTAAGCTAGGCGACTGGCGGGAGGAACGGGCATGGGCAATCCATCCCGCGGGCGCGGCACAGGAGCGAGGTCAGAGTGATCGGCGACACTCTCTCGGGTGAAGCGGCGGAACTCCGTCGACGCGCGGCCGATCTGGCCGGTGCGCTTTCTCGAGCGGCACGGCGCTCCGCGACGATCGCCCAGGAACGGGCCGTGTTGCGAATGCTCGGCGTCGATGGACTGGATCGTGCCGGGCGGCCCCTCGCGGCGTCGCTCGCGGAGCGCTACTGCGGCTCCGATCCCCGCCGCCTTGCTCGCGGCGTGATCCTGCCGTTCGTCGCGGCCATGCTCGAGTACGAGCTGCCGTCGCTCGACCTCGCCCTCGACGTGGCATCCGGGGCGATCGACCTGGGCCTTGAGGCCGAGCTCCTGGAGCGCCCAGACCGGCTCGTCGCGGCCGAGGAGCGGGCCGCTCAACTGCTGGAGTCGGCGTTGGTTCGCTTCGACGCCAATCGCACCGCGACGCACGAGATGCGCGACTTCCTCGGTCTGCCCGAGGAGCCCTGGCTTGGCGCCGCACTGCAGGCCACCGAGGTGGAGGCAGCTGCTGCCGAAACGCGGGCGATCGTCGTCGGCGGCGTGGACGTGGTCCAGGTTCGAGTGCTCGCCAACTGGGAATTCGCCGAGGCCCGTCGACAGGCCGGTCTCGAAGCGCCGGACCTCTTCGAAGGGTGGGTGGAGCGGCGCAAGGCCGAGCGCAGGCAAAGCGGGGCATCCTGGCCCGCCCTGATCGAGCGTCGCTACGGCGACCGCAGACGCCCGGGGAAGTCTGCGCGGCCAGCTGAAGACGCGGTCCCAGCAGGGAGCCAGCGGGGTCTGGCATCACTCCGGCTGGCCGCTGACGACGCCTCCGCCGAGCGTGGCTGCTACGCCAGCCTGATGACCGTTACCTCGGCCTTCGCTGCGCCGGAGCAGGCCGTCGTGGCCGGCTTCGAGCGCATCGACTTCGTCGGAGCGGACCCGATTCGAGAGATCGTCGAAGAGAACGTGGACCCGGAACGCGCCCTCGCCGACCACGCTTTCGCTCACCGACTGCAGGCCCGGGCCGGTTGCCGCGTGGTCGTCGGGCCCGGCCCGCTGGCGCTCGGTGCGGACGTGGCCAGCGGCCTCCCCTCCGATGCGACCACCCGGGCCGGCCGTGCGCTGGCCCTCCAGGCGCTGGGCGCCGAGCTGGCCCTGGCCGACGGCCTGCCGGCCGATCGGCTCCTCTTGGGCGCGATTCCGGATTGGGCGGTCAGCGACCGTGACCCTGGATCGATCCTGCTCCAGGCGTGGCTGCGGCGAGCGGTCTTTCCCGGGCACCGGCTCGTCGTCGATGGACCGACCAGCTGGCTCGGTTCGCCCGGTGGGGCCATTGCCGCCGTTTCGGCTCTCGTGGGCGGAGACGCTTCGCTGGTCGTGGAGCCGGGCGTTTCCGGCAGCGTGGTCACTGCGTCGGCGGACCTCCAGGCCGCAGCGAGGACGGCGCGGACGGTGCGGGCGGCGCTTGGCGACGGCGCCCTGCACGGCGACGCGGCGGAACTGGCCGGCAGGACTCTCAGGGTCGCGGCCACGGTCCTCGAAAGGCTTTCGGCCGAAGGCTGGGAGAGCTTGCTCGGGCCGGCCGGCCAGCGTGCCGATGGGGACCGGCTCGGCCGGTCCGCGGTCGTTGAGCGCGACGAAGGCCCGACTTCGGGGGCGAGGCTGCTGGCAAGCCTGGCTTAGAGACCTTGCCGGCGCGAGACTGGCCCCGCCATCTTGCCCCCGCGACGTGGCGACTCCTCGCGCCCGTGGTCCGGTGCTAGCATGCCCCGGGGCCGGGCGTGCCCGATCGAGGAGAAGAAGCTGACCAGTTCGAACGAGCGGACGATCGAACTCGCCGGGCGGCCTGTGCCCGTCCTGGTCGTTCTCGGCCTCGCCGCCCTCCTGGTCTCCTGGCTCGGGATCGTCTACTTCGCCGAGCCGTGGAGCAGGTCCCTGCTGCCCTCCGGCATGGACGCCCGGTGCTACTGGGTGCCGACCCTGTCGGATCCGTATCTCAACTCGAACTGGCTCGACCAGATCGCTTACCCGTACTCGCCGGCGTTCCTGCAGCTTCTCGAGCCGATCCGGCTGCTCCCGTGGCAGGCCTTCATGGGTGTCTGGGCCGCGATCCTCATGGCCGCCCTGACCTACATGACGGGCCCGCGCCTGATTCTCCTTGGACTGGCGTTCTTCGGATTGATGGAGATCTGGGGCGGCAATATCGAGCTGCTGGTCGCGCTGGCGATCGTGCTCGGCTTCCGATGGCCGGCGGCCTGGTCGTTCGTGCTGCTGACGAAGATCACGCCCGGCGTCGGGCTCCTCTGGTTCGCGGTCCGGCGCGAATGGCGATCGCTGGCGATCGCAGCGGCGGCGACCGCAGCAGTCGTCGCCGTTTCGTACGCGTTCATGCCTGGAGCGTGGCAAACATGGCCGGGGGTTTTGGCCAACAACGTCGGTAAGAACGGGACGTGGGCGGCCGTGCCGGTCCCGTTGGTCGTCAGGCTTCCGTTTGCGATGCTCGTAGTGATCTGGGGGGCTCGAACCAACCGCCGCTGGACCGTCCCGGTGTCGGCCATGCTCGCCCTGCCGGCACTGTGGTATGGGGGTCTGAGCATCATGGTCGCGGTGCTGCCCTTGCTCGGGGCGCGCTCCTGGACCGATGTCGGCCGCGTGGCGGCGCAGGGCCGGTCCGAGCTGGCGTCCTCGATTGCGACCGTCCGCTCGTTGGGGCGTCGACCGGCCGCCGGGGATTCGGTCACCAGGTCAGACTGAGATTTCTGCCCGACGGTTCGAGCGCCTTCCTCGTACGATTGCGCCAACACGGAAAGAACCAGCGTCCCGGAGGAGGAATCGTGCCAGACCGCTCTCCACTGCCGGTACGTGAGGCCGCCTGGCCGACGCTTCACGTCTCGCGACACCCGGCCGTCCTCCACAAGCTACGGATACTGCGCGACGTGAAGACGGAGCCCAAGAAGTTCCGCGAAGTCGTCCGCGAGCTGTCGTGGCTGCTCGGATACGAGGCCTTGTCCGACGTCGAGGTTCGCCCGCTTTCGGTGACGACGCCTCTCGAGACCACCGATGCCCACGAGCTGGGCGTGCGTATCGGCCTGGTGCCTATCCTGCGCGCCGGCCTGGGCATGGTGGACGCCATGCTCGAGCTGATGCCCACCGCCGAGGTCTGGCACCTGGGCCTGTTCCGCGACGAGCGCACCCTTCGGCCTGTCGAGTATTACAACAAGCTTCCCGATTCAGCGACCGTGGACCTGTGCCTTATCCTCGACCCGATGCTCGCCACCGGGGGGTCGGCCACCGCGGCGATCGAGGTCCTGAAGCGTTGGGGTGCCACACGGATCAAGCTCGTCAACTTGATCGTGGCACCTGAAGGCGTGGACGCCGTCACCACCGCCCACCCCGACGTTGAGATCTACTGTGCGGCCGTGGACCGTCAGCTCAACGAGCACGGCTACATCCTGCCGGGCCTCGGCGACGCCGGGGATCGGCAGTTCGGGACGGGCCGCTCCGAGTAGCCCGGCAGCGCAACTTTCGCCAAAGAGAGAAGCTGCCCCGGACCTGCCGGCGTGCGCATACGCCGGCCGTTCCCCGGCCGCGGCCCCGGACCTGCAGGCTTGCGCACAGCCGGCTGGCTTGGGGTCATTGATCTGGGATCTGGCATCTGGGATCTGGCAGCCGGCGGCTTTCACCGATAGCATGCGAGGCTACATGGCCACCAAAGCCGCTCCAATTCAGCCGGCCTCGGCGCCGCCGGCCGATTCGACCGCGTCTGCCGGCCTGACCTCGGTCGAAGCGGCGCAGAGACTGCGTCAGGACGGCCCCAACTCTCTTGGCGCTGAGGGCCGCCGCGGAACGCTTGCCGTTCTGATCAGCCAGTTCGCCAGCCCGCTCGTGCTGATCCTCGTCGCCGCCAGCGCGGTCAGCATCGTCGTCGGCGATCGGGTCGAGGCCGGAATAATCCTCACGATCGTGGCCATGAGCGCGATGCTGGGCTTCGTCCAGGAGGCGCGCTCCGAAGCGGCAGTGGCCGCGCTCCAGGCTCGACTGGCCTTGAGGGCCACGGTAATCCGGGACGGCAAACAGCAGGACATCCTGATCCATGACGTCGTTCGCGGCGACGTCGTGGTCCTGGGCGCCGGCGATATTGTCCCGGCGGACGTGCGCCTGCTCGAGGCCAACCACCTGTTTGTGGATGAGTCTTCGCTGACCGGCGAGTCGGCCGCCGCGCTGAAGAACCCCATGCCGGGCGATCTCGATCCGGGTAAGGACGAGGATCGGGCCGGGCTGGCCTTCTTCGGGACTAGCGTCGTAAGCGGCACCGGAAAGGCCCTGGTCACCGCGACAGGAGCCCGGACGAGCTACGGGGCCATCGCCCACCGGCTGGCCGAACGGGCGCCCGAGACCGACTTCCAGCATGGCGTCCGCGCCTTCAGTCTGCTGATAGGTCGGGTCACCCTGATCCTCGTGGTCGGTGTCTTCGCTATCAACGTGGCCCTGCAGCGACCGCTCTTCGACGCCTTGCTCTTTTCGATTGCCCTGGCGGTCGGCCTGACGCCGGAGCTGCTGCCGGCCATCGTCACCCTCAACCTCACCCGCGGAGCGCGTGCTCTCACGGTGCACGGCGTGCTGGTCAAACGCCTGCCGGCGATCCAGAACCTGGGCAGCGTCACGGTCCTCTGCACCGACAAGACGGGCACGCTCACCCTCGGCAAGCTGGAGTTGGTCAAGGCCGTTGGCATAGACAAGGACGACGCCGGCGAAGCGTCTCACGCCCTCGATCTCGCGTATCTCAACAGCCACTTCGAGTCGAGCTTCCAGAACCCTCTCGACACTGCCGTCCTGGCGGCCGCCCCGAAGCCGGCCGATTTGGGCTCCTATCGAAAGCTCGCCGAGCTGCCGTACGACTTCAACCGGCGGATGCTCAGCGTGGTCGTCCAGCGCGGCAGCGAGCCGCCGCTCCTCGTGACTAAGGGTGCGCCCGAAGCGGTCGCGGCAGCCTCGAGCAGCGTTCGCGAGGATCACACGGCTCGGGCCATCCACAAGGCAGAACACGATCGACTGGCGAAGCTAGTGAACGGTTCATCCGCCGACGGCTTCCGCCTGGTCGCAGTAGGCTCCAGGGTGCTGAGGCCCGACGAGTTGACCGGTTTGCCGGGCACGGCGACGGCTGCGAAGACTTCGGCCGCGAGCGCCACAGGTTCGGCGTCGGCCGCGAAGACGTCGGCCGCCACCGCTTCGGCTCCGACCTCTAAGGCTCCGGCTTCGCCCGGCGGAATCGTCCTCGCGGACGCCTCGAGACTCGAGCGGGACCTCACCTTCGAGGGCGTCATCCTGTTCAGCGATCCACCCAAGCCGGACGTCGGCCAGGCGATCGAGGATCTGGCGAACCAGGGCATCGCCCTCAAGATCATCACCGGCGACAACGACCTGGTAGCCCGTCACGTGGCGGGGCTGGTCGGGCTGAAGGTCGACGGCGTGCTGACCGGCGACCAGATGCGGAAGCTGACCCATCCCGCGCTGGTGGCCCGCGCGCCCCGGACCACGATCTTCGCCCGCGTCGACCCGGACCAGAAGCTCCAGGTCATCCGGGCTCTGCGCGAGTCCGGTCACGTCGTGGGCTACATGGGCGACGGCATCAACGACGCTCCCGCGCTCCATGTCGCCGATGTCGGCATCAGCGTCGACAACGCCACCGACGTCGCCCGGTCGGCGGCCGACATCATCCTGCTCGAACCGAGCCTGGCGGCAATCAGCCAGGGCGTGACAGAGGGCCGGCGCACCTTCGCCAACACGCTCAAGTACATCCGGATGGGCACGAGTTCCAACTTCGGTAACATGATCAGCATGGCCGGGGCGGCCGCCCTGCTGCCCTTCCTGCCGATGACACCGGGCCAGATCCTGCTCAACAACCTCATCTACGACGCTTCGCAGACGGCGATCCCGACGGACAACGTAGACGCGGACGTGCAAGCCGAGCCGGCCCGCTGGGACGTCCACGCTATCGAGCGGTTCATGGTCGTCTTCGGACCCGTGTCGTCGATCTTCGACTACGTCACCTTCGGCGTGCTGCTCCTGATGCTCGGTAGCAACCAGGACTCGTTCCACACCGGCTGGTTCGTGGAGTCGCTCTTCACCCAGATCCTGGTGGTGCTGGTCATCCGGACGCGTCTCACGCCGTTCTGGCGGAGCCGCCCGAGCAAGCAGCTCGCGGCGGCAATCGTGGCGGCGCTCGCCGTGACCGTGATCATTCCCTTGAGCCCGCTCGGGTCGGTGATCGGCTTCGGGGCTTTGCCGTGGCAGTTCTGGCCACTGGTGGCAGTGATCGTCGCGGCCTACCTGACACTCGTGGAGCTGACCAAGTACTGGTTCGACCGGCGCGAGGCGCGACGACCGGAGTCGATTGCACGTCAGAAGGGGCGAGCCAAACTCCGGGTCGAACCTTCGAGTAAGTAGTCCCGGCCCTCGTGTCGCAGCGCCGAAACCGGCTGACCTCGTGTCCGCACCCGCATAGCATCGTGGCCGAGCGGCTCGTTCGCGCCGCGTTCCCCGGTACATTGAACGGGAGGTAACTGGTGGAGCTGAAGATTGAGCCGTCCCGAACGGCCCTGGTTGTGATCGACCTGCAGCGCGGGATCGCAGCCATGCCGGCCGTCCCGCACGCCCCGGGTGAAGTCGTCGCCCGAGCGGCGCAGATGGCGGAGGCGCTTCGGGCCGCGGGCGGAACGGTCGTGCTCGTTCACGTTGCTCGCTCGCCGGACGGCAAGGACGGCCTGAAGCCGATCACCGATGCGCCGGCCTGGGTTGGTGGCCGCTCGATCGCGCCGGATTGGGCGGAGATTGTCGCCGAGCTCAAACCCGAGCTCGCCGATGTCGTAATCACCAAGCGCCAGTGGGGCGCCTTCCACGGCACCGAGCTGGACCTGCAGCTCCGCCGCCGCGGGGTCGACACGATCATCCTGTGCGGCATCTCGACCGGCGCGGGTGTCGAGACCACGGCCCGCGACGCCTACGAGCTCGGCTACCAGCAGATATTCGTCGAAGATGCGATGGCCGCCCGAGACGCCGACGAGCACGGCCACACCGTGACCTGGCTCTTTCCGCGAATCGGGCGAGTCCGCTCAACTGAGGAGGTCCTTGGCGCGCTGAAGTAAGTCAGTGCGGGCCTCGGGGCTCTTGCCCGCCGATGGCGCGCGGCCTGGGTCCAATCGGAGATGCGTCTTACGCACCGCTTACATAGGGTCACCCGGATTACGCTCAATTGGAGGAGATCATCGGCGCGTTGCGACGATCGGGCGGTAAGGAGGCTCCCCTCGTGAGACGGAATCGCGCTCAGACGGTGGCCTGCCTGGCCGCGGCCCTGCTGGTCTGTCTCGCCCTGGCCGGGTGCGGCCACGGAGCGGCCACGCCTCAGTCGACGTCGATCCAGGCCAGCCCCAGCCGGCCCGCCACAACCGCCAACGTCAGTCCATCGGCCGCCGCCACGACTTCCATGCCCCTCGGACCGTCCGCGTCTTCGACTGCGCCGAGGAGCCAGCCAACCATGGATCCGGTGGCCAGCGAGCTCGACCAGATCAACCAGCTCATCAACGACCTGAACAACTCGGTCCAGTCCTCGGACTCGTCGCAGCAGGGCGGCGAGTAGCGATGGGACAGGCAAGGAGCTCCGCCATGCGCTCAGTCCTTCGCTACGGCATCGTGGCCGCGGTCGTCGCGGTCGTGGTTGCGGCATCGGCCGTCGGCGTTGCCAGCGCCGCATCGCCGGCGCCCGTGCCGGGCGGCCCCGCGGGTTCGGGAATGTGCGCGGCTCAGGCCTCCGCCGCTCGATCCGGGGGGACCGTCGCCGCCCTGCGAACCTTTGCCGATTGCGAGATCACACGCCGGATGACCACTCTCGGTCAGCTTTCGGCGGCAGTCGGAGCGTCGAAGAGCCTGACCTCCGCCGACGCTGCCGCACTGTCCACCGACATCGCCAGCGCCAGTTCGGGGCTGGCGAGCCTGAAGGCCAAGATCGACAACGGGACGTCCATAGTGGCGCTCAAGCTCCAGATCGTCGAGATCGTGACCAGGTTCCGTGTCTACCTGCTCCTCGGGCCGCAGGTACGACTTACCATCGCCGCCGATGATGTGCTGGCGCTCAAGCCCCGTTTCGACGGGATCTCGACCAGCCTGGCCGGGCGAATCGCCCAGGCCATAGCCAACGGCAAGGACGTGGCCTCGGCTCAGGCCTCGCTCGCTGCCATGAACGCCGCCGTTGCCAGCGCCGAGGCCCTGGCGTCGCCGCTACCGGCCCAGCTGCTGGCGCTGACCCCGGCGCAGTACAACGCGGGCATGGGAGGGCCGGTCCTGCAGAAGGCACGAGGCGCCCTGATCGAGGCCCGTGACGCTCTCAAGGCTGCGGCTCAGGACGGTCGGGACGTGCTCGCCGATCTCGAGTAGGGGCGGTCCTGGCCAGCCGAGAGTCGCACCGGCGCCTGCCGGCATGAACGTCCTCGCCTGGAAGCCCTAATCGGGAATCGAAGAGCAGCCGACCGCAGAGGGGGGGTAGCGGTCGGCTGCTCGTATTCGCGGCCGGGCGGGTACTGGCCACCTCGAACCGGCCGCGGGACATTCTGTCCACCCAATCCTGATGGAATCCTGAATCCCGGTGCATTCGCGGGCTTTCCCGAACCTTCAAGTCGCGACTACACCGCGTGCGGGTCGGCGGCCCAGGCCTCGACCGACGCCGTAACCTGCAACCCGGTCGAGGCGGACTGCTCGATGGCCAGCGACACCAGGTGGTCCTGGCAGGCATCCGCCAGTGGATAGGGCGCGGCCCCGTTGCAGCGGACCCAGGCCGCCATCGCCGTCAGCAGAGTGCTGATCGCGATCTCGTCGTCGTTGAGGCGCAGGCCGAGGAATGGGTTTCGGTAGAGGATGGCCTCGCCGACGCTGATGTGGTCCGTATCGAACCCGTCGAGATCGAGGTCGTAGCCGGTCTGACGCCGAACCAGCGGAGTCCGAACGATCGTGCGTGGACCGACGAGCCGAACTACCTCGTCGTTCGAAATCTCTCCTGCGGAGCCGCGGACCAAGATCCGGCGCGACCGGAGCTGGTTGTGCCACTGGTTGTCCGTGAAGTCGTAGAGCCCCATCGAGCCGCCGAAGTCGATGGTCGCGATCGTTGTCCTCGCATCCTTCGGCCGGTCGTCGTCGGTCCAGCGGTCGCGAGCCAGCGGGTCGATCAGGGGCGCGACGAAGGTCCGGGCGCTTACGGTCGCAAGCTCGCACCGGACGCCGAGGAAGGCCCTCATCAGCGCCACCGCGTGATACAGGTGCGTCGAGGACACCTGGACGGACGTAACCGTGCCGATCGCCCCCCGGCGGACCAGCTCGAGCCGCGACGCGTGGCTGGGCATCAGCGGGTACTGCTCGGCGACCTGGACCAGGCCGCTAGACCCGACCGCTTGCCACAGGCGACGGAGTCCGTCGATGTCCGGCGCGGGCGGCGTCTCAGACAGGATCGGCAGCCCGAGTTCGACCGCGGCCTCGACCACGCCCGGTGCCTCCGCCCAAGGCACTGCGCTCACGACGAACTCAGGACGTTGAGCCGATTTCAGCTCTGCTATGGAGCCGTAAGCAGGCACTCCCCATCGCGCCGCCATCGCGTCGGCCGCTTCCCGGCTGCGACCGACGAGGCCGACGACTTCGACCTGCGCCGGCAGCAGGCGGGTCAGCCTCAGGAACTGCTGCGCTCGCCAACCGCCACCGATAATCCCGAACCTGCTCGCCATGGCCGTCATGCTAGCGAGTGGAGGACTGGGCCGCTAACTCCTCCCGATGGCGTTGCCACCAGGCCACGGTCGCCGGGATCGACTCCTCGAAGTCGTCAGTGGCAACTTCACGCGCTCAGGTTGCGATTCAGCGCGAACCCGGCGAACCTCAGCCGGCGCGGAGCGCCTCGAACAACGGCGCGAACCGCTCGAGCGTGGCGCCGGTCAGCGCCGGCAGCGGGCTCGGGTCGTCCGCCTCACCCACGTAGAGCGTCAGGTGTTGAAGACCGGCCGCGCCGAGGGATCGCATCGTGGCCACCATCGCCTCTCGGGAGCCGCCGATCCATCCCGGGCGCTCGTCGGCCGAGCCGTCGGGCTTCAGCGCGATCCGTCCATAGCCGGTCAACTCGAGCGAGGCCGGGTTGCGGCCCACTGCTGCGCATGCCGCGGCTGCTTGCTCGGCGATTTCGGCGACGTCCGCCGCGCTCGAAAGCGTGGTGTTGACGTTCACGGCATCGCCCCACCGCGCCGCTATGCGCATGGTCCGCTCGCCCTTTCCGGCGATCCAGAGGGGGATGCCGGTCGGCCGCGGGCCCCGCGGCAGCGCCTCGGCACCGTCGGTCCGGTAGTGCCCCCCCTCGAACGTGACCGGCGGCTCGCGGAGCATCCGGGCCACGATCTCGACGGCCTCCGCGTGTTTGCCGACGTGGCGCTCATCGTCGTAGCCGAAGGCCCGCCAGCTGTCGTCGCTCGCCGGCACGCCGCTGCCCAGGCCGAGCACCAGCCGCCCGGCGCTGACCTCGTCGAGCGTGGCGGCCATCTTTGCGAGCAGGGCAGGGTTACGGAACCCGGTGCAGGCGACGAACGGCCCGACCTCGATCCGAGTGGTCGCGTCCGCCGCCGCGGACAGGATCGTCCAGCACTCCCAGAAGCCGATTGGGGGCCGGCCCGGGATCACTCGCATCAGATGGTCAGGCACCCAGAGGGTGTCGACGCCGAGGGACTCAACGTCCCGGGCGAGCCGCCGCATAACCGACCAGCCGACGTTCAGGCCGTCCCGCCCCGGCCAGGTCGGCAGGCTCAGCCCGATCTTCAGCCGCGTATCGTCCGCCATAGCACCCTCCCGTGAGTCGCGAGGCGCCTACGCGGCGACAACCTGATTGCGACCTGCCCGCTTGGCCATGAAGAGCCCGACGTCGGCCCGGCTCAGCAGCGCCTCCCTCGTCGGGTCGGCGGGATCGATGACGGCACATCCGGCGCTCACGGTGGCACGCAGCGGTTGTCCATCGGCGCCGGGCACCGCACGCGCCTCGAGCCCCCGGCGGACTTCGTCGGCAACGCGCACAACCTCGGGGAGGGCGCAGTCTTCGAGTATCACGACGAACTCCTCGCCGCCGTATCGCGCGATGAGATCGGCGGAGCGCAGGCGCTCGTGGAGAATCCCGGCGAACAGGCGCAGCACGGCATCGCCGACCAGGTGACCGTGTTGACGGTTGAAGTCGCCGAAATGATCGAGATCGAACATGATCGCGGCGAGGTTCCCGACCGGTGCGCGGCGCTTGAAACGGGCGATCAAATGGTCGAACTCGGCGTCGAAGTGCCTGCGGTTGTAGAGGCCGGTAAGCGCATCGTGGATCGCGAGCGCCGATACCTCTTCGACGAGGTAGGCATTCGCGAGCGCGAGCGCTGCGTGAGAGCCGAGCAAGCCGAACACTTCTCGCTCGGCGTCTGTGAACGTCGCGTCGGACTCGAACCGGCCCATGGAGATCACACCCAGCACCACGTCCTCGTTGATTAGTGGCACCCCCACGGCCCAGCTCGTTTCGTGTTCCTGGAAATCGCGCAATGCTGCGTTGGACTGAGTGCCCGGCTTGTGTTCAGTCAAGACGACGGCGCGCTCGCTGATGGCGCGTCCCGCCGTCCCGACGCCCGGCTCGATGATTGCGCCGACGGCGCCCGGAGCGAGTCCGCGGACGGCCCCGACGCGGTATCGGCCATCGCCCCGATCCAGCCTGGTGATCACGACCGTGTCCGAGGGTACGACGGCGTTCACGGCGTCGACCAGCGCCATCGCCAGGCGTTCGGGTTCTCGGATCGCGTTCACGGCGGTCGAAAACTCCGCGAGCGCCGCGAACAGGCGCACGCGCTCGCGCAGGGCTTCCTGCGTCTGCCTGCGCCGCCGGGCACTGGAGAGTCGGTCCGCGATGGCCCGCGCCAGGCGCAGGTCGTCCGGCGTCAGGCCTTCGGGCCGCAACGCCTCGATGTTGAGGACGCCGAGCACCGCGTCGTCGCCGAACAGCGGCGCGGCGATCTCGGTCGTCACCGCCTCCTCCCTGGGTACGTAGTCGGGGTCGCTCCGGACGTCGCGCACCAGCTCCGCCAGGCCGGTCCGGTAGACGCGGCCGATGACACCCCTGCCGGCGTCCAGGCGCTCCGGCACGGATCGATAGCCGCGCTGCGCGCCGAGTCGCAAGCCGGGCCCGTCGGCCAGGTACAGCGACAGAAAGCGGTAGCCCATCCGAGTCTCCAGCTCGCCCAGCACCGCGTCGAGCGCCGCTGGTGTCGGCCCCAGCTCCGTGAGGAGGTGCCCCACGGTCTCGATCCCGGACAAAGCGTCGTCTCCCCGGCGGGCGTCGGTGATGTCGATCCCGGTCGCGATCACGTGGGTGACGGCGCCCCGGTCGTCGGTGAGGCAAGTGTTCTCCCAGCGTACGAGCCGCAATGCACCCGTGACCGTCATCCAGTGGTTCTCGAACGAGTTGGGAAATGCCCCCGCCCACAGATCGTCAAACACGGCCCGCACGGCCTCGACCTCAGCCGACGGAAGCAGAATGTTCCAGAACACGCGACCGACGACCTCCGCGGCTCGGTATCCGCTCAAGCGCTCGCAGGCGCCGTTGAAGCGCTCCACCCGACCCTGCGCGTCGAGGACGATGACGAGCGCCTCGGTGGCGGCGAGAACCGCTTCGACGAACCGTTCCTCGTCGGCCAGCTTCTGCTGCGCTTCGATTGTGGCGGTGACGTCGCGGGCCACCGAGACGCTGCCGACGAACCGGCCGTCAGCCATGATCGGCTCCACGGTCGACTCGAGCCAGATCTCGCGGCCGTCACGAACCCGAACGGTGCCCAATCCACGCCACGTCCGCCCTGCCTCGAGCTCGGTGAAGAACTCGCTCCCGTCGCCGGGTTGCGCCATCCGGTAAGGCAGCAGCTCCTCGAACGGGCGGCCAACAGCCTCGGCGGCCGAGTAGCCGAAGATGCGCTCGGCCGCCGAGGCGGTCCAGTGTGTGAACCGATTGGCCGCATCCGTCGCAAACACGGCGTCAGAGATGTGATCGAACAGGAGGCGCAGGTTGTCGCCGCCATCAAGAGCGGCGTCGATCGCCGTGCCTGTGCGAGGACCGTCGGCGCGGGATGCCCGCGTCGCGCCCGGCCGCCTTTCGCGACCGCCGGGCAGGGTTCCGTAAGCGCCGCCGTCCGGTGAACGAGATTGCGATCGTGGGTTGCTCATCGCGAGTCACCCATGCACAAATGTCCGCCGAGACCGCGGCGTTCGATTGGGCCCGAGCGGGAATTGCCTCTGCCTGAGCATCATGGTTCGTCGCCACGGACATTGCAACGGTCGGTGGCGGCTCCGTTGGGACGGGCCGCTGCCGTGACGGGCAAACAGGATTGCAGCTCGAGACGTGCGATCTCCTGCCCCTGTAGGACCTGGACTCTGGCGGTCAACGCTCGAAGTCATCTCAGCGTGGTCAGGCCTTCGATCGCCACTCGTTTGCCCGCTCTTTCTCAGCGGCGCGCTTCGCGGTTTCGGCAACTCGGGCGGTCCGTGTCACCGGGCGGCGGGCAGTCGCGATCCACTCGAGGATCGCCCGCCTGGTTGAGCGGGGAAATGCCGCGAAGTTCTCCGCAGCCGGTGGGTTTGCAGCGAGAGCGGCCTCGAGGTCAGCGGGGATCTTGAGCCGTTCGACAGGGTCGAGGTGCTGCCACGTCCCGTTCGCTTTGGCTCGCTCTACGGTCGCGAGACCTGCCGGCGCCATCGAGCCGGCCGCCAGGAGCCGCTCGACCCGCGCCTTGTTCGTCGCCGACCACGCACTCCGTGGTTTACGAGGCGCGAAGTAGAGCTTCATCTTGAAGTCGTCCACGCGACCGGCCCGGCTGTCGACCCAGCCGAAGCAGACGGCCTCCTCGACCGCAGCGTCGTAACCGAAGACCGGATGGCCGGATACCGCCCGCCAGGTCACGAGCCAGACGCCGGCCGCCGTCTCGTGGTTGGCTTCGAGCCAGGCGCGCCATTGCGAGCGGTCCTCGACCAGGACCTGAGGCGCATCGTCGAGGGCGCTCACCGGATCGTCATCTCATCCCCCGTCGACCATCGTTCGGCCACCTTCGGCGGCGGATCAACTGCCCGCCAGCGCGACGGCGAGCTGCCCGGCGACCCGGGCGTTGTTAACGATCAGCGCGACGTTCGCCCGGACGGAGCCGCCCCCGGTGATCTCGGCAATGCGCGAGAGCAGCCAGGGAGTGAGCGCCGGTCCCTCGATCCCCGCCGCCCCGGCGTCGGCGATTGCCTCGTCCACAGCGGCGCGCGCATCCGCCAGCGGGTACGCGTCCGCTTCCGGGACCGGGACGCACAGCAGCAGGCCCGATCCGAGGCGGAGGCCGAAGAGGGTTCCCGCCAGCTTCGCGGCGGCCGCCACGTCGGGCACGGAGGCCGGAGCGGCAATACCGCTCTCGCGCGACCAGAAGCCCGGCATCTCTCCCGTGCCGATCGCCACGACCGGGACGCCGCGCGTCTCGAGGTACTCGAGCGTGGCCGGAACGTCGAGGATCGCCTTGGGCCCGGCGCAGACGACTGCGATTTGAGTCCGGGCGAGCTCCTCGAGGTCGGACGAGATGTCGAGCGTCGGCGGGGCTGAGCCGCCCGACATCGCGAGCGCGCCGCGGTGGACGCCGCCTATGCCACCGGTGGCGAAGACCCGGATCCCCGCTGCCGCGGCGGCGATCATGGTCGCGGAAACCGTCGTCGCCGCCCACCCGCCGCCGGCGAGCGCAACGGAGAGGCTCGGCCGGGCCGCCTTCATCACGCCCCGGGTGGTGGCGAGCGCTGTAAGTTGCGCCTCGTCGAGGCCGACCAGGATCCGGCCGCCGTGGATGGCGATCGTCGCCGGGACGGCACCGCTCTCGCGCACGGCGACCTCGGCCGCGCGGGCTACCTCCACGCTCTGCGGGAACGGTAGGCCGTGGCTGATGAGCGTCGACTCGAGGGCGACGACGGGGCGACCCGCTGCGATGGCCTTGGCGACCTCGGGAGTGATCGCGAGCCGGTCGTGGAGACCGGCAAAGGCGGACGAATCCGGATGTATCTGCATTACCCGATGGTACAAGCCCGGCGCCCGTTCGGACCGCGGGGCGCCGACTGTATCGGCCGAGGCCGTGGCGGCCCGCCCTCGGGCCAGGTCGGCGCAGACCGACCCTCAGCCGAATGCGAGCTCCTTGCGCGGCCGAAGCAGCTGCCGGGTCGCGATGCGGTTGCCTGCGAGCGCGGCCCGCCGAAGTCCGGCTCCGATCGAGGCACAGTCTCGCCGGGCGGCGAGCCACCCGAGGATGAAGCCGGCGTCGAAAGCGTCGCCGGCGCCGGTCGTGTCGGAAGCGGCGACGGCCCTGGCCGCGACCTCAAACGTACGCACCGCGGTCCCGTCACGAAACAGGAGCGTGGCGCCCTGCGGGCCGCGCTTGAGGACGACTATCGGGGCGACGTCCAGAAGCTCCTTGTCGCTCGAGCCGAGCGCCCGGGCCTCGGTGCCGGCCGCGAACAGGAGGTCCGGTTGCGCGCCAAGGACGACCTCGATGGCCCCGCGCCGTCCAAGCGCGAGGAGCGGGCCGGCCGACGATAGATCCACCGTTACCAGCGCTCCGGCGGCGTGGGCGAGTTCGGCCGCTCGCCTCCCGGCTTCGCCGAGTGGGTGGTCGAGGAGCGAGTAGGTTGGGACGTGGACCAGTTCGGCCGAAGCGAACCACTCCTCACGCAGGTGCTCCGGGGCCAGGCGGAGCGCCGCGGCGCGATCCTGGACGAAGGAGCGCTCGCCGCCCGGTGCCACGAACACGCCGACCCGGCCCGTCGGCTGGCCGGCGATGCGGACGACACGCGGCGTGACGCCGTCTCCGCGGATCGTCTTTACGAGTGCGCGACCCACCGCGTCCCGACCGACCGACGCGATGAGGCTGACCCGCGCACCGCCTCGACCGAGCCAGCGGGCCGTGGTGGTCGCCGATCCGCCCTGGCGGAGCATCACGCGGCCGGGGACGTCCGTGCCGGTCTCGAGCTCCATGGCCGGCGCGAGGACGACGTCGACGACGAGGTCGCCGACCACCACGACGCGGGGACGATGCTTTCGCTCCGGCATCCCTTGCTCCTGTCTCGGCGGCGCCGCAAGAGAGGCTCGCCAGGCCGCCCCGAGTGACACTCACGCGATGATAGTCGCGCGGGATGGGCCCGGCCCTGGGTCGCACGGGCGCCGAGCCAGCCAACCGGGAAACGGCGCAATGCTCCGACCGATCAGGCCGGGCGTGCCACCAGGATCACGAGCACGACCACGATCACTACGACGGCTGCCACGACCACGCGCACCGGAAGACGGAGCCGCACAGTCGTGGTCGGAGGGCCGATCCCGCCCAGGGTGTTTGGGACGCCCTGATCGTGGAGCACGTTGAGAGGCGGCCCCACTTGGGCTTGGTTCTGCGACGGTACGGCCATGGCTTCCTCCGTGCGCCTGCTGCGGTCTGAGGCACCCGTGGAATCGGGACCACCAAGACCACTGCCGGGAGGCGTTCTGCCAACTGCTCTTCATTCATTCTAGGCCGTGTCTGGCACGAGCCGCGAGGATGGGAACCCCTCCCGCCAGCGGGTAGCACGGCCAACGCAAGCGCGGACGTCGGCGTGAGCGCGAATCGGGGGAGTGGAGCGGGAGATGGGACTCGAACCCGCGACATTCCGCCCTGGAAGCCAGGCGTCAAGAGGACGGGGTGTGGACCCGAGTAACCTTGGCACATGGCGCGAATGAGCCGGATCGTCATCACCGACTGCGACCATCCGACGATTGAAATCGAGCGGGCGGTCTTCGCTGGGGCCGGCTACGAGGTGGAGCTCGCCCAGTGCCACACTGTCAACGAGGTCGTCGCGGCGGGCGCCGGGGCAGTCGCGTTGCTCGCACAGTACGCTCCGATCACCGACGCGGTGCTGGCTGCGCTGCCATCCGTCCGGGTGATTGGAACATACGGCGCGAGCCTCGACAACATCGAGTTGCCGGCCGCCGCACGACGCGGGCTCCGGGTAGTCAACGTGCCCGATTATGGCGTCGACGAGGTGGCCGATCACACCGTGGGTCTCATCCTCGCGCTGACCCGCGGAATCGTTGCGCTGGACCGCGCCGTCCACACCGGAACCTGGGATTTCCGCAGTGGTGGCGAGCTGCGCCGCGGGAGCGGCCAGCAGATCGGGGTCATCGGCCTGGGACTGATCGGGTGCGCGGTCGCCCGCCGGGCGCTCGCGCTCCGCTTCAGGGTCGTGGCCGCCGACCCGCGTCGGCCGGCCGTCGAGGACGTTCGCCTGGTTGAGTTCGATGAGCTGCTCGCGACAAGCGACCTCGTGAGTGTCAACTCCCGGCTCGAT
>DASWZK010000048.1:0-7419 GCA_036404515.1 Candidatus Limnocylindrales bacterium
GCGGGCCTCGGGCGGACTCGGGCTCAAGAGCGCCAGCGAGCCCAGTAATCTCGTGTTGCTGTGCCTCTGGGCCCATCGCCTCAAGACGCTCCAGGGACGGCGCTGGCGTCCCGTCCTGCTGGCCTGGATCGAACGGGCGGAGCGCGAAACCGAGTGAGGTGCACCCGCGGGACAGCATGAAGGGCCACCTCGGTCTGCTCGTCCGAGTTAGAGGGGCCGAACCGATACCCCAGCTGCTCGATCGGCGGGGCGAGAAGGGCCAGGAGGCGACCGGCCGCTTCGGAGTCGCGTGGTTCGGGCTGCTATCGATCGGCACGTACCTGCGAGCGCGTCTCGACCGCCTAGGGGCGCAAGAGGCGAGGCTCGGGCCGGTCCGCGTCGCGGCCGGGCGGCATCAAGCCGGGGCCGTCAGTGTCCACGAGGCCTGGGCGGCACAGCCGGCTCGTGACCGACACCCCAAACGGCTCGGTCCGGTGGCGGACTTGCCGGCGGAGTGGGCCGGCCGCCCGGGCAGCCGTCCTCCGAGCTTGCAGCGTGACCGTATCGGGCAGCTCGGCGATGCCCCCTCGAACGGAGCGGGGACGCCGGTCCGCCGCGGCGTGACCCGAGACCGTCACGCGATCCCGGCTCAGCTGCGGTTCACCGTCCTACAGCGAGACGGCTTCCACTGCCGGTACTGCGGCCGCACCGCGGGAGAACCCGGCGTCGTCCTGCACGTCGACCACGTCGTTCCCGTCGCAGCTGGCGGCGCCACCTGCGAGGACAACCTCATGACCGCGTGCTCAGCGTGCAACCTCGGCAAGTCCACGCGCCCGGTTGTGTCGGCGGGGTCGTGACGCAGAGGCCTGGGCGATGGCTGGCATCACACGAGTTGGCTCTCACCGCGGGACCTCCTGGCCCTTCTGGGTTGAACAGTCTCCGAGTTCTCCCGACGCCTTTGAGCAGATCCGCTGTGTCGAGAACGAAGCCGTCTCTCCATGCTTGTCGTGTTCCAAGCGACGACCAGGCGAGACGCCGCCGTGGGCCATGATGACGTTCGTTCCGGTCTCGAGCGAGGCACGTCGCCTTGCAGAGGAGCCGGGCAACGTCCGGGCAGCCCGCCTGACGATAGGGCCTACATGTCTCGACCTTCTACGTTGGCGGGCGCCGTTGCTGCGATCGGGTCTTGAGATGCTGCAGCATCCCGGGAGTCGTGCCCGCGCCCTGCGGCCAGTGAACCCGGCGAGACGGCCCCCCGCGGCTACGTGTACGTGACCGAAGTCCCGATCGGGACGCACTGGATGAAGATCTCTCCCCGGACGAGCGGAATCTCGTTGCCGGACGAGTCGTACAGGCGGGTCAAAGCGGTGTTCGACGTCTTCTTCCAGGTAGCGGTTATGGCCTTGCCCTCCTCGAAGACCAGCGCCTTGCCCGACCCAACGTTGGCCACGACCGGCCGGGCGTTGTGACCCGGTTCGTTGAAGTAGGACACGGCCTGGAACAGCACTATCACGTTCCGGGCGGTGACCTGCTGATTGTCGGCCGGATCGATTTGCGAATCGCCGTCGACGGAGCGCAGATACGAATCGGTTGCCGGGTCGTACTGGTAGCCCACCGTGCCTGTGCGATACGGGATCGTGATGGAGGCCGAAGCCGGCCGCTCCGCGACGGGCGCAGCGTCGACGAACGTCCGATCCAGAAGCCCTTGATAAGTCGACGGCTGACCGATCCTGGCGGCGCAGCTGAGCAGGGCGGCAGTGTTCGTGTAGGCGTTGTGCGGTGCGGCCCGCGTCGCGATGCGGTTGTAGGGGCAGGAGTCGCCGCTGAGCGCGTCCATGTTGTAGATGTTCTTTGCCATCGAGGGGATCGTCTTCTGGAGCGACACGTCGTCGCCGCCGAAGTGGCCGAACCCGGCCTTGTACTCCGCAGCCCAGTAGACGAAGTAGGGTCGGGCGCTCCGCACCGGTCCGATGTCGGACGCCGTGCCTTCCTGGAAGATCAGCATGTAGCGGTCCTCGCCGCCGTCGGCCGGGGCCTGGTAGACGATCGAAGCCGAGCTGAAGCCCGATTGAGGGCGGGCAATGATGTTGTCGTCGACCATTACGGCGATCGGCAGGCGGTGAGCAAGATCCGCCGGGGCTGCTACGCCGTCGAGGTCGGAGTAGACCCAGCCCGGTGGCAGAGGCGTCGGTGAGTTGTCGAAGGTCCCGGATGGCGAGGGCAGCGGCGTCGGAGATGGCGAGGCTGAGGCCTCGGCAACAAGCGTGGCGCTGGCCGTGGCCGTGGCCGTCGCGTGGGGCGTGCTGCCCGAGTTGACCGCAGTCAGCAAGCCGGCGGCCAGTATCGCGACGATGGCAATCGCGCCTACGGCGATCACCATCCTCTTGTGGCCGGTCCAGATGCGCTTGATCACTTGTCCAAGCCTCCGTGGGTGGAATTGCGTCACAGGATAGCGAAGGATCGAGGCCCCCAACTGTTACGCATGGCAACTCTCAGCCGAGTCGGAAGGGCCGGGGTCATCTTGCACGGTGATCCGACGGCCGGTGCCGCCCGGCTCGGCTATCGCGAGCGCCCGAAGGTCCCTGGGGGCGTGCCGTCCGGCTTGCGCGGTCCGGCGAGGTTCAGCGCTGCTCAGCCAGCTCAGGGTGGTCCGGCGCGGGCAGGAGTCTCCCCGGGTATTATCGAGGGCGGATGAGGATCGCCTGGTGAGGGTCATAGTCGACACCGCCGTACTGCGGCGACCCAACGCGGGCACCGCACGCTGGGTCAGTGGCCTGCTCGACGCTCTCGAGGGTGTGCCTGCGCTTGAAATCGCACGCGCCCCCGGACCTCGGCGCGTCGGTGGGGGGCTGCTATTCCGGCCGATCAACCTGGCGCTTCAGCGCTGGTGGTACGAGCTTGGCATCCGCGGCGCCGCCAGCGGCTGGAGGGCGGATGCGCTATTGATGCCGGCCGGGTACGCGGCCGCACGGGGCCGAATACCCCAGCTCGTGGCGATTCTGGACGTGAACTACCTGACCCATCCCGGCACGTACGAGCCGTTGTTCGTCCGCTATGCGGCGTGGGCGGCGAGTAGAAGCGTTCGTGATGCCGACGGTCTCGTGACCATTTCGGACTTCAGCCGCTCCGAGATAAGCCGCCATTTGCACGTCGACCCCGGGCGCATCGCCGTGGTCTACCCCGGGCTCGAGCCACCTCCCGAGGGGGATTACCCACGCCCGATCGAGGTCCCCTATGCTCTCTACGTCGGTTCGACGGAGCGCCACAAGAACATCGGCGTGCTGCTCGACGCCTGGGCCCAAATGCGCACCGGCCCGACACTGGCGATCGTCGGTCAGCCCGGGCGCGACCACGCTCGCCTGTGGGAACGAGCTGCGGGCATGGGAGGGCGGGTGTTGCTGACCGGCCGGGTTGATGAGGCCGCCCTTGAGGCCTGGTACCGGCACGCTTCGATCTTCTTGTTTCCGTCGTTGACTGAGGGGTTCGGATATCCCCCGTTAGAGGCCATGCGGCGAGGCGTTCCGGTCGTGGCGGCCAACGCGGGCGCGCTTCCGGAGGTGCTCGGGGATGCGGCCGGATACCACGACCCGCGCGACTCCGTCGGCCTGGTGTCCGAAATCGAGAAGGTGCTTGGCGACGACACGCTGCGGCTGGATCGCATTCGGAGGGGTCGCGAGCAGGCCGCGAAGTTCACCTGGGCCCGCACCGCGGCCGAGATCGCTCGCCTCCTCGACGGATTGGGCTCAAGTGCCTGAGATCGTCCGAGGCGTCCCGCCGAAGGCCGGGCGGGCGCTATTCCTTTCGGCCGACCTGCCCTGGCCCCGTGACGGCGGCGGGCGCATCGCGACGCTTCACATCCTTGAAGCCATGTGCCGTGTGTGGGACGTGGACCTCGTGGCCATGGCGGATCCCAGCCGTGAGCCGGACCTGGAATACCTGCGATCGATTTGCAGCACCGTGGAAGTGATCGCGATTCCGTTCACGTTCGGTCGACACCGCATCCGCCAGTCGGCCGTCTTCGGTCGCAGCTTGCTGTCGCGGGAGCCGTACAGGATCCGCAAGTTTCGGAGCCGGAAGTTCGAAGCCGCCGTCAGAGGCCGACTGGCAAACGGTCGCTACGCCCTGCTCCACTGCGATGCCTTCGGGACGATGCCGTTCGCGCGGCTGGCGCCGGCCGATCTGCCGGTGACGATGGCCGAGCATAACGTGGAGTCGGAGATATACCGATTGGCCCGCATCCGGGCAGCCGGTCCGATCCGGCGACTTTTCGCCTCGGTCGAGGAGCGCAAGCTTCGGCGGGCGGAGTCGTCTCGCCTGCCTGACTTCGACCGGGTCTTCGTGTTGTCGCCCGAGGATGGCGAGATTCTCCGTCGACTTGGAGTGGATCGGATCACCGTCCTGCCGATGCCGGCCCCCGGTCTGTCGGAGCCACGCCAAGGCCCCCCGGCCGGGCGTCGGATCATTTCCGTGGGCTCGATGAGCTGGTACGGGGTGGCAGACGGGCTGCTGTGGTTTCACGATCAAGTTCTGCCACTCGTCCGGAAGCGCGTGCCCGACGTGGAGTGGGAACTGGTAGGGCCACACGCGCCGGCCGCGATCCGACGCCTGGGCGAGGAGCCGGGGATTCGCGTCACGGGTTACGTTCAGGATGTCGCGCCGCACGCGGCCGGGGCACGGGTTGAGATCGTTCCGCTCCGCATTGCAGGCGGAGTCAGGATGAAACTACTCGACTGCCTCGCCTGGGGCCTGCCGGCCGTCTCCACCTCCGTCGGCGCTCGAGGTCTCGAGTTTCCGGAGGGCGCCGGTTGCTTCAGGCAGGATGACCCGGTCGGCTTCGCGGACAAGGTCGTCCAGCTGCTCACCGATGATCGGCTCTGGGTGCGAACCGCGGAGGCCGGTCGGCAGTTCGTCTCCGAACGCCATTCCACGGCGGGGTTCGACGAAGCTATCGCGGCGGGCACGCAAGCGGCAATCCGGCACCACGGCGTGCTGCCGTCGACCGTCGATGAGTGACGAAACGAACTTGGCCCCAGGCCCTTACGATGCGCTGATATGCATCGGTGGACTTGAAGGAGCAGACCTTGAACGAGCGCACCGCCCGTAGAGTTGGATTGGCCGGCGGCGCCATTTCCATCGCGGGCCTGGTTCTGCTCCTTTCGCCTTTGCATCTGGCCGGCGCGATCCTCGTCGTGCTCGGTGTCGCCGCCATCGGCCTCACGATGCCGGACGTTGGACTGTGGCTGGTTCTCCTGCTGTTCGCCGTGCATCCCCTGGTCAGCAAAGTCGTCCAGGTCAATTTCGGAGTGACCGGAGCCGCGCTGCTCCTGTTCTCGGCGTGGAAGGAAGTCGCGCTCGCTGCCGTCCTCATCGCACGCCTGGGCGCCCTGGCCCTCGCTTACAGAGCCGGACAACGATGGCGGTTCCGGCCGGCGCCGATGGACGTCCTTGCCGTCGCTCTTATCCTCCTCGTTGCCCTGGGGGTCGCGATGCGACCCGATTCGCTCGCCGTCAACACGGCCCGTTTGCTGCTGTTTCCGATCGGCGTTTACATCGCCCTGCGGCTCAGTCCCGTCGATCCCGGCAAGTACTTGAAGCTGGCAGTGGCCATCGCGGTGGGCATCTCGGCCTACGCCGTCGTCCAGTCGTCGTTCTTCGGCTTCTCGTTCGTGACGTCGTACTGGGGCCAGCCGGGTCTCTCGATTCCGTACACTTTCGTCGCCCAGTACCTGCAGGGTCCACGTGCCTCCGGGACCTTCGCCTCGCCGAACGAGCTTGGATTCGCCCTGGCGGCGTTCGCGTTGATGGCCGTCTCGCTCCTGATCGTGAAACCCACGCAGGGCCGCTGGGTGGCCGTCGCCCTCTTCGCAATCCTCGTCGCGCTCGCCCTGACGTTCTCTCGAAGCGCGATCGTGGCCACCGCGGTCGGCGTGGTTGTAGTCCTCATTGCCGCCCGGCGCTTCTCGCCAAGCCCGCGCCAGACCGCCAGATACCTGGCCCTGGCCATCGTGCCGGCACTCCTGCTGAGCGGCGTGGTCTACGAGGTGCGAGGAGGGACGACGCTCATACAGAGCACGATCGCCTCGCTCATCTCGTCCTCGTCCTCGACCGATACCGGGGCCCCGAGCACTCCCCCTCCCGGTGGGATCGTGATCGATCCGTCGACGCTGGGCCACCTGGACTCGCTCTCGGCCGCGTGGTCGGTGGTCCAGGCTAACCCGGCCGGGCTGGGACTGGGAACCGTGGGTTCGAGGGCCGATCCCCTGACCTCGCAGCGGCCGCAGTACATCATCGAGTCGTGGTACCTGACCATGGGCGTATCCCTGGGCTGGCTCGGGCTTGCGTGGGCCGTCTTGCTGCCGTTCGCGATGTTGTTCAGCGCCCTCGTTGCCCTGAGACGCGGCCGTTCGCTCGCCGGGTTGTCGCTGCTGGGGCTCGCGATCGCGCTGGCGATCGTGAGCTTCCTGCTTCCGACGATGATGGAGCCGCAGATGGCGATGCTGCCGTGGTCGCTCGCCGCCCTGGCGGTGTCGTCGTCCGCCGCGGGCCCAACGAGCGAGCCTGCGCCGGCATCTGCAGCATCGACAGCAGTTACATAGGTCTCGCTGGCGCTAGCTGTTTCGCCGCCGGCGAGCTCGCTGCCGCAGCATCCACCAGAAGAAGCGCGGATCGTCCCGGAGGTAGCGGCGGGCCAGGCGCCTCGGCTCGTGGACGAGCCGGAAAGCCCACTCGACTCCGAGTCGCGTCATCCACGCGGGCGCGGACGGCGACCTGCCGGCGAGAACGTCCACGGCAGCACCGACGCCGACCAGGACGGCCGGCAACTCGGCGGCATGGCGGGCCATCCACAACTCCTGGCGTGGCGCTCCCAGGCAGACGAATATCACGCCCGCTCCGCTCTCGCGCAGCCGGTGAGTCAGTTCGGCGTCCTCGTCCGAACCAATCACGAAGTCCATCCCCGGCGCCAGCGCCGCAACGATCCGGGCCCCCTTGCGCTCCAGGACGCGAGCCGCTTCCTGCGCCACGCCGGATCTACCACCGAAGAAGGCGAGCCCGACCGTGGGACCGAGAGTCTCCGCCAGTGCCTCGGGCAGAAGCCGCCCCGTGACGGTGCCTTTGAGCGGCGAGCCGGCGATGCGCGAGCCGTAGACGATGCCCATGCCGTCGGGTACCCGCAGTCGCGTGCCCAGGACGGCGGCCCGAAAGTCCGGCATGCGGTGGGCCTTGACGACGTGATCGACGTTGGGCGTGCAAACGGTGCCGCCGCTGCCGTCGGCTACCCAGCCGGCGATGAGCTTCACGGCTTCGTCGAAGGTCACGTTGTGAACCGGGATGCCGGCAATGTCGACCGTGCCCGGCGCTGCCGCGGTCCCGGCGGTCGGGGCCACGTGACGGGGGGGTCGAGGCGAAGCGCTGCCCATTTCTCGAGGCTCCGTATACGGC
>DASWZK010000049.1:0-5929 GCA_036404515.1 Candidatus Limnocylindrales bacterium
GCGACTTTGCTTGAGGACATAACCCCGCGCCCCGGCAACGATGGCGGCGAAGACGTCGGCTTCGTCGGGCGAACTCGAGAGGAAGACGACCGGCATGGCCGGGAACTCGTCGCGCAGCAACCGGCACGCTTCGATCCCGGATGCGTCGGGCAGGCGTATATCCATCAGGACGAGATCCGGGACGAACCTCCGCGCCTGAGAGATTGCCTCCGCGCACGTGCCGGCCTCGGCGACCACCTCGAACTGCTCGTGGCGATCGAGGAAGGCGATGAGCCCCTGGCGCACCACTTCGTGGTCATCGACGACTAGAAGGCGGAGAGGTCGGTCGGGATCGGACATCGAGGCCTCAGCATGCGCGCCCTGTCCGCCCACCGCAATCTCAGGGCCGGCCGTGCCATCCGCCGGGATTCGGCCTCGTCGCAAAGCCACCGGTCGTGACACCATCCTGCAATAGCGACGATCGTTCCAGCGTGTGCCCACCCGAGCGGGCTTCGAGCCTCCCGCTCGGGTGGTGTTACGATTCCGCCAACCGAATACGCCTCCGGGGAGCGCCACCAGCGCTGAGAGTGCGGCTAGCGCCGCAGACCCGCCGTACCTGATCTGGGCAATACCAGCGAAGGAAGCAGGCACGATCACTCCCTCGCCGCATTCCCCCCGCGGAGCGCGGCGATATATGTCTTCAGAGGTCGAAGATGAACGGGATTGGTCTCCGGTGACAGGCAACGAGCAGTCGGGCGAGGCGCCCCGGCGTCCGCGAGCGCTGACCATTGCGGGCTCCGACTCGGGCGGCGGTGCGGGCATCCAGGCCGATCTCAAGACATTTACCGCCTTCGGCGTTTATGGCGCCACGGCCATCACCGCAATCACGGCCCAGAACACGCTCGGCGTGCGTGCCATTCACGAGGTTCCGCCCGATATCGTGGCGGCCCAGATCGACGCGGTTCTCGAGGACATCGGAGCCGATGCCGCCAAGACGGGGATGCTCTGGAGCGCGCCGATCATCGAGGCCGTGGCCGATCGGCTGCGCGCCCACTCGTTCGCGGCGCTGGTCGTGGATCCGGTCATGGTCGCCAAGAGCGGCGACGCCCTGCTGCGCCCCGAGGCGGTGCAGGCTCTCGTCGAGTTGCTCCTGCCGCTGGCGGCTGTCGTGACGCCAAACGCCCCGGAGGCCACGGTGCTCTCGGGCGTCGAGGTGCGGGACCTGGCGTCGGCGAGAGAGGCCGCGCGGCGAATCCACGCCCTTGGGCCGTCGATTGTCATCGTCAAGGGCGGCCACCTCAAGGGAGACCGTTCGGATGACCTGGTCTTCGACGGGCGCTCCTTCGAAGTCCTGTCGAGTAAGAGGATCGACACGCCCCACACTCACGGCACCGGCTGCACGTTCTCGGCGGCCATAGTGGCGTGCCTGGCGCGCGGAAAAGAGCCGCTCGAGGCGGCCCGGGAAGCGCGGGCCTTCCTGCAAGGAGCCATTGAGCACGCCGAGCCGCTCGGCGCCGGCCACGGGCCGGTGAACCACCTCTGGGGGTCGTCCCATGTCTGAGCTCGATCTGGCCCATCTGACCGCGCAATCACTGGGCCGAATTAGAGCGCGCACGCCGCTCATCCACAACATCACCAACTTCGTGGTGATGAACGACACGGCCAACGTGTTGCTGGCGCTGGGAGCGTCGCCGGTCATGGCCCACGCCATCGAAGAAGTCCGCGAGATGGTGGCCTACGCCGGCGCTCTGGTCCTCAACATCGGGACGCTCGAAGAGAAGTGGATCGAAGCGATGCTAGCTGCGGGGGAGGAGGCCAACGCCCGCGGCATCCCCGTCGTATTCGACCCGGTTGGGGCAGGCGCGACCAAGCTTCGGACCACGACCACAGAACGGATCCGCTCCGCTGTCAAAGTGGCCGTGGTCCGTGGCAACGCGGCCGAGCTGGCCACGATCGCCGGGATGGAAGCCAAGATCAGGGGCGTGGACTCCCTTGCTTCCGGAGCACCCGACTCGGCCGCAAGGCTGGCTGCGGCCCGCTTTGGGGGAACGGCGGTCGTCAGCGGGGCCATCGACTATGTGGCCGACGCAACTCGCGCGGGCGAGGTTCGCAACGGACACCCACTCATGGGCCGCGTCACCGGGTCGGGCTGCATGGCCACGGCTATTGTCGGAGCCTTCCTGGCCGTCGAGACGGATCCGTTCCTTGCCGCGATCGAGGCGATGGTTGCCTTTGGGATTGCCGGCGAGATAGCCGCAGCGAGGAGCGCCGGACCGGGCACGTTCCGGGCACAGCTCATGGACGCTGTGGCTGCGCTGGACGAAGCCACGATCCTCGCCCGAACCAGGGCGTCGCTGCGGGAGACGGCGGCGGCATGACCGAGGCGGCGATGGGCTCACTCGAGAGCCTGACTGATGGCGGCAAGGAGCTGGCACGACGCCGTGAGCTGCTCCGGGGAGCGGGCGTATACCTCGTGACCGAGGAGTCGCTCAGCGCCGATCGGCGCTCGGAAGAGATCGTCGAGGCGGCCCTCGGGAGCGGCATTCGAGTCGTCCAGGTGCGCGAGAAGGAGGGCTCGGCACGACGGGCCCTGGAGATAGCCCTGGGGGTTCGTCGCCTTACCCGGCGGGTCGACGCTCTGCTGATCGTCAACGATCGAGTCGACATCGCCCTCGCGGCCGAGGCAGACGGGGTCCACCTCGGCCAGCATGACCTCCCAATCGCGGACGCCCGCAAGTTGCTCGGCGAGGCCGCGCTGATTGGGCTGTCGATCACGGATGCCGTGCAGCTGGCCGCGCCCGATGCCGCAACGGCCGACTGCCTGGGCGTTGGCGCCGTTTTTCCGACGGGCTCCAAGTCCAACGCGACATTGACCGGCCTGGCGCTCTTGGAGGCGGCTCGAACGGCGGCGGAAGCGAACTCGGCACTGGCTCCGTCCCGCGGTCGGGCGCCGATCATCGCCATCGGCGGGATCACGTCTGAGAACGCGGGACGAGCGGTGCTTGCAGGGGCCGACGTCGTTGCGGTCATCAGCGCTATCACCGCGGCTCGGGATCCGGGCCGAGCGGCAGCCGATCTGCTTGCGGCTGTGCGGGCCGCAGGGGCGCATCCCGAAGCGTTCCGCTCCAGGACTGCCCCCGGGGCGGTCCCTCGATGAGCGGCCCTGGCGAGTTCGAGTTGATCGCGTCGCTGGCGGGCCGTCTCGACCCGGCCTGGGACGGGCTGGGCATCGGCGACGACGCGGCGGCGTGGCCGCCCAGTCCTGGCAAACTCGTGGTGGCAACTACAGACATGCTCGTAGAGGGCATTCACTTCCGGCTCGACTGGACGTCGCCACGCGACCTTGGCTGGAAGGCGCTTGCGGTCAACCTGTCCGATCTCGCGGCTATGGGGGCTGTGCCGGGACGGGCCCTGATCTCGGTGGCGCTGCTGCCAAAGCAGGCGGCGCTCGTCGAAGAGATGTATGAGGGGCTGACCGAGCTGGCCCGTTTGACCGGGACGCGCGTGGTCGGTGGCGACACTGTCCGCAGTCCGGGGCCATTGGTGGTGAACGTGGTTCTTGTCGGGGAGGCGGAGCCCGGTCGGCTGCTGTGCCGCGACGGCGCTCTACCCGGGGATCTGCTGCTCCTGACCGGGTCGGTCGGGGCCTCGGCAGCTGGTCTTGCGCTGCTGCTCGAGGGCGGCGAACAGCTTTCCTGCCCGGAGGCGGCTCCGCTGCTCGCGGCCCTCCATCGCCCCCGGCCGCGGCTCGCGGCAGGCCGGGCGATCGCGTCCATGGGTCTCCGCTGCGCCATCGACGTCAGCGACGGGGTTGTGAGCGAAGCCTGGCACGTGGCCCAGGCCAGCGGTGTGGCGATCAGGCTCGACACGGACCGTCTCCCGCTCGAGGCAGCGGCCGTGGCCCTGCTGGGTGAGGCGAAGGCACGCCAGCTCGCCGTCTCCGGCGGCGAGGACTACCAGTTGCTCTTCACCGCGCCCGAGGCTCGTCTGGCCGAGGTGGTGGCCGCGCTGGGCGAAGAGGACCGCCCGACTGTTGTCGGTCGGGTCATCAGACTACGCCCTGGTGGGCACGTCGAACTCCTTCAGGCGGGTCGGGTCGTGGAGTCGGACCAGCGGGGATACGTGGCGTTCTGACGGAACAGGGTTTCGCTCCGGAGGAACCGAAGACACAGGAGGAACGGTGGTCGCGCAAGCTCAACCTCTGGGGGTACCTCGCAGCGATCTGGCCGCGGCGACGATCGGCATCGAGCGCGTACCGGATCGTTTCCGCGTGCTGGGGTTCCTCGACTACTTCGTCCTCTGGGCCGACCTCGGCGTAGGGCTTCTCGTCCTGCTTGCAGGTACAGCGCTGGTGCCAGGCCTGGGCTTCTGGGGAGCAATCTTTGCAATCCTCGTGGGCACGCTCATCGGCACTGTCATGCTCGGTCTGGCCGGAGTTGTCGGCAGCGACAACGGCATCCCGTCGATGGTCAGCCTGCGACCCAGCTTCGGCCAGCGCGGCAGCTACCTGCCCAGCCTCCTCAACGTCGTCCAGCTGGTGGGCTGGGGCGCGTTCGAACTGGTCATCATGGCGCAGGCTTCTGCCCGCCTGACCCAGTCGTTCTTCGGCGCATCGAGCTACACGATCTGGGCGATTGTGTGGGCGATCGTCGTCATCCTGTTCGCGCTTGGCGGGCCCCTGGTCGTCGTGCGCCAGTGGCTCGAGAGGGCGGGCATCTGGATCGTTCTGGCGACCGGAGGGTGGATGGCCCTCTACGTCGTCAGCCACGCCCACTTCGCCGTCTTGGTGAGCAGGCCGGGCGACGGCAGCCTGACCTTCGCCCAGGGGATCGACCTGGTCGTGGCGATGCCGATCAGCTGGCTGCCCTTGGTCGCCGACTTCAATCGCTTCGCGAAAAGCTCCCGCTCGTCCTTCTGGGGGACCTTCTCGGGCTTCGGAGTGGCCAATGTCCTCTTCTACAGCCTCGGCCTCCTGCTGATCCTCGTGCTGCCGACGTCCGACTTGATCGGTTCGATCATGACCGTCGCCTTCGGCGCTGCCGGCCTGGCTCTCCTGCTCGGCGACGAGACCGACAACGCCTTCGCCGACGTCTACTCGGGCGCCATCTCCATCAAGAACGTACTGCCCGCGCTTTCCACCCGTGCCCTCGTAACCGCGATCGGGGGCGTATGTCTCGCCATCGCCCTTAGCGTCGATCTCGCCAGCTTCCAGAGCTTCCTATACCTGGTCGGCTCGCTATTCACGCCGCTGTTCGGAGTCCTCTTCGCGGACTACTTCATCCTGAAGCGGCGGCGCTACGACGCGGCCGAGCTGTACCCGGAGGACGGTCGGGGTATCTCTAGCGGTGGGGTCAACGCAGTAGCACTGTTGGCCTGGGGTTGTGGCATCGCGACATACCTCGCCGAGACGACATACGTTGGCTGGCTCGGCGGAACAATCCCGTCGCTCGTAGTGTCGCTCGTCGTGTACCTGGCTGCCACCTTGATGATCAGGCGCGTTCGGGTGGCTGTATCGCTCTGACCAGGCTCAGGATTCGATCCGCCCACTGGACCACCGAGCCGGCCGACTCGGTAGCTCCAGCCGCTAGCAGCTCCTCCGACTGAGCCAGCATCGTGCGGGGAAAGTCAGCCGTTCACGGTCAAAGGGGGGGTCGGTACGACGACGACGCCGCCATAGCGAGAGCCAGGCCGCCGGACAAGGGTCAGCGTGACACTCAAGCCGTAGTGTCGGCATTCAGCTACCGATGACAGATCTGAGAGCAGGCCTGCTTTGCTTGACCGCTACGCGTGAAGCGCGCGCCTGGCGACTCGCCCGCGCCCTACGAAAGAGGGCCCAGGGACGGATCGAGCTGGGCGCGATCGGCCGAGTCGGCCCAATCAGGCTCTTCGGCCCAATCAGGCTCTTCGGCCCCCGGAAGCTCCCGCTCGTTGTGAGCCGTGTAGTCGGGCA
>DASWZK010000050.1:0-49549 GCA_036404515.1 Candidatus Limnocylindrales bacterium
GACGTGGATGCGCAGCTACAGGGCCGAGGAGCTGTTCGACGATAAGTGCACGCTGCGGCCCGAGCTCGCGGCGCTCGCCCCGAAGGGCCGGCGGCGAATGGGCGCCAACCCGCATGCCAACGGCGGCCTGCTGCTGCGCGAGCTGATCATGCCCGACTTCCGAGATTACGCCGTCGACGTGCCGGCGCCGGGCGGCTCAACCGCCGAGGCAACCGGGGTCGCAGCCACGTTCATCCGGGACATCATGGCCCGCAACCCTGACAACTTCCGGATGTTCGGACCCGACGAGACGGCCTCGAACCGCTTCCAGTCGCTATTCGAGGTGACCGATCGGGCGTGGGATGCCGAAACCATTCCGGGCGACGATCATCTCTCGCCCGACGGCCGGGTCATGGAGGTTCTTTCGGAGCACCAGTGCGAAGGCTGGCTGGAGGGCTACCTCCTCACCGGCCGGCATGGAATGTTCAACTGCTACGAAGCCTTCATCCACATCATCGACTCGATGTTCAACCAGCACGCAAAGTGGCTCAAGGTGACCCGCGACATTCCGTGGCGCCGCCCGATCGCCTCGCTCAACTACGTGCTCAGCTCGCTGGTCTGGCGCCAGGACCACAACGGCTTCACCCACCAGGACCCGGGCTTCATCGACCACGTCGTCAACAAGAAGGCCGAGATCATCCGGGTCTACCTGCCGCCGGACGCGAACACGATGCTCTCGGTCACGGATCACTGCCTGCGCAGCCGCAACTACGTCAACGTCATCGTTGCCGGCAAGCAGCCGGCCCCCAACTGGCTGACGATGGAACAGGCGATCCTGCACTGCACCCGCGGCATAGGCATCTGGGACTGGGCCAGCAACGACCAGGGCGGCGAGCCCGACGTCGTCATGGCCTGCTGCGGCGACATCCCGACGCTCGAAACACTCGCGGCCGTAGATCTCATGCGCGAGTACCTGCCGGACGTCAAGGTTCGAGTCGTCAACGTCGTGGACCTAATGCGGCTCCAGCCGGAGACCGAACATCCGCACGGCATGACCGACAAGGAGTTCGACTCGCTCTTCACCACTGACAAGCCGATCGTGTTCGCCTATCACGGCTACCCGTGGCTGATCCACCGCCTGGCCTACCGGCGCCACGGGCACGACAACATGCATGTTCGCGGCTACAAGGAAGAGGGCACCACCACCACCCCGTTCGACATGGTCATGCTCAACGACCTTGACCGCTTCCACCTCGTGATCGACGCCATCGACCGGATCCCCGGGCTCGGCGCGAAGGCCGGCCACGTTCGCCAGCTCATGGAGGACAAGCGCACCGAAGCCCGCGCCTACACCCGCGCCGAAGGCGAGGACGCGCCGGAGATCCGCGACTGGGGCTGGCCGGCCTGAGTTCGCCGCCTGGAGGGCCCCGGTCCGGCCCTCACCCGGACGCCAGTGGCCAAGGGGCGGGCACGGCGAGCCCCACGTTCTCGCCCTCCCAGACCCGCTGCAACGTGACTGCGTCCGCCTCGCTACCATTCGGTCATGACCCCTGACGCCATGCCCGGCCTGAGATCCCAGGTCCGAGAAGCCATCGAAACCGCCTGGGCACGCGCCCGGACCGAATTGGCGCCGGCCTCGGCCGGCGGCGCGCCTACCGGTCCACAGGACGCGCCCGTCGCTGTCGAACGACCAGCCGACCCGGCCTTCGGCGACTTCGCCAGCAACATTGCCCTCAAGCTGGCAAAGCCGTACCGCCGCCCACCCCTCGAGATCGCCCGGGCCATCGCCGCCCATGTGGCCACGACGGCCACGGACCCGAACTCCCCGATAGCCTCGGTCGAGGTGGCGCCGCCCGGGTTTCTCAACGTTCGCCTGTCCGACGGCGCCCTGGCCGCGACGACGACGCACATCCTTGGCAACGGCGCGACGTGGGGCCACGTCGCGGCCGACCATCCGGAGCACATTAACGTCGAGTTCGTCTCGGCCAACCCCACCGGGCCGCTCCACATCGGCAACGCCCGCGGCGCCTTTACCGGCGACCTGCTGTGCCGAGTCCTCGCCGCCGCCGGCCACCGGGTCGAGCGCGAGTACTACTTCAACGACTTCGGCAGCCAGGTGAAGAACCTCGGCGCCTCTGTCGTGGCCATCCGCGAGGGCAGCGAGGTCCCGGAGGACGGCTACCGCGGCGACTACGTCTACGACATGGCAAGGGACGTCCCGGCGGAGGTTCTGGCCGAGGCCAAGAAGTCGGGCGAAGACCCCGCCTGGGCGATCGGCCGGTGGGCATCGGAGCAGGTTCGCGCCGGTATCGAAGCCAGCCTCGATCACCTCGGCTGCCACTTCGACGTTTGGCGCTCGGAGAGCACGCTCCACAACGACGGCTGGGTGGCGCAGGCGGTCGAACGACTCCGCGCCGCCGGCGACGTTTACGAGGAGGACGGCGCGGTCGTCTTCCGATCGACCACGTACGGCGACGACAAGGATCGGGTCATCCTGCGCTCGACCGGCGACGCCGCTCCCACCTACTTTGCGGCCGACATCGGCTACCTCGTCGAGAAGTTCAGCCGCGGCTACGAGCGCATCGTCTTCATCTGGGGCGAGGACCACCACGGCTACGTCGCCAGGGTCAAGGCCGCGGCTCAGTCGCTCGGCTTCGACCGCGAGCACGTCCAGATGATCCTCACGGCCTGGGTCCGGTTCGTTCGGGACGGCAAGGAAGTTCCGATGTCGAAGCGGACGGGCGAGTTCATCACCCTCGACGAGTTGCTCGACGAAATCGGCGTGGATGCGGCTCGGTGGTTCTTCGCCTCACGCGCCGCGTCGAGCGGAATCGATTTCGACATCGAACTGGCGAAGAAGCAGTCGAGTGAGAACCCCGTCTACTACGTCCAGTACGCCCACGCGCGAATCGCCTCGATCCTGCGCAAGGCGGCCGAGTCGGGGATGCCTCCGCCCGCCGCCGGCGACGCGCAGCTTTCGGGACTGCTCGCCGCCGTCCTGCCCGGCGTCCCCGAAGCGCAACTTGCCCGCCAGATCGTCCGGCTGCCCGAAGTCGTGGAGGATGCGGCCGCGAGCGAGGAGACGCACGGCATCACGGCCTACGCCACGGAGCTGGCCACGGCGTTCCACGCTTTCTATCGCGACGCCCGCGTTATCGACGAGGCAGAACCCGATCGATCGGCCGGGCGGCTGGCCCTGGTCGCGGCTGCGAAGACGACGCTGGCCAACGCCCTGGGCCTCCTGGGCATCTCAGCCCCGGAGTCGATGTAACACGGAGCCGGCGAAGTCCGGGCGGCACGAGTCGGCCACCGCAGCCGGCCCGCTAGCCCATCGAGTCGCAGGCGATGAACTTCGGCACGAGTAGCTCGCTCGAGGCGATGGCCACGTCGATGTGGGTCGAGTCGCCGCAGACCTGGAACTGGCCCCCCACGCGGGTCAAGGCCTGAGTCGCCGCGGCGGAGAAGGCAGCCGCGCCGGCCGCCGACCTCCATTCCGTCCGTAGCAGCACCGCCCAGCTGCCGTCCGGCCCCTCGTACAACCCGACCCGATCGCCGCCCCAGGCGGAGGTGGCCGCTGCCGCCGCCGACGTAGCCGCGTCCGTCGGATTGTCTCCTTCCAGCCAGACGCGGAGCTGCAGCTCACCCAGCGTGTCCTGCATGGTCAGCTTCCAGCCGCTCCCCAACGAGGCGGGCACGGCCGGGATCGAGACCGCGACGGGCTTCACTCCGGCCGCATACAACTGCGGATGGAGGATCTGCGAGGTCGAGTCGGGCGGGTCGGAGTAAAGCTTGTCGACAGCTGCCCAACCGCCGCTGTTGTATATGCCCTGGACGAAACTGAGGCCATCCTGGTACGGAAACATGAGCGTCTGGCGGAGAATCGCCGGCGCCGTCGCAAGCTGGTCGGCCTGAGGCCCGCTCAGCGACTCGCCAGCTATGGCCAGCAGCTCGCCCAGCGACAGGTACTTCTCCGCCCACAGCGTCATGGTCAGCGTGGCGTCACCTTCCGGCAGGGCGGTCCTGGCCAGGTCGCGGTCGCCCTGGTCGGGAGTATCGGTGGCCAGCTTCTCGAGCCCGAAGTTCTGATCCTGGAGTGCGTGGGTGTACTCGTGCGAGAACGTCAGCTTCTCGGTCGGACCAACACCGCCCGAGTCCGACAGCACGTAGAGACCCTTGGAGACGGGATCGTAGAAGCCGACCACCTGGCCGGCCTGGAGGTCGAGCTCCATCTGCTCCAGCGACGATCCGGCCGGCAGGAGCCCCATGTGAATGAAGAGCCGACTTTCATCGGCCATCGTAACGTGGTTTGTCTGCGCAGCGTCGGCCTGCGTCAGCCAGTCGCGGATGCCATTCGAGTCGAGGAGGACCGGCGTCACCATCTTCTGAGCGTGCAACTCCCGGATGACTTCTACCTGGCTCTCGATCGTTGCGTAGATCGCTTGATCCGACGCATTGGGCGAACCAACCGCAGAGGTTGGTGATGCCGATGCCGAAGGCGAGGCCGGCGCCGAGGGCAGCGTCGCCGGGGCGGCCGAACTGACGGCTGATCCGCAAGCGGATGCCACGATGGCCAGGCCAAGCAGCAGACCGAATCGCGGTCGGCTCGGGAGGTGCGATTTCATGCGAGGATTCTGCCAGGCAAACGGAGTCGACGGGTCCTGAACCGCGGCCCGCAGGTGTCGCAGCAGCCTCGTCGATGGAAGCGAAGTTATCCAGTGGAGGTACCGGATCACTTTGTTATGGTTTCTTAACGATCTGCGGGTCCCGCATTCATGCAACCCGAGTAATCTTCTCTCAGGAACACTGGACAAGCCTCCTGAACGTTCCATCCTCCCTCCCTCCGACCGGAGGTGCCGATTGGGCAGGCGCCTCCGGTCCTCCTTTTCCGGGCGAGTTCATCGACGGGAGCTCAGACACCGAAGGTTTCGGCTTCGCGTCGCGGCGCTGGACCGCGCCGACCGATGAGCGGCCGGGCAGGGACCTGTGCAAGAATCCGCGCATGGAACTTACCTGGTACGGGCGGACGTGCGTCCGCATGCGCGGCAAAGACGCGGTCGTCGTAGCCGACGCCTATCAATCTGTTGTTGGGCCGACGGGTCGCGGGATCATCGGCGACATCGTCACCTACAGCCACCCGGATGATTCGCCCCTGCCCAAGGCCAAGGGCCGAATCTCGCGCGACGGCTCCACGATGCTACCCGGCAGCCTGGAAGACGCCTTCTGCCTCGATGGGCCGGGTGAGTACGAGATCAAGGACGTCCTGATCACCGGCGTCAGGACCTTCCGTGACGAGCATCGGGGCAAAGAACGCGGCCGCAACGTCGCCTTCATCGTCGAGCTCGACGGGGTCCACGTCATTCATCTCGGCGAGATCGGGCACCTTCTCACCGAAGACAAGCTCACCGATATCGGTCCCGTGGACGTGGTCTGCATCGGCGTCGGGGGTGCGCTCCCCGCCAACAAGGCAGCCGAGCTGGTCGCCCAGCTGGACGCCAAGGTGGTCGTGCCAATGCCACTCTGCGATGACGCGGACGCTGCCGAAGCGTTGGCCAAGTTCTTCCACGAGATGGGCGTTTCGGCGCCGCCGGCTCCGCAGTCCAAGCTATCGCTGATGCCGTCGTCGCTCCCGGCCGAAGTCGCCACGGTAGTCCTGGAGCCACGCGGCAGGATCTGACCACGCCTCAGGCCGACCGACGGCGGCCGATCCGTGAAGGGAACTAAAGGATTCGCTCGAAGACCGTTCGTCCACGCTTGACAACCGCGCGGACGCGATTGGAGCCGAGCCAGTAGGGGATTTGCACCAGATTCGGAACGTCCCAGATGACCAGGTCGGCCTGCTTACCGGGCTCGATCGAACCCAGCTCCGCGCCCAGGCCGATCGAATGGGCGGCGTTGATCGTGACTGCAGTGAGCGCCTCTCCTGGCGTCAGGCCCATCTCCAGGCAGGCGATCGACATGATCAGAGGCAAGCTGACCGTGGGGCTCGTGCCCGGGTTTAGATCCGTCGCCAGGGCAACCGGGACGCCCGCGTCGATGAAGCGCCGGGCGGGCGCGAAGTGGTGCTTGCCGAGGAACCAGCTAGTGGCCGGCAGCAGCGTGGCCACGACCGGCTGGCCGATTTCGGCGCAGCAGGCCAGGGCAGCGACACCAGCCGGAGACGGGGCCGTCAGGTGATCGGCGGAGACGCAACCTAGCTCGGCCGCAAGCTCGGCCCCGCCAGACGGCATTAGCTCGTCGGCGTGAACGCGGAGGCGAAGCCCGTAGCCGTTCGCGGCATTGAAGATGCGGACGGTCTGGGCCGCGTCGAAGACGCCCTTCTCACAGAAGACATCGCAGAAGCGGGCAATTCCCTGACTAGCAACGGCCGGCAGCTGCTCGCCGATGACTTGAGCGACGTATGCCTCGGTCCCCTCGCTCTGGCCGCGGAACTCGGCCGGGACCGCATGGGCGCCCAGGTACGTGGGCACCAGCTGTACCGGACCCTCGCGATCGAGCCGACCGATCACCTCCAGGATGCGCACCTCGGTCGCCACGTTCAACCCGTAACCCGACTTGGCCTCGGCCGTGGTGGTGCCGTTCGCGAGCATCTCGGACAGGCGCCGGCGCGCCCCGGCGAGGAGGTCCGCATCCGAGGCTGCGCGCGTGGCAGCTACCGTGGAGAGGATTCCGCCGCCCGCGTGGAGAGTCTCCAGGTATCCGGCACCGTGAAAACGCGTCTGCCATTCCGACTCGCGCGTTCCAGCAAACACAAGGTGGGTGTGAGCGTCGATCAGCCCGGGCGTGACCAGACCACCGGCCGCGTCGAGGCGGGCGAAGTCGTCGAGCGAATGGCCGGCGGCGGCTACCCGTCGGAGTACCTCGCCGAGCGGCCCCGCGGCAATCAAAAGGTCGCCCCAGCAGGCCACGGCAAGGCGGCCGCCGCCGATCTCGGCCGCATCGGCCTGCGCGGCGCCGCGTCTGAGCCCCCCGAAGAGTGTCGCGATCGACGCGGCGCCCTCGATCAGCAGGCCGGGCCGGGCGGTCACACTACGCGCGGCGTCACCCAGTGCGCCACGGCCGGCACCACTCTCCGCCGAGACGCCACTCCCCGTGGAGGCACCACGCCCGGCGCCACTGCCGATGCCACTCATTGGGTCGCTCTTCCCTTCAACCCTTCTGCGCCGTCTCGAGCCGCAACTCCAGGGCCTGCAGCGGCGAAAAGTCGCGCAACTTCAAGAACGCCGCCGCTCCCGCGAGCCGCTCCGTCTGCGGGAGATGGCCCGACAGGCCCGCGTGGTCGGCCACATCCAGCAGCGCCCCGAGCGGCGCCAGCCCGATCAGCTCTGACTCGGCCAGATGGACGCCGTCCTCGGCCGCCTCCGCCCGAACTGATTCCCAGGCGAGCCATATCGGAGTCGTCCGGTAGTCGAGGAGATTCATGGAAACCTGCGCGCAATCCAGTTCTTCTATCCAGAACCCGTTGGCCTGGACGCGTGGCAGTCCGCCCCCCGACTCTCGAATCCGGCGCGCGATCCCCTTTGCGAGATCCAGGTCTCGACTTTCGAGGTTGATGTTGTAGGCGATCAGGAACGGTCGTGCGCCGACTGCCATGGCCCCAGCCGTGGCGTGAAGCCTGGCCGGACCGAAATCCGGTTCGCGACCGGGCTCGGAGATCTGGGTCTTGAGGCCCTCGTACTGGCCGCGCCGAACGTCCGCCAGACGCTGCCGCAACGGCGAAGTGGCTGCCTCGCCGTAGAGGTAGACGGGAATGCCGAAGCGATCGGCCACCAGCGAACCGAAGGCTCGGCCCAGCTCGATGCAGTCGGCCATGGTCGCGCCGGCGAGCGGCACGAAGGGGACCACATCCACGGCACCGATGCGTGGGTGCTCGCCGGACTGCTTTTCCATGTCGATCTCTGCGATCGCGACGGCGACGGTCCGCTCGAGAGCCTCGAGGATCGCGGCCGGCTCGCCGGCAAGTGTCAGGACGCTGCGATTGTGGCTGGCGTCGCTCGTCCGATCGAGGAGAAAGGCCCCCGGAACGCCCTCCACGGCCGCGGCCAGTTTGTCGACGACCTCGATGCGACGGCCCTCGCTGTAGTTCGGCACCGATTCGACCAGCTTCGCCACGAAACCTCCGTGTCATCGGCTGACGACCCTCGTTGGAGCTTTACCGAGACTTGCCAACCCGCCCGGTCGTACTGGGCGCTGGTACCAACGGTAAATAGCCGCCCGGCATGCCCATGCATATCGTGGCACAGGCGCGATGCGACGGGTCGCGTAAGGCCCGGATAAGGCCGGGTCGATAGCATGCCGCGCCATGGAAGAAGACGCATGACAGGCATCGCGAGGCCGCCCCTCCGGCGGCAGCAAGACTTCGTGAAGATCTGGTCGGCCGCGACCGTTTCGATCCTCGGCAGCCAGGTCACGACCATCGCTATTCCGTTCATCGCCCTGACGATGCTCGGCGCGAGCGTCTTTCAGGTCTCGCTGCTGGTCGCGGTCGAGATGCTGCCGTTCCTGCTATTCACGCTGCCGGCGGGAGCTTGGTTGGACCGCGTTCGCCGCCGACCCGTGTTGATCGCCGCCGATATCGGCCGTGGCTGCGTCCTGTTGTCGATCCCCGTCGCCTACGTCATGGGCGCCCTGACCATCTGGCAGCTCTACGCCGTCGCGTTCGCCACAGGTACCCTGACCGCCTTCTTCGACGTTGCCGACCAGTCGTATCTTCCGTCCATCCTAGACCGCGACGATCTCGTGGACGGTAACGCCGACCTCCAGATCAGCTACTCGGTGGCACAGATCGGCGGCCCCACCCTGGGCGGCAACCTGATCGCGATCGTGGCCGCGCCCTTCGCCATCGTCGTCGATGCGCTGAGCTTCTTCGTTTCCGGTGCATTCATCAGCGCCATCCGCCGGCCCGAGGACAAGCCCGAGCGTCGACTCGACGATACGGGCCGTCCCATGTCAATGCGAACGGAGGTCGCGGAGGGCTTGCGGTACGTTCTCGGCAATCGCTACCTGCGACCGATCGCTGCCTGCACGGGCACTTCGAACCTGTGCGCCGCCGCCTTGTTCGGGGTCTTCCCGGTCCTGATCTGGCATGACCTGAAGCTACCGCCGGCCTTCTACGGCACGGTGATGGGCGCGGCCAGCGTCGGCTTCCTTGCAGGTGCGGCGCTTTCGAGCCGACTCCCGAACACCATAGGCCTGGGGCGGACGATCGTCGTGTCTGCAGCTCTTGGATCCCCGGCATTTCTCCTGATGACGCTGACGCCGGCCAACCTGGACCTCGCAGCGGTGACACTGTTCGCCGGCTGGTTCCTGGCCGGCATGAGCCAGGTCGTTTACAACGTGGCCCAGATAAGCCTTCGCCAGGCTATTACGCCTCCGGAGATGCAGAGCCGGATGAACGCGACGATGCGTTTCATCGTTTGGGGAACCATCCCGATTGGGTCGGTCGCGGGCGGGATTCTTGCGACGGTAGTGCCCGTCCGGGCCGCCCTGATCCTGGCGGCCGTCGCGTCGTTCGCGTCCGTGGTGCCCGTCCTTGCCTCGCCGCTGCGGTCGCTCCGCGACATCCCGGTGGCATTCGCCACGGTCGGTGGCGGACGCTTGCCAGCGCCGTTTGCCGCGGCTGGGGGCGCTGCAACGTGCGGTTCCGAGGCGGGCGTCGCGCCGGCCGGGATGCTCCCGAACGAAGCCGCGCTTCCCGAAGTCGAGACGCCCGGCCTTCGACCGGAGCCGACCAGGGCCTGACGGGACGCGGCCCGGCGAGCGCAGGGCCCCGCATCGGGTCCGGCGGAGATCTACTTGTCTTCCGCTCGCTCGCCGTCGAGCATTGGGACGCGGATTCCGCGCTCCCGAGCGACCTCAATTGCCCGGTCGTAGCCGGCGTCGGCGTGACGGATAACTCCCATGCCCGGATCCGTCGTCAGTACCCGCTCCAACTTTTGCGCAGCCAGGTCGGATCCGTCGGCAACCACGACCATTCCCGCGTGTTGGGAGTACCCGATGCCAGTCCCGCCACCGTGGTGGATGCTGACCCAGCTGGCGCCCGACGCCGTGTTCACCAAGGCGTTGAGCAGGGGCCAATCTGCGATCGCGTCCGATCCGTCCCGCATCGATTCGGTCTCGCGGTTCGGCGAGGCGACCGAGCCGGCGTCGAGGTGGTCCCGACCGATCACAATCGGAGCGCTAACCCGCCCGGTACGCACCAGCTCGTTGAAGGCCAGACCGGCCTTCGACCGCTCGCCGTAGCCGAGCCAGCAGATCCGCGCCGGCAGCCCCTGGAAGGGCACGCGCGCCTCGGCCATCTCGATCCATCGCCGAAGCGATTCGTTCTCCGGGAAGAGATCCAGGATGGCCCTGTCCGTGGCCGCGATGTCTGCCGGATCGCCTGAGAGGGCCGCCCATCGGAACGGTCCCTTGCCCTCGCAAAAGAGCGGCCGGATGAAGGCTGGGACGAAGCCCGGGAAGTCGAACGCGTTGGCCACTCCGGCGGTCTGAGCCTGGGCTCGGATGTTGTTGCCGTAGTCGAAGGTCACCGACCCGGCCGACTGGAGGGCGAGCATAGCCCGGACGTGGTCGGCCATCGATGTCATGGAGCGACGGACGTACTCGTCGGGGTGGCTTCGGCGCAGTTCGGCCGCCTCGGCCACGGAGACGCCTGTCGGCACGTATCCGTTCAGCGCGTCATGGGCGGACGTCTGGTCGGTGACGGCGTCGAACCGCTCGCCGCGCCGGACCAGCTCGGGTTCGATCTCGGCCGCGTTGCCGACCAGGGCGATCGACTCCGGGCGCCCCTCGGCTGCCGCCGACCGCGCCCAGCTGAGCGCCTCGTCCAGCGAATAGGTCAGGCGGTCAACATAGCCGATGTCCCGGCGCCGCTTCGCTCGGGCGTCGTCGACCTCTACGACCAGCGCCACGCCCTCGTTCATCGCCACGGCCAACGGCTGGGCACCGCCCATGCCGCCTAAACCGGCGGTCAGCGTCACACGGCCGCTCAGGCTCCCGCCGAAATACTGTCGGGCCAGCTCAGCGAACGTCTCGTACGTGCCCTGCAGAATCCCCTGTGTACCGATGTAGATCCACGAGCCAGCCGTCATCTGGCCGTACATAGTCAGCCCGGCGCGCTCGAGCTCACGGAACGTGTCCCAATTGGCCCATTTGCCGACCAGGTTCGAGTTGGCGATCAGGACTCGCGGCGCCCACTCGTTAGTTCGGAATACACCGACCGGCTTCCCAGACTGAACCAGGAGCGTCTCGTCGTTTTCCAAACGTCGCAGCTCGCGGACGATGGCATCGAATGCGTCCCAGCTGCGCGCGGCCCGGCCGGTGCCGCCGTACACGACGAGATCGTCCGGGCGCTCGGCGACCTCGGGATCGAGGTTGTTCATCAGCATTCGCAGGGCGGCTTCCTGGGCCCACCCCTTGCAGCTGCGCTGCGGCCCGCGAGGGGCGCGGACGGGGCGGGGTCCAGCGTGCCGCGTAGAGCTGGTTTCGATCGCCATCGGGGTCCTCCGAATGGACAGCCCGGGCACGGCCCGAGCGCTGGACGTCAGTGTGCTCCCGCCGGCGCGGATCGTCACGCGCCGGCGGGAGGTCGGGCCCTGCAGAAGCCCTCATGCCGAATTGGAACGTGCTGGCCAAAGGCGGGGCCGTAGCGGTCGAGAACCGCTGATCTAGTAGAGCGCCCCGATCAGCTGGCGGCCCAGGTCGCGTGGGCCGTAACCGAACATCGACAGGACCACGCCGCCCCCGAGAGAAAGCGTATAGACGGTCGGACCGCCGCCGCACGTCGCCACGTCGACGAGCCAATCGTTGATCGTCGACTGGGTCGCGCTGGAGACGCCGTCGGCTTGCGAGCACGCGCCGGTCGCGTACTGATCGACCCAGGCCGAATAGACGTCAGGTGTTTGGTTGTCCGGCTGGAAGTGGCCGATGGCCAGATTGAGCCAGTCGGCGTCGCCAACTTCACCGATCGACGCCGCGGCGTAGCCATCGAACGTCTTGGCGAGGTCGGCGTTGTCGAGTGCCACGGACTCGCTCTCGGCATCCTCAAGGAGCGGCTCGGCGTCGACCGACCGCGGCAGCTTACCGAGCAGGCTCGGGTCGATGTGCAGGCCGTATTGGCCGGTCGTGCCGCTGGGCCACGGCGTGGCGCCGATCGGGAGGGACGTGTATTGCGGCTCCGGCGTGGGACCGGGTTGAGCGCAGGCAGTGACCGCGACGGCGGCGATGACCAGGGCGCCGACAAGGGCAAGCGTCGCGCGGCCAAAGCCGGCCGCACGGCCAGAGCCGGTGGCGTGACGTGATCGCCCGGACCGCATGGCGTGGCCCAGCCGGCGCATCTCAAAGCTCACGGCGCATGACCGGGTAGCGCTCGTCGTCCACGGCCAGCTGGAAACCGGCCCGGATCCAGAACTCGGGCCGGGCGGCCGGCGTTGCATGTTCCGCGGCCCTAACCTCCGGGTACGCCTCGACTGCGGCGAATCCACGTCCGGCCAGGTCACCACAGACTTCCCCGACAAGCCGCAGCGCGTAGCCGCTCCGGCGGGCCGTGGCCGTGGTGGCGATGCAGGTGATGACCGCCGGCAGCGGCGCGTCCGGCAGCTGCGGGTATAGCGCCCTCAACCGCAGGGCCCGTGGGTAAGCGGAAAGCGGCCCGAACTGGCAGTAGCCGGCGGCCTCTCCGTCGAGAAGCAGCAGTTTGGCGTAGCTGCCGAAGATGCCCAGGCCACGGCCGAGGAGCTGCAGCTTGCGCGGAGCCTCGGCGGCGATCGTGGGGCGGACCGCGCGCTGAGGTGCAAACGGATTGTCGGCGGGGATGCTCGTCCGGTCATCGAGGAACAGGTTGTGGGCCGGCTCGCCGAACGCGGGCGCGAACGGGTTCGGGGCGGCCTTCGAGGCGGGCAGGAACGGGTTCGGCTCTGCCCTGGGCGCCGGCGCAAACGGGTTGGTCGAGGCAGCGCCGGTCGGGATTTCGAGCGCGCCTGGGGCCGAACCAGTCCCGGCAGCCGAACCGGTTCGGGGCGCGGGAAGCCAGCTCGGCCGACGGGCCTTCGAGCCCCGATCGGCGTCCTCCCAGTAGTCGCAGGTTCGGTGGTCGAACGACGGGTCAGCGCACGGCGGGACCAGCCCGAAGCGAGCTTCGTCGGTGACGTCCATGATCTCGAGACGTGCCATGGCGGATCCAACTGTAGAACAACGAGCGCAGTTGTCGCCGAACGGGCTGGCTACCTTATCGCCGCGACGCCCAGGCGATGCTCAGCCCCCCGACGGTCGAGACGAGGACGAAGATCAGGGCTCCGGTGATCGCGGCCGGCACGCTTGCCCGAACCGCAAGCCAGGCCACGAACAACGCAAGGATCGGACCCGCAAACAGCTCCCACCGATCCCCGACGAGAAAGTCGTACCAGAAACCGAAGAAGCCCCGCACGTAGCGCATCTCAGGGCTCTCGGCCTGCCGCAGACACGCGCATCCGACCGGTGCTGAACCGGGTTCTGACGAGGTAGGCACTTAGAAGCGCCAGGAGCAGGTAGCCCGCGAGCAGAGCCAGGATTGCGGCGTCTCCGGCTGGCCAGTCGATCCCTATGCCCTCGCCCGCCCAGAAGGTCCCGAAGCCCGTCAGCATCACGCCCACGGCGAACTTGAGCCCGTTCTCCGGCACCGCCGCGAGAGGCCGGTGGACGAGAAACGCGATCCCGAGCACCAGCGCGCCCGCTGCGGCTGCACCCGCGGCTGCAGGTCCCAGCATCCCGGCCGAGGCACCGAACGTGACCACGATGAATGCCACCTCCAGCCCCTCTAGCAGCACACCCTTGGTCGCCACGGTGAAGCTGATCCAGTCCATGCCGGTCGCCGGAACCGGCGGCTCGGCTCGGAGCGCCGCGATCTCGCGCTCGTAGATAGCCGTCTCGTCGTGTTTGGCCCTGGCCCCGCCTGCTCGGAGCACGGCCTTCGTCAGCCACTGAAGGCCGTAGATGAGCAGAAACCCGCCCACGACAAGGCGCACGACGCCGATCGGCACGAACAGGACGATCGCCGTGCCGAAGATGCCCACCAGCAGCGCCAGGGCCACGAGGGCAGTGAGCACGCCGATCAAGGTCGATCGCCACTGACGCGTCACGCCTACCGCGAGGACGATCGTGACCGCTTCGACGAACTCGACCGACGACGCGAGAAAGCTCGAGACAATCGTGACGAAAGTGATCGAGGACATACCTCGGCAATGCTAGCGGAGGCGGGATGCGCGGGCCGGGACGCCGTTCCCCCACGTGCGACCTAAGGCCGTCGCGATGTGGAAAACGTTAACGTGGCTGCGTAGTGCCCGGCCGACGAGGCTTCAGCTGGAGACTTGGTCCCGCCGACAAGAGACGCAGCGGCCGCGGGGAGGCCGCCTTTCGATCAAGAGGTGATGTATGCGGCCACTCGACCTCCGCATCGAAGCCGCGCTCGGAACCTACGACGAAGATTGTCGATGGGATCTGATCGGGGGCGTCCTGACGGAGTGCCCCGACGACGTCCTGGAGACGGGGACCGGTCTGCTGCGGGGCGAGTTGGAGCGCGAGCGAACCCTCGGTGCGGACATCCTGGGCCGGCTGGTCGGCGTCGAGCCGAATAGCCGACCTGTTGTTCTTGAGGCGCTACTGGCCGCCCTGGTGGTCGAGAAGATCGCTGCCCCGCTCGCGTCGATCGTAGCTGCGCTCGGTCACATCGGCGATCCGGGCACTCTGCCCCGCTTGTTGCCGCTGGACGAACATCACAGCGCGGAAGTTCGGCTCGCCGTAGCCTTCGCCGTTGCCACGATCAGCCCACAGCCCCTCGCGCCGGAGGCGCGCACCGCTCTCATCCGCCTCTCTCGAGACACCGACCCGGAGGTCCGCGACTGGGCCACGTTCGGCCTCGGCACGCTGTCCGACGTCGACGGCCCGGACGTCCGTGCCGCCCTGCTGGCCCGGGCCGAGGACGCGCACCACGAGGCCAGGGCTGAGGCTCTCTTCGGGTTGGCGGTCCGTCGCGATCCTCGCGCCGTGCCGCACTTGATCCGAGCACTACAGTCACCGCTCGTCGGCGGACTCGAGGTCGACGCTGCTGCCGCCGCTGCCGATCCGCGTCTGCTGCCGGCGCTGCGGTCGCTTCAACATGCTGGCCTCGCGGACGAGGTCCGCCTCCGTCGAGCCATCGACCGCTGCTCCGGAAGGGATCGGCCCGCCCTCGTTTCATGACGACGGGGCGCCTCTTCGTCCGATCTAGCCGCGCCAGCCAGCCCCGCCGCGCCGGGCTGGCAGACCCGATCGACGAGTGCGCCTCCCCGCATAGCCCGATTGCCGATTTGAGGTCGCTGCCCTGAGGCAAAGGCGGTCAATCTGACCATCGCACGGGAGAGCCTTGCTCGTGTGCTCGCCGCGCACCGCTGACTCCACGAACCACACGCCGCTCCGATCGCTCGGGTATCCTGCCCAAGACCTGCGGCCCTTGTGACCGACCGCGGCGTCCGTCCGCCCCACAAGCGAGGCCCGCTTGCTCGGCTTCATAGACACTGCCGTCATTCCGTTTCTTCAGCATCTTTACGCCGCGGTTGGCTACCTGGGCGTCTTCTTCGCCATGGTCATCGAGTCGACCTTGCTGCCGATCCCGTCAGAGCTGATCCTGCCCCTGGCCGGCTTCATGGTCAGCGACAAGAGCCAGATCGAGCCGCTTACTCACGTCCCCTGGAACTTCTGGGTCGTCGTGGTCATCGGCGTGGTGGGAAACACCACCGGTTCGTTGTGCGGGTACGCCCTCGGCGCCTGGCTGGGCCGACCCTTTCTTGACCGCTGGGGTCGGTTCCTGCTCATCCGCAAGAATGAGGTCGACCAGGCTGAAAGCTTCTTCGCACGCTGGGGTTCGCCGACCGCGTTCATCAGCCGTCTACTGCCGGGCATTCGGTCAATCATCAGCTTCATTGCCGGCGTGTCCCACATGCCGATCGGGCGTTTCACTGCATATTCCACGCTGGGTGCCATCCCCTGGACGATCGCCCTGGTCTACGCGGGTACCGTACTGGGCGCCAACTGGACCCGGATCCGGGACGATCTGAGGCCATTCGACACGCTCATCCTCCTCGCGTGCGTGGCCGCGGTCGCGGTCTTCGTGTGGTGGCGACTCGGGCATCCGGGCTGGCGTCGCGGCGGGGTCGAGGCGTAATCTGGGCTCGTCGGGCCTCCGCTTTCAACGGGTTCCGTTATCGGCTCGACCGGCCGCGCGAGCGCGGATTACCCAATCGGTGGCAGACTAAGGGTGCGGTCCGGAGCAGCTAGGTGGCCGCCCGCGACACACAGGGAACGCTCATGCGCAGTAAACCGACTCGCGTCCAGTTGCAGGCGCTGAGCATCGACGATACCGACCGGCGAGGCCGCTTCCTCGCAACCGAGCCGGCGTGAGCTCGATCGGAGACCGCCCGGAGCCCCTTCGGGGGGTCGAGTCCGGTGGCGCGCAGTCTCGGCCAATGGCTCACGCGGACCCGAAGGTGGGCCACGCGAGTCGACGGATGGCCCACCAGGTCCGGCGCGGTCCGCTCCAATGGTTTGGCGATGTTTTCGCAGCTCCCTTGTCCGGCTACAAAGGCGCCGACGCGGGTGGCTTCGCGGCCCGCTTCTTCCGCTCGTTCGTACCGAAGGAGCAGCGGCGCCGGGAGTTCGCGGCGGTGCTGGCTTTGCTCGTCGCCGCTGCGGCGATATCGGCGAGCCTGCCTGGCGGCTGGGCCGAACCGACGCTTGCCAGCACCTCGACGCAGATGGCGGCCGGGCTGACGGCGGTGGATTCGACCCCGACACCCGACTCGAGCACGCCGGCGCCGACGCCATACGTCGATCCGGCCCTGGCGCTGCGCTCCGCGGCCCCGACGCTTCCGCCCACGCCCACACCGACACCCAAGCCAACGCCGGCGCCGACCAAGAAGCCGACCCCCAAGCCCGCCACGAAGGTGTACACCTTCGTGGCCCTGGGCGATTCCCTGACGGCATGGCCCTCGGACGCGCCGTGGCCGACGCGCCTCGACGCAGAGGACGCCAACCTGCGGCTGGTAAACAACGCAGGCGTTCCGGGCGACACGACTGCCGAAATGCTGGCCCGGCTCAAGAGCGACGTCTTCGCCTACAAACCCGAGGTGCTGTTCATCATGGGTGGCACCAACGACCTGGGCCAAAACATCAGCCAGGCGACCACGATCGCGAACCTGAGGGCGATCATCGTCGCGGCCAGCGCGAAGGGGATACGCATCGACCTCATGACGATCCCGCCGGACGCCTATCCCGACATGGCCCAAAAGATCGACTCACTCAACGCGGCGATCGTTCACCTCGGCAACATCTATAAGCTCGTCGTGATCGACATCCACACCCCGCTCTCCACATCGACGGGTGTGTACGCGCGGAAGTACACGAGTGACGGCATTCACTTCACCGCCCTCGGGGCGCAGATCGTGGCCAACACGATCTACTCACGAATTCACCGATACGGGTTCTGAGCGGGCCGGATTCCACAGCCGCCGGACATCCCGCGCGCGGTCCGTCGCTCAGCCCCAGGGCGCCTCACCCGGGCCGCGCAGGTGGCCGACATCGTTGGCGAGGATGAGCTGGGCTCCATCGGCCGTGTCACCGCGCTCGTAGCGCAGAACGCTCAGGTTTGTTCGATCCTGGATGAAGCGCCGCCGGTAGTCGCGAACGGGTACGCCCAAAGCCACGCACAACAGGATGCGATTGAATGTGCCGTGAGCCACTACCAGCACGCGACGTTCGCCTTCCGCTTCGGCCTGGGATTCGGAAACGTTGCCGCGCGAGCCGCCGGCGTCGGGCGAGCGACTGCCGGTGCGGACAGCGGCGTCAGTCGGGCCGATTTCGACCGCCAGCAGATCGTCGAGGAAGCCGATCGCTCGGGCGGCAACCTCATCGCCCGACTCGCCACCGGGTGAGTGGGTCGCGGCCGGATCGTGCTCCCAGCGGGCTCGCAGGTCGGGATCGCGGGTCTGCATCTCGGCGTAGGTCAGGCCTTCCTACCGCCCGTAGTCGAGCTCGCGCAGCCGTTCCTCGACTTCGACGGGCCGGCCACGTGCGATCGCCTGGGCCGTCTCGAGGGCCCGCAGCATTGGGCTGGCGATTATACGGTCGATCCGAACGCCAGCGAGGCGCCGCGATAGGGCTTCGGCCTCGGCGCGTCCTTCTGGCGCCAGCGGCACATCCAGCTGCCCGCCGAGCATGGCGTCGCCAGCGGGCGTCAGGCCGTGACGGGTCAGCAGAAGGGTGAGCATTGCCGGCTCTGGCTCGCGGCGGCTAGAAGAGCCCGACGATATTGCCGTCGGCGTCGATGTCGATCGATTCGCCGGCCGGGTGTGATGGCAGCCCCGGCATGGTGCGCATCTCGCCCAGGAGCGGCGTAATGAAACCGGCCCCGGCGGAGAGGCGGACCTCGCGGATCGGGACACGGAAGCCGGCCGGTCGACCCTTCAGAGACGGGTCGTGGCTGAGCGACAGGTGCGTCTTGGCCATGCAGATCGGCAGGTTGCCGAAGCCCATCTCCTCGTACAGCTTCAGCGCCTTCGTGGCCGCCGGCAGCTCGTCCACGCCGCGGGCGCCGTAAATGAGAACGGCCACGGTTTCGATCTTCTCGCGCAACGGGAGGTCGTCCGGGTACAGCAGTCGGAACTCGGGTGCGCCCTCCTCCGCGGCCGCCCATACGGCCCTGGCCAGGTCCTCCGCCCCGGCGCCCCCATCGGCGAAGTGGCGACTCACGACGACGTCGCGCGCACCGGCCGCCAGCGCCACCTCCCTGATCGCGGCGACTTCTGCATCCGTATCGCCGGGATAGTGGTTCACCGCCACCACGACCGGAACGTTGAAGACGCGAACGTTCTCGATCTGGGCGGCGAGGTTGGCCGATCCCATCCGCACCGCGTCGACGTTCTCTTCGGTCAGGGCCGGGTCGAGCGGCTTGCCGGCCACGATCCGGCCCACGCCGCCATGCATCTTCAGCGCCCGAACAGTGGCGACCATGACCGCCGCGTCGGGCCGCAATCCGCTCTGGCGGCACTTGATGTCGAAGAACTTCTCGGCGCCCATGTCCGCGCCGAAGCCCGCCTCGGTGCAGGCGATCTCGCAGGTGGCCAGGGCAAGTCGGTCGGCCAGGATACTGTTGTTGCCGTGGGCGATGTTGGCGAACGGGCCGCAGTGGACGAATGCCGGGCCCCCTTCCAGGGTCTGCAGCAGGTTCGGCTTGATGGCGTCGCGCAGCAGGACGGTCATCGAGCCGGCGCACCGCAGGTCCTCGGCCGTGATGCGCCGGCCGTCGAACGTGGTGGCCACGACCATGCGCCCGAGGCGCGTCCTGAGATCGTGGATATCCGAGGCGAGGGCCAGGACCGCCATGACCTCGCTCGCGACGGTGATCTGCCACTCCGTCTCGCGCGGATAGCCGTTCTCGCGCCCGCCCAGGCCGACGATCGCCTTCCGAACGGCCCGGTCGGAGATGTCGACGACCCGCGGCCAGAGAACGCCCAGCGGGTCGATGCCGAGCGTATTCCCATGCATGAGGGAGTTGTCGATGAAGGCGGCGAGCAGATTGTGGGCCGCCCCGACCGCGTGGTTGTCGCCGGTGAGGTGGAGGTTGAAGTCCTCCATCGGGATCACCTGGCTGTAGCCGCCCCCGGCTGCGCCGCCCTTGATCCCGAACACGGGGCCGAGTGACGGCTGGCGAATGCAGACGGCCGCCCGGTGGCCGATCCGGTTGAGCCCCTGGACAAGGCCGATGCTGGTGGTCGTCTTGCCTTCGCCAAGCGGGGTCGGAGTGATCGCGGTAACGACGACGTACTTCCCGCGTTTTCCCGTGGCAGCCGATTCGGCCTCCACGCGTTCGATCCCCTCGAGGCGAACCTTCGCCTTGTATGGCCCGTAGAGCTCGACTTCGTCGTCGCGGAGCCCCAGCTCGCGGGCGAGTTCGATGATCGGCCGCGGGGTGACCGAGCGGGCAATCTCCAGGCTGCTGGGCAGGGCCCTGGGGGCGCTCATTGCGTCGGAACCCTCGCGGGGCGGCCCGGAGAGCGCTCCGCCTGGTCCGTCGCGGCGCTGAGCAGGTGGGTCAGGAGCAAAGCGTTGGTCAGCGGCCCGACACCGCCTGGAACGGGTGTTATCGCCGAGACCACGTCCCTCGCCGACTCGAAGTCCACGTCACCCACGAGCTTCTCGCCCCCGGCACCATCGCTCACGGCGTTGATCCCGACGTCCACCACCACGACGCCCGGCGAGAGCATGTCGCCCGTAACCAGCCCGGGCTTGCCGGCCGCCACGATCAGGATCTCCGCGTCGCGAGTGTAATGGCCAAGGTCACGGGTCCTGGAATGCAGCACGCTGACCGTTCCATGCTCGCGCAGAAGGAGGAGCGCGGCGGGCTTGCCTACAACGTTCGACCGTCCGATCACGACCACCCGCTTGCCGGCGATCTCGACGCCCGACCGCTTGAGGATCTCGACCGACGCCTGGGCCGTGGCCGGCAGGAACCCGTCGTAGCCGAGAGACAGCAGGCCGGCGTTGCGCGGATGGATGCCGTCGATGTCCTTGGCCGGATCGATTGAGTCGATAACCGTGCGCAGCGGGATGTGGGCCGGGAGCGGCATCTGGACGATGATGCCGGCGACCCACTGGTCGGCGTTGAGACGCTCGATATGCGTGCAGAGCGTCTCGGGCGTCACTTCCGAGCCGATCTCGACGAGCCTCCCCTGAACGCCAACTTGCTGGCACGTCCGCAGGATCTGCCGAAGGTAGACGGCCGACGGCGCGTCCGCGCCGACGAGCACGATCGCGAGAGTTGGCCTGGAGCCCCAACGCTCCTTGAACGTGGCGAAATCCTTGCTCAGCCCAGCTCGAATCGCCGCCGCAATCGGGCCTCCGGCGAGCAGACGCGGGCCTGGGATGGCGACTTTCGATACGTCCTGCCCGTCGGTCACGCTGGTTCGGGCTCCGGCTCTGGCTCCCGCGACTGCCCCGACAGAACGATCTCCCGCGTTCGCGCCGCCACCGACGCGATTTCATGCAGCGTGGAGTCGAGCTGCACCTGCATCGTCTCGGCGTACTGCTCGTCGCCGGTGGATGGCAGGTTGATCAGCACGTTCTCGGCCGCGCCCCGAGCCGCAGCCTCACCGAGTAGGGCCGCAACAAGCACGTCGCTGTCGGCGTTTGCGTTGCTCCGCCCTGCCAGTGCTTCAGCCGCGCCGACGAGCCGCTCGCAGGCCTGGACGCATTCCCACGGCACATCCGACGCAAGGCGCGCGGCCGATCGAAGGGCCGTCCGGCGCGCCTCCTGTTGCTGGTCGTTCTCGCGCGGCATCTTCAACGCCGTGGCATAGCCCGCGTAGGCCTTGGCGTCGCGGTCCGCGAGCTGCAGGAACTCCACCGCCAGCTCGTGCCCGACGGCCTCACAACGGAAAAGGGTCGCCTCGTAGGCTGTGTACTTCGGCTTGCCCTTCGATAGCGCGGCTACCATCGAGACCAGGGACGCCCCGAGGGATGCCGCGACCGCCGATGCCGTTCCTCCTCCCGGAACCGGCTCGGCCGAGGATAGGCGCTCGACGAATTGGAGAACTGTCAGATCCTTGAAAGGCGGCGAGGTTGGCGTTCGATCCATGCGGCGATTGTAGGCAACAAGACCGCGTTCCAGTTCACCATTCGCACGCACGGCTTCCAACCGCCGCAGTAGCGCGCCCGATCCATGCCCTCAGGCGGGGCCAACCTCGTCATCGATCCCGTCTACAGTCCAACGGCGCGATCGATGCTGGAAGCTCAGAGCGAGCCTGGCGCCTGGCGTTTCGACCTCAAAGACGGTTCGGGGGCCGATGTCGGCTCGGTAGGCGGAATCCTCGCTTCGGACGGCAGACAGGTGAATCACGGGCAACCGCACCTCGCCCCAGGTGATCTCACGTGGGGTGCCGTCGAACCAGTCGGCTCGAACGCGCACGTTCACCGGCTCCATGCGCACGATAGCCATGGCGGGCGCTCCTCTTCGCTATGGCAGGGCCGTCGTTCGCTCGGGCACTGAGCGTATGAACGGACGTTCTATTGATTCACGGAGACTACTCGAACAGACGTTCTATGTCAAGGTCCAAGTAACGCCTGCCTGCTTGCACTGTGAAAGTGGCAGGCGTCAGTGGCAGCTCACATGGCACGGCCGCGTGACACTACGAGAACCATCCTCGACGCCGATCAATCCGCTGCTATCTCGGCCCCCTCCCCCGAGGCCAGCGAGTGGCTGCGCCCGCTGCCACCCGAACCCGACCATCGGTTCTTGCGACGCCGAGGAGAACCACCAGGCCGCGGACCGGCTCGTAGCCAGACCACGATTTCGCCGAGGAAGACCACGCCGACCGCAATGGCGAAGAATGGCGTGAGATACGTCACGGCGCTGGCCGTGGACGGCCCGGCCGAACGAGCAGCCCCAGGTTGCCGCGAGCAGCAGGAACGAAGCCTGCCACGGCAGGCGAGCGTATGCGCGTGGGTTCGGTCGTCGGTGTCATGTTGGATGAGGTCGATGTCATGTTGGAGGAGACGGTACAGGCCACCGCCGATTCGTCCCCCCGGAATTGCGCTTCGACCGTCGTCCGAACCGGCGAGGCGATGTTGCGTCGATCTTCGCGCCAAAGCCGAACGCCGGAAGTCACGACGCCGGGCTGCGACTATGCTCGGCGTGATGGATGAGGTGAAGCGTCTCAGCGAGATCGGTCGACCGGCCACCGACGCCGAATGGGCGGCGATTGCCAACCGTCGAGGATCTGCCACGGCCTTCCTCTTCATCGTCACGAGCACCGGCGTTGTCTGCATGCCGGGCTGTGCGGCGCGCACTCCGGGGCGCGGCAGGGTCCGAGTGGTGTCCGGGATCGACGAGGCTCTCGCAGCCGGCGCTCGAGCTTGCCTGCGCTGTCATCCCGACCGCCTCTTCGGCGCGAAACCGCAGCCCGCGGCCGACCCCGTTCAGTCGGCGATCGCTCAAATGTCGGCGGCCCTCACGGGCGGCGAAGCTGTCCCGACCGATCGAGACCTCGCCGGCCGGCTCGGTCTCTCGGAACGCAGGCTGCGCGAGCTCTTCCGCGAATCGCTCGGCGTTACGCCGAGGGCGTGGCTCTCGGCTCGACGGGCAGAGATGCTTCGCGCGCGCCTTACCCGTGGTCAGGATGTGACCGCGGCGCTCTACGACGCAGGCTACGGCTCGTCGAGCGCCGCATACGAGGCCGCGAACGGTGAGCTCGGGATGGCACCGGGACGGTATCGAGCCGGCGCCGCTGGTGAGTCGATACGCTGGACCGTGGCCCCCATTCCTGAGGGCGTGGCGCTGGTCGCGGCCACAGAGCGCGGTCTCTGCGCCGTCCGGCTGGGTGTCGACGTCGAGGACCTTGCGGCGGAGCTGCAGGCCGAGTTCCCGGGCGCGGAGCTGTCGCGCGACGACGTCGCTTTGGCGGACGTGGCCTCGATCGTGTCGGACCTGGCCGTGGGCCGTCGGCGACCCGAGGCAGAGGCGCTGCCGGTCGACGTCCACGCTACTGCCTTCCGGCGGCGCGTCTGGGAGGCGCTGCGCCGTATCCCCTCGGGCGAGACCCGCTCCTATGCCCAGATCGCCGCGGCCGTCGGCGCGCCCGGCGCCGCTCGAGCTGTGGGCTCCGCCTGCGCCGCCAACCCTGTCGCGGTCGTCGTTCCGTGCCACCGAGTCGTGGGCTCGGACGGGTCGCTCCACGGCTACGCCTACGGTCTGTCCCGCAAGCGCCAGCTCCTCGACGCTGAGGCTTGCGCAGGAGCGGAGGCGAGGTCAGGCGTCGGGTCGGAGGCAGCCTCAGCGGTGTCGGCTGCGGCGATGATCGCTTCCAGGCGCGACTGAACGCGCCACCTATTCGATCTCGTCCTCGAGCTTGGTTACACCCACCCGCCCCTCGACCGCCGAGGCCGGGTCGCGCTCGAACGGTGCCGGCAATCCCCGGTGCAGGAGGCTTGCGCGGGTGACGGCGCGATCGCCGAAGCGGCGCCGGACTGCGTCCGTAGCGTCCACGACTCGGCGCTGCTTGGAGTCAACGGCGTCGAAAAGGCTGATCTGCTCCGGCTGCCCGAGCTGAGTCGCGGCCACGCCGACCAACCGGATCCTCTTGCCGCGAACCTCCGGTCGGGTCAGCTCAAGCGCCGTCCGCCAGATCGTGTCGGTCAGGTCGCTCGGCTCCGGCAGCGTCTTCTGACGCGTGACCGTGCGGAACTGCGAGTCGCGGATCTTGACCGTGACCGTTCCGGCGCGGACCCCTGCAGCCCGCAACCGGGCGGACACACCCTCGGCCAGGGCCAGCAGCGTGCGCTCGATCTCGGCCGGGTCCGTAACGTCGGCTGCGAACGTCGTCTCGTGGCTTACCGACTTGGCCGCCTCGCCCCCGCCGACCACGGGATCGGGATCGATGCCCAGCGCGCGGTCGTGGAGCGTAGCGCCGTATTCGCCGAGGGCGCGCATGAGCGTTTCGACCGGTAACGCTGCGAGCTCGCCGATGGTTCGAATGCCCAGACCGTGCAGGCGTTCGGCCGTCTTGGGTCCGATACCCCACAGCCGCCGGATCTCGAGGGGGCCGAGGAAGGCTGCCTCCTCGCCAGGTTGAACCACGACCAGGCCGTCGGGCTTGCGAAGGTCGCTGCCGACCTTGGCGACGAGCTTGGTGGTCGCGACACCGACCGAAACGGTGAGCCCGGTCGCCTCGACGACCTCCTTCTTGATGCGGCGGGCGATCTCCGGCGCGGCTCCGAAGAGGGCCTCCGAACCGGCAACGTCGAGAAAGGCCTCGTCGATCGAAACCTGCTCCACGGCGGGCGTGAAGCGGCGCAGGACGGCAATAACCTCGCGGCTGACGCGCTGGTACTTGCGACCGTCGACCGGCAGGAAGATCCCGTTCGGGCAGAGCGAGAGCGCCGTTCGCAGCGGCATGGCCGAATGGACGCCGAACTTGCGAGCCTCGTAGCTGCAGGTGCTGACGACTCCGCGCGACCTTGGGTCGCCGCCGACGATCACGGGCTTGCCGCGCAGCTCCGGCCGGTCGCGCTGCTCCACTGCCGCGAAGAACGCGTCGAGATCGACGTGGATGATGCTGAGGCGGCCGCGGGTCATGGCCAAATGATGGCGCGGCCCGGGGCGCATGGCGAGAGACTCCGATTCGGGCTGGCGACGCTGCTCCACCGAGAGCGAGCGACATCGCGCCCTGTCCGCGCCGGCTAGCCCTTGGGCTCGACGACGACCGTGACTTCCGGCGTCATGCCCGGGTAGACCTTGACCGCAACCTTGTACGTGCCAAGCGACTTGAGCGGATCGGGCAGCTCGATCTTGTGGCGGTCCACGGTGATGCCGCGCCGGCCAAGAGCTTCCGCAATCTCCTTGGCGGTGATGGAGCCGTAGAGCTTGCCACCCTCGCCCACCTTCACGCCCATGGTCAGCGTCGTGCTGCCGATGCGCGTGGCCGCGATCTCGGCGTCCTCGCGTTCACGCTTGCGCTTCTCCTCGCGGCTGGCGATGTCGTGCTGCCAGGCGCGGTAGGCGCCGCCGGCGGCGGGAACTGCCAGCTTCCGAGGCACGAGGAAGTTGCGGGCATAGCCTTCGGCGACTTCCTTCATCTCGCCGCTCTTGCCGAGCTTGTCGACGTCGGCGGTCAGGATGACCTTCACGCGAAAGATTCCTCCTTAGTGATCCACGATCGAACCCGCGGCCCGATCCTGGTTTGGTTGACGAGCCGTCCTGCAGCGTCGAGCGCTGCCGGCAGCCGGCGAATGAGCCTCCGGACGGGGGCGGGAGTGAGGCGGCGCACCTGGTCCATGTCGCGCCGGAATGCATCTCGGTCTATCTCCAGTTCGTCGATCTTCTCTTCGAGAATCTCATCCGGTATTCCATCGAAGAAGACCTCGACAGCAAGGACCACGACGGCCAGGTCGTCGATGCCACCCAGAACGGGGATGTCATCCGGAATGAGATCGCGGCCGACGAGAACGTAGCAGGCCGCACCGGCGAGAACCGCTTTTTGGGCAGCCGGGACTCGTCCGTCCGCTACGAGCGCCCAGATCAGCCGCGCGTACGTGGGCACTCGGCTGGCGACCGGAACGAAGGCGAGCCAGCGGAGCGCTCGTAAGAGGCTCCCCTTGCGACGCCGCCGACCTTTCGACACCAGCAAACTCGTGCTCGCCATCCTCAGCTCGGCCGTGCTCGGCCCTTCGCCTGGCAATCGAATGCAATCGACCGCTCCGGGAGTGGTTGAGTCTACCAGGCAGGACCGCTAACCACGAGTCGGTCGCACCTGACCCAGGGCCGATCGAGTGACGCGATCCGATATTCCAACCGGGGAAGGCCAATGAAGCTCCCTCCGGCCCGAGAGACCACGCCGTTCGGGCCTCAGACCCAGACCGGCGACCGCGCTGCCGCCAGATTCAGGTTCGCTTGACAATCGAACGGACGTTCTGTAACCTCGCCCGTAGGGAAAGGAGGCGCCTGTGACCAAGCACGACGCCGAACGTAAACGCAGGATTCTTGACTTCATCGCGGCGACGTTGAGGTCCCGTGGGTACCCACCGTCCGTTCGCGAAATTGCCGTCGCCGTGGACCTGGCCTCCACGTCGGCTGTCCACCACCACCTCCAGACGCTCGAGCGCGAGGGCTATCTCGAGCGCGGCGCGGCTCAATCGCGCGCCATCCGCCTCACGCCCACGGCTGCGCTGCGGCTGGGGCTTTCCGGCGAGTTGATGCCGCAGGCGGCCGCCTCCGAGGCGCATGTGCTGCCCATAGTCGGCGAGATCGCCGCAGGCGGCCCCATCGAGGCCTACCAGGACGCGTCGGAGAGCCTGGCGGTCCCGGACCTGCTGGCTCCGTCGGGCGATGCCTACGTGCTTCGCGTGCGCGGTGATTCGATGATCAATGCGCACATCCAGGACGGTGACTTCGTCCTGATCCGGCCGCAGCAGACGGCCCGTGACGGGGACATCGTGGTCGCCCAGGTGGAAGAGAACTCCGTGACCCTCAAGCAGTTCTTCAAGGAAGGCGGACGTATTCGCCTGCAGCCGGCCAACCCCGACTACCCGGCGATGTTCTACAACGACGTCCGTATCCAGGGGAAGCTTATCGGGGTCATTCGCCGGTTGGACTGAGATGGGGCTCATCCACACAGGCCGTCCACAGTCCGCCCACAGAGGCGGTGAGTTCGGGGATAGCTGAGTCGCCTTCCGGTCGGTTCGTTGACGCGCCGGAGGCAGGCCAAGCCACCATTGGGGTTGTCACCCATCACCAGTCAGGCCGCGAGGAAGGCGCCTACCCGTGATCGACCGACTGCCGCCCCAGAACCTCGACTCCGAGCAGGCCGTGCTCGGCTCGATTCTGATCGATCGCGACGCAATCATCGAGGTCGCCGACTTCCTGCATGTGGACGACTTCTACCGCCAGGCCCACGGACGCATCTACGCGGCCATGCTCGAGCTATTCGAACATCGCGAACCCATAGACGTCGTCACCGTTGCAGAAGCCCTGGAGCGTGACAACGAGCTGGAGGCGGTGGGCGGCGCCAGCTACCTTTCCACCCTCGGCAACGACACCCCCACCGCGGTTCACGTGGCTCAGTACGGCCGAATCGTGGAGCGCAAGGCCGTCCTCAGACGGCTGATTTCCGCCGCCGGCAAGATCGCCGCCATCGGCTACGAGGACGGTTCGGACATCCAGGAGTCGATCGATCGGGCGGAGGGCGAACTTTTCTCGGTCAGCCAGCATCGGACGAACGACGGCTTCAGCCCCCTCCGGACGCTCCTCCACGACGCGTACGATCGGCTGGACTACCTGCATGCCCACCGCGGCGAGATTGTCGGCATCGCCTCCGGCTTCGCTGACCTGGACCAGCTGACAACCGGCTTCCAGCCGAGCGACCTTGTCGTGGTAGCGGCGCGGCCGAGCGTCGGCAAGACGAGCCTCGCCCTCAACGTGGCCGAATACGCCGCAGTTCGCGAGGGCAAGACGGTCGGCGTCTTCAGCCTGGAGATGAGTAAGGAGCAGCTGGTCCTGCGCCTGCTCTCAAGCGTAGCCGCGATCGATTCACAGCGCCTTCGCTCGGGTTTCCTCGAGGAGCTCGACTTCGCCCGCATCGCGCCGGCCCTGCAAGCCCTTTCGGACGCGCCGATCTACATCGACGACACGCCGAACATCAGCACGATGGAACTTCGGACCAGGGCCCGCCGCCTTCAGGCCGAGCACGGCCTGGATCTGCTGATCGTCGATTACCTGCAGCTCATGCAGGCCACCAGCAACAGCCGCGACGCCAACCGCGTCCAGGAGGTATCGGAGATAAGCCGCGGGCTCAAGGGGCTCTCCCGGGAGCTAAAAGTCCCCGTGATCGCCCTTTCCCAGCTGTCGCGCCAGCCGGAGATGCGCGAGTCGCGCGAGCCTCGGCTGTCGGACCTGCGAGAATCCGGCGCCATCGAGCAGGACGCGGACCTGGTCCTCTTCCTGTGGCGCGAGAGGGACAAACCAGGCGACGAGAGCGAGAGCGACGGCGAGGTCGTCAACCTGCGCCTGGCCAAGCACCGCAACGGCCCAACCGGCGAGGTGAAGCTGTGGTTCAAGAAGAGCCAGACTCGCTTCATGAGCTATGCCGGCGAACGCTACGCCGAAGCCGTCTGACGAATAGGGCGTCATCGAGGTCGCCGTGGGTCAAGCTCGTCGCGGGACCATGCCCGCGCTGGCCCTAGACTGCCGTGAATGGGGCGGCACGGCCCGCCCGAAAAGGGAGGAGTTCGATGGGCGTGATCATCGTCCGGGAGATGGTCGGCACCAGTTCTCACTCGTGGAGCGACGCGGCCCGCCAGGCCGTGGCTCTGGCGAGCAAGACCGTCCGGAACATCCGAACGGTGGAGGTGGTCCAGTCGACCGCCCGCGTCGAGGGCGGCGAGATCGTCGAGTACAGAGTCCAGATCAAGCTCGGCTTCGAATACGAGGAGTAGCCCGGCGGCGTGAGCCCGGCGGGCCCACGGCTTGGCGCAACTGTGCGGCTCTTCCCGCTGCGCCTCGATTCAGCCGGCGAACGACGGCGAAGAGTGCCTCACGGGGTCGCCCCAAAGGGGTCGATGACGAGGCGGTCACTCAGATAAGCGGCGGTTGATCGCGGGCCACCAGTATCCGCCAATGCAGACGTCCGCTTCCGGTCCGATTGACACCCGTCGGGTCGGTTTTCTATCCTACGCGCCACCGTTCGACGAGAAGCGGCAGGGGATGGAGGAGTTGGGGGTGTCCCTCGAGCCCGAGATCGACGACCGCCTCCTCGAGGAGATGGCGCGGGTACGGTCATGTTTCCCGCTGCGTTCCGGCAAGATCCAGCGCCCGTGCCTGCCGGAGGAAACGCTTCGACGCGACCGCCTCTTCGATTGGCTGGACGCTCGGTCGGGCCGCCGCGTCGTGTACGTCATCGCCGAGGCAGGCTTCGGCAAGACCACTCTCATTGCGGATTTCCTTCGTCGGTCGCAGCTCCGAACCTTCTGGTACCGGCTCGACGAGGACGACACCGACAGCCTCGTCTTCATTCGGTACCTGGTCGCGGCCTGCCAGGCGGTCGACCCCAGGCTCTTTGCTCGGTCAGCCACTCTTCTGGCCGACTCTTCGCTCGAACCTACGCGTGAAGACGCCATCCTCGACACATTCTTCACTGAGATCGGCGGCTTGGGGGAGATGCCGTCAGTGTTGGTGCTGGACGACTTCCACCTGGTGGAGTCTGTGCCCTCGATTGGATCACTGCTGGAGCGGCTTATCGCCCGCGCTCCGGAGGCTCTGAAGCTGATCGTAGCCAGCCGGCGGACCCCGAGCCTGTCGGTCGCAGGTCTGCGGGCCCGCGGTGAGCTCGCCGAATTGGGACGGGAAGAACTCAGATTCGACGAGTGCGAGACGGGACGGCTCTTCCGCGACTCCTACAACCACCCGCTCGAACCCGACGTCCTGCACGACCTTCAGGCGAGGACCGACGGTTGGGCGGCGTCGCTACAGCTCGTAAGGACGGCCGTCGACGGTCGATCTGCGGGCCAGGTGCGGGCATTTGTGCACTCGCTGTCCGGCGCCGAAGGGGAACTCTACGACTATCTGGCCGAGGAGGTGGTCGGAGATCTCGAGCCCGAAATACGCAGCTTCCTCGTGCGGACGGCCATTCTTGAAGATATCGAGCCCGATACCGCCGCCGTCGCAGCAGGGGTAGCGCCCGCCCGGTCCCGCCGCCTGCTGTCCGAGGCCCAGAGACTGGGCCTCATGTCCAGGGGTGGCGACCAGGGAAGCACGTGGCGGCCTCACCCGCTGGTCCGCGAGTTCCTGCTCGCTCACCTCGAGGCGGAACTGGGACGAGGCGGCGTCGCGGAAATGCATCGACAACTGGCGGCCGTGCTGGAGCCTCGCTCGTGGCGTCTGGCGGCTCGCCACTGGGCCGCCGCAGGGGACGCGGACGAGGTCCGCCGCGTTGTGTGTGCGGCAACTCCAACGATCATCGGTACAGGCGACCTGGCCGCCGCCGACGAATTCGTCGCGCGCTTTCCAGACCCAAAGCCCAACCCCTGGTTCGACATCATTCGGGCGAGGCGCCTTTTCGCCCTTGGGCGCTACCGGGAGGCGCGGGAGGAAGCCCGACGACTTCAGGGCTCAGCCGCAATCTCAGCCTCGACCGACACCTCCCTGGCCCTGGCAGTCTCGCTGACGCTGCTCAACCTGGGAACGGAGTTGGACGATGGGGACATGCGCACGGCGGCCGTCGACGTGCTCAGGAGGTGCGATGATCGCGAATTGGCGTCCATCGCCCGGGCAACTGAGGCCCTGTACCAGGCGGCCGAGGAAGGCAGACTGGACTCTCTCCGTGACTTGCTGCTGGAGACGCTGCACCTGAACCGAGAGCAGGGCCATTCCAGGTATGAGGGGATCTCCTTGTTGAACCTCTCCAACGCCCAGAGGTCCCTGGACAACCCGCAGGCAGTCATCGCGGCCGGAACCGAGGCGATTCGGATCCTCCGGTCTGCCGGGAATTGCTGGGATCTCGCGGCCGCGCATCTGAACATCGCCAAGGGGCTGGCCCACATCGGTCACTGGCAGGAAGCCCAATCCCACATCCAAGAAGCGATCGACGAAACAGATCAAACCGCGAAACCCGAAGTCGTATCCGAAGCTGCCGAACTCGAGGCGATGTACGGCGATCCGGCCCGAGGCCTGCTTATCCTGGGCCGAGTCTTCTCCGAATCGGAGCGGAGACGGGACGATCCGTTCTGCCGTTACGTAGCCGCTCGCATCGCGCTCGAGCACGACTCGCCTGACCGAGCTGCCGAACTTCTTCGGCAGATAGTGGGAGAGGCTCTGGTCCCGGGCTTCCGAAGCGCTCGCATCTCGCTCGACCTTCAAGTCAGGTCTACGGCCAATCCCTCCGATCCGGATCTCCAGGCCTCATTCGAGGCCGCCCTGAGGTCCGCTCAGAGCCAGCAGGCCTGGTTCTGGTGGAAGAACATCCGCTTGACGCAGGCGCTTGTCTCTCCCAGCGACGCACTTGCGGACCATCTCAGATCGCTCGAGCCCGGGGACGCGGCCTACCTGTCGATTCAGGCAGAGCTCGTCCTTCGCCGCCTCGCCGACCTCACTGAGCCGGCCTTCGGGACAGTTCGAACTGAGGCTTCGCTCCGTCCAGAGCGCTGGCGTTGGGCCCTGAGGAGATTCTTCTCTGAGGCCGGGCACTCCGCTTCGAACGTCAGACGCGCGGCTGACCTCCTCGAGATCGTCGGAGATTTGGAGGATGTCCCCATCCTGGCAGCACTCCGGCAGAAGAGAGCACTCCACCTGCCTGATGCCGGCCGAGCCCTCAATCGGCGGCTGGCGCCTCGTGTTTACGTTGAGGACCTTGGGCGCGTGGCCATTCGCATAGACGAGCGCACCATCCCCGGCACGGACATACGCAAGAAGATCCTGTCCTTGCTCTGCTTCCTGTTGACCAGGCCCCAGTTCACCGCCACCCGGGAGCAGGTGCTCGAGGCACTGTGGCCTGAGATGGAGCCGGAGGCGGGGGCGAATTCCCTGAACCAGTCGGTGTACTTCTTGCGCCGGGTCTTCGAACCGGGCTGCGAAGACGACACCAGCGCCGGTTACCTCCGAAGCCGGGCGGACCTGATATGGCTCGACCAGGATCTCGTGCAAAGCCGAAGCGCCCACTGCCTCAAGCTGATCGCCGCAATCCGCCGCGACCCGTCTCCCGAACTCGTCACCAGGCTGGCCGAGTCTTACACGGGCCGTTTCGGGGTCGACTTCATCTACGACGATTGGGCGTCGTCCTTCAGGGACACGCTTCATGCGAGCTTCCTCGATCGAATCGAGCGAGCCGTGACACTCGACACCGAGGCCGGCGCCTTCGATCGTGCGCTTTCGGTTGCCCAACTGGCGCTCCAGGCTGACCCGGACGCCGAGCAGATCGAGCTTTGTCTGCTGCGCGTGTATCGACGAACGAACGCGAACGCGGCGGCAGCAGAGCAGTACGCGCACTACGCCAGCGTGATGCGCGAGCAGTTGGGAGTAGAGCCGCTTCCCCTCGAAGCGATTTGACTCGGCAAATCCTGCCTGAGTAGGCCAAGTACCGTATTGACCCAGTACTTCCGGCTTCATACCGTGGCCAAAGGTCCGGTGTAAGCCTCGCGCTCGTGCCGGATTCGAACGAGCGGATGCTTCGAGGTTCCGGCTGAATGCGGGCACTTGGGCCGGGATCGAGCCGCCAGTGCAGCCCACCGCGCGTTGGTCTACAGGAGATGGTCCTGTGTTTGCCGAGTCCAACAGCAGAGCTTGGTGATTACCGTGTTGCACCGTATTCAGAAGCTGATGGTTGTGGTTGGGTCCGCGCTGCTTGTAGCTTTGGGCGCCGGCGCCAGCTATCGACCATTCTGAGTACCTCTGTCCCATAGCCGCGCTACTCTTTGCGCGGCTAGATTGCCGCGGCTGAGCGAGGAGTAGCGATGAGCCGCCGGCTGGGACTGTCGATCGCGATTGTGGCGCTGACGAGCGGAGCGCTGTTTGTCAGCGCCGTCTTCGCGTACCCGATTCCCAAGAGCCAGTGGCTCGAGGTTCTGTTCTGGGTCGCCCTCACCATCGTCGCGTCCTATCTCGAGGTCCACATGCCGGACGGCAGTTATGTGGACTTAGGCTTTGCGGGTGTCGTGGCTGCCATGAACCTCGGCGGGCCGGCCTTCGTCGGATGGGTCGCGCTGATTGGCGTCACTCAATCGCGCGAGTTGCGCCGCCAAGTTCCCTGGTACGGCGTCCTGGCCAACCATGCCGGTACGACCGGCCCCGCAGTCATCAGCGGCTACGCACTCATCTTGGTCCCGTCGCGATCGAATCCGGTGATCGATCTCGCCGCCACAATGGCCGCCGCATGCATCTACTTCTCTCTCAACAGCCTGGTGACGGCCGCGTTCGTTTCGGCCAGGGAAGGCGAGCCGCTGTCGAGGCTGGTGCGGACCGGCGCGGGCGGTTATGCCAGCATGCTTGCCCTCGCGCCCGTGGCATGGCTCATGGCGCAGATGTTCCGGGTGGCCCCATGGGCGGTACTGCTGTTCTTCGTGCCGGTGTACACGACACGGCTGGCGTACCAGCGGTGGGTGGACGTCCGGGAGATGTTCACACAGACCATCAGCAGCCTGGCGGCGGCAGTCGACAAGCGCGACCCTTACACCGCCGAGCACAGCAGCCACGTCCAAGAAATCGCCATGGACATCGGCCGGGCGATTAAGGTCAGTGACGCGGACTTGGAGGCGCTCGAATGGGGCGGCCTTCTGCACGATATCGGCAAGATCGGGATCAGGGACAGGGTGCTGCTCAAGCGGGGGCCGCTCACGCGCGCCGAGCGCGTGGAGATGAACTCCCACCCGGTGAAGGGCGCTGAAATCATCGAGCCCGTCGGAAAGCTCGCCCCGGAGCTGCCGATCATCCGCCACCACCACGAGTGGTTCAATGGATCCGGCTATCCCGACCGTCTAGTGGGCGACGAGATCCCGAAGCTGGCACGAATCCTGCACGTCGCCGACTCGTTCGAGGCGATGACTGCGCCCCGACCGTACCGCATGACCCCACTCACGCTCGAGGAGGCGTTGGCCGAGCTGCACAAGTTCAGCGGGATTCAATTCGATCCAGATGTCGTGGTCGCGTTCGAGCGGACGAAGTGGGCGCGCGAGGCGCGGGACCCGGGCCGGCCCGAAGCCAGGGACGTACCGCTGATCGGCCTGGCCGCAGGGTCGATCGCGACGGCCGGCCGTGCGAACGCGGATACCACCGGGGCCGCCGGATCAAAGGAAGCGGCCGCGGCGGCTCCGAGCGATGTTCCCGAGAGTCCCGATTCGCCCCGTCCGCGTCCAGCCGCCATCTGATCCGTGCCCGCGCTCGGCGTCTTCCTGGGGCTGGCCCTCGGCCTGCTCGCGGGCGGTGAGCTCTGGAACCTCGTATACGTCCGCCTGCGCTGGCTGCCCATCCTGCTCGTCGCCGCAGCAGCTCGCCTAGGGCTCGATGCCGCGCTGACGGCCGGCGCCGTCCCGGACGGCCTGCGGCTCTGGCTGGTGCTGGTCGCCTACGTCCTGCTCACGGCCATGTTGCTGGCCAACCGAAGCCTGCCCGGCATGACGGCCGCCGCGCTCGGGACTGCCGCCAACGGCATCGCGATCATGGCCAACGGCGGCTGGATGCCGGTCTGGCAGCCCAGCCTGGCCGCGGCCGGCTTCGATCCGAACACCCTCCACTCGAACTTCCACAGGATGCTGGTCGGACCGGTCGACGCCAGCTTCTTCGCCCACGGCGGACCGCTGGCCGACATCATTCCGATCCCGATACCGATCGTCCAGTCCGTCGCGTCCCTTGGCGACCTGCTCCTCGGCGCCGGGCTGGCCTTCTTCATCTTCGCGGCAGTGGTTCGAGCGCCGGTGCTGGTCTCCGTCTCGATCCCGGCCGGAGGGTCGACCGACGGATGGGCCAGGCCCGCCCCACCGCTGGGCGCACTCCGTCATCCATACGTTCGACTTGCCAGCAACGGCGCCTTCTCCGCGATGTGGCTCGGTCAGGTCGTCAGCTCGCTCGGCGACCGCGTAAACCAGGTTGCTCTGGTATTCCTCGTAGCGCGAGCCACCGATAACTCCCCGCTGGCGCTCGGCCTGGTGTTCGCCGCCATGACGGTCCCGAGTTTCCTGGTCGGACCGCTGGCCGGCGCGCTCGTCGATCGATGGGACAGGAAGCGCGTCATGGTCGGCTCGGACCTCGTCCGGGCTGGGATCGTCGGCCTGATCCCGGTGGCGTCCGGCCTGAACGTCGGCCTCGTGTTCGGGCTCGTGTTCCTGCTGGCGGCGGTTTCGTCATTCTTCCGCCCGGCCCGCGCCGCTGCGTTGCCTCAGGTTGTCCCGGAAGAGGATCTGCTGGCCGCCAACTCCGCGATGTGGGTCTCCGACACCGTGTCCGACCTTGTCGGATACAGCCTGGGTGGGCTGTTCGTCGCGTTTCTGGGCTCGTCGCTGGCGCTTGCGTTCTGGGTCGATGGGGCAAGCTACGTGGCCTCCGCGGTGCTCGTGGCGGCGGTGGTCATCCCGCCGATCGCCCGGCGCGCGGCCGTCGATCGGTGGGTAGGCGGCGCGGTAGAAGCGGCCGAGGCCCCGACGGCAACCTCCATCCGGACCGAGATGGCCGAAGGCTGGCGGTTCCTCAGGGACGAAAGCGTCCTGATAGCCACGACCGCTCAGGCGGCCATCGCCGAGTACGGGCTGGGCGCGCTCACCGCCCTCTCGCCGTTGCTCGTCGCCTCGCTACCGCTCGGTGGCACAGACGCCCCGGCGGCCTACGGATTCTTCGAGATGGCGATGGGCGCGGGCCTAGTTGGAGGAGGCGTCGTCCTCGGCGGGATGTCGGCGCGTCTTCCGAAGGGGCCGGCGATCATCGTCGGGTTCACGGCGTTTGGGATCGCGCTGATAGCCCTGTCCGCGGCCGGCAACCTGCCACTGGCCCTGGGGCTGGCGGCGATCGTCGGGCTCGCCAACGTCACCTTCGTAGTGCCGAGCCAGACGCTATTCCAGCAACGCACGCCCGGCGAAGTGCTGGGACGAGTTGTGGCCATGCGGCTCGCCATCGTCAACGGGGTCCTGGCTCTGTCGATGGCCACGTCGGGCGCTCTGGCCCAGACGTTCGGCCTGCGGCCCGTGCTGGCCGCATGCGGTCTGCTAACTGCAGCGATGGGCCTCGCTGGCCTGGCCGTTCGGCCGATACGCCGCGCATAACGGCCGCTCAGCCGCCGAGTGGCGAAACGCCGCGCCCCGCCGCGGACCTTCGACCCCGACTCCGCCGGAAGCGTCGCGCACCTCCGCGACGCGGCAAGGGGACGCGTGGGCTAAACTGCCGGGCAGCAGTGCGCTCGACATCGTCGTCGTTGGCGGGCGGCTCGCACCGACCAGAGGCAGAATCACGGCACCAGGAGTGCCCGTAACAGGTGGGCCGAACCCAACGGCCGCCAACACAGGAGTGGCACGAGGGCAATGACCGACCGCGACAAGAACCGAGACGAGACGCCGGCGACGGACGATTATCTGGCGGGCGACGAGGAGTTCGAGGAAGAACTCGAGCAGACCTTCGAGGGTGAGGGTGAAGCCGGCGAGGGTGAGGGTGAAGCCGAAGGCGAAGGCCCCGCAGGACCCGCTTCTGGCGCGCGCCGCCGATTTGGTTTCGGCCGCAGTGGCCGGGCTGAGGAGGAGGTCGAGACGCGCCAGATGGGATCGGTTCGTGGGACGCACGAGCGGATCCACGTCGACGACCGTCCGTCGGCTCTGTACGCGCTCGTTTGCGCGGCCGCGCTGCTCGGCGTCCTCGCATTTTCGTGGCTCGGGGGCGTGCTGCCGAAGGCGGCCGGGCCGACGCTGACCCCGCTGGTGGTTCCGACGAGTCAGGCCACAGCGATTCCGAGCGGGAGCGCCGCCGCCTCGGCAAGTGTGACCCCTAGCGCGAGCCCGGCCGCGACCCTGAGCCCGGCGCCGAGCGCCTCGCCGAGCTAGGAGCGCTCGCTCCGCCGCAGGGTCGAGCCGTCAGGTGAGAGTCCAACCGGAAACGCAGCCCGCCCCCGGGGCCCATCGGGCGTATCGTCGACGCGTGGATCCCGAGCAATCGGTTCGACTTCGGGCCGAGATGGTCGAACGCCAGCTTCGTCGCCGCGGCATCCGAGACGAAAGGGTCCTTGCGGCTCTTGGTACGGTGCCTCGCGAGCGGTTCGTTCCGCCGGCCATGCTCTCGCACGCCTACAGCGACGACGCCCTGCCGATAGCGTCCGGGCAGTCGATCAGCCAGCCATACATGGTCGCCCGAATGACCGAACTGCTCGAGCCGCAGCCCGCGATGCGAGTTCTTGAAGTCGGCACCGGCTCCGGCTATCAGGCTGCAGTGCTGGCTCAACTCGGGTGTCTGGTCGTGTCCATGGAACGCCACGCGGAGCTGGCCGACGCGGCGCGGGCTCGTCTCGAGGATCTGGGCCTGGCTTTCCGGGTCCGAATCGTTGTCGGCGACGGGAGCGTCGGCCGCCCAGAGGATGCTCCGTTCGGCGGGATAGTGGTCACGGCCGCCGCTCCTCGGATCCCAGACGCGCTGCCCGGCCAGCTGGCCGACGGCGGCCGCCTGGTGATCCCGGTCGGAGCGCCACGGCGTCAGGAGCTGATGCTCGTGGTTCGCCACGGCGACGAGTTCGAACGGCAGGAGTGCGGCGCCTGCGTGTTCGTGCCCCTCGTCGGCGCGTCCGGTTTCAGCGAGGACGTCAAGTGACACCAGCGATGGCCCGGCCGACTGTCGCCTGGGGCGGCGCCGGACCTCAGCGAGGGACGCCCTCGGATGCGCGCATCTTCAGACCGGCCTGGTCGTAGATGGCCTCGATCGAGTTCACCATGAGCTCGACACAGAAGCGGTCGTGGACCAGGTCGTGGCCGCGTTTGGCGATCATGTCGGCGAAAGGATGGTCGGCCAGCAAGCGGACGATCGCGCTCGCCAGCGCCTCACGGTCGTTCGGCGGCACCAGCAGGCCGCTGACCCCATCCTCGATCATCTCCGGGATGCCGCCCACTCGCGACGCGACTACCGGCCGGCCCAGCGCCATGGCTTCCAGAACGCTGAGGCCCTGGGCTTCTCGGTAGGACGGCAGCACGGACACGTCCAGGGCGGCCGTGACGGCCGGAACGTCCTCGCGGCGACCCGTGAACACGACCCGATCCGAGATACCGAGCGACGCGGCCTCGGCCTCCAGCGAGTCTCGTTCCGATCCCTCGCCGACGATCAGCAGCCATGCTCGTGGCTGCGCCGCCAGGACGAGCGGCCAGGCCTCTAGGAGGGTGCGATGGCCTTTCTCGGCTTCCAGGCGAGCGATCACGCCGACGATCTGGGCGTCCTCTGGGATCGAGTAGTCCTCGTGCAGAGTGCAGCAAGGCTGCTGGTGGTTGTAGCGCTCCAGGTCGACTCCGTTGTAGATCAGACTGACCGGCACGCCGCGGCGGCCCTCTTCGCTGATCTTCTGCTCGATCGCCCTCGACACGACGATCAGCCGATCCATGAGCGGAGTGAGCTGGTTTAGATTCTTGCGATCTTCGGCGCAGCGGATCCGGCTTGAATGGACGGTGGAGATGATGGCCGGCCGCTTGAAGCCCTTCTCTCCGAGCACCAGGGCGGCCTTCGTGCCGACCACCTCAGCCCGATACATGTGGTTGTGGACTATCTCGGGTTGGAACGGGGCAAGCAGGTCGGCCAGTGCTTGAACGCTCTGACGGTCGTCGGGCTCGTCGATCACACTGACGTCGACACCGGCCCTCTGGAGGCGTCTGACGCTGCTGCCGTGGGACAGCGAGACGACCCGGACGTCATAGCACTCGGGGTTGAGACGGGTTACGAGCGAGTAGACATGTTCCTGCGCGCCACCGTTGGTGCCAGTGGCCATGACCTCGACCACTCGGACCCGGCCGCCGTCGATCGGCTGGCGGTCAGGCTGGTCGACGCAAGGATCGGCTCTGCCGTTGTCGGCGCCCACAGCTAGCGGCCCTCCAGAGCGGGGCCGGTTCGCTGGACGAGCAAGCGCTCGATCGGCGTGTCGACGGCGCCCCACTCGTACTTGTACGGTTCATCGCCGCGCAGGAAATCGACGCGGCGCCGCCCGAGCTCGATGGCACGCTTGAGGTAGCAGGCGACCATGACCACCCCGGGTGATAGCTCTCGAGCGTCCGGCTCGACGCCCGCGTTGTAGTAGTACGTAACCTCGCCGTCGTCGAACGTGACGCCTGCCGCGACACGACGGCCGCCGACGGTCAGAAAGCTGAGATCGACCACGCCACCGGGCGAGCAGCTCTCGAAGAGCCCGGCGAAGAACCGCCGGCTGGCGACCCCGCCGTCGGTCGGCGGGAACAGACCCTCCGCGCCCCACCGCTTCTGGTGCAGATCCACGAAGACGCCCAAGTCGTCGATCGGGCTGGTCGAGCTTTCGAGCTTGACGGTCCCCGCCGCCTCAGCCCGACGGACCTTGCGCCGGATCTCATGGCGCTCCTTCTTGCCGAGCGTGGCGAGGTAGCCGTCGAAGTCCAGCCCCGGCGCAAGTGTGACCACCGGGCAGACGTCTTCCTGCTCTCGAGTGACGACCCAGCCGGCCTTCGGAGCCGCCCATTCCAGGGCCGCGACAATGGCATCCGTGGCGCGGTCACCATGACGGAGACGTCGCAGGTCGACCACGTCCCAACGCCCCGGACCCTGCGCGGCCAGCGCCTCGACTACCGCCCCGCACACGGCATGGAGGTCGTCGGGGGCGGCCAGGACGGTGGCGTAGTCGGCGTGGTACGACGCCCCGAAGAACACTGCGGTCGCCGAACCTGGGACGGGCCGGAGAGTCGCGCCGGACTGGTGTCGGATCGTCGTGCGGGCCGCCAGGTCCCCCGGCTCCAGCTCGTGGCGGTGCATCAGCGGCGCGATACCGACAATTTCGTCAGGGGTGGCCTCGTCCACCGCGACCAGGGTCTGGTCGTGAGCGGTGGCTCCGTAAGCCTCCCACCACGCCTTCTGGACGCAGTGGCGCGAGAACGGGGTCGCCCACGGCGTCCGATCGGCCAGCGCGTCCCACGTATCGCCAGAGATCGAGTCGAAAGCCCGGCGGACCGCCACAAGACGCGAGCCGGTCGCCGTGCTCATCGAGAACCTGCCCGCTGGGCATGCGGCAACCGTGCGTTCCGATTGGCGGGGGATGGGGTCTTCAGACAGGCAGACTGGCCGTCTGACATGGACGGAAAGGTCACGGTCCGAGCATATCACCACGCTCAGAAGCGGCCAGTAGCCACCACGCCCTGAACCAGAGGCGACGCGCACGCAGCCGCAACAGTGGCGGGCTGGAGCTAAGCCGTCGCCGATCCTCCGACCGGCAGACTGGGACTCGGCTTCAGAGCGCTCGTCCCGCGGCGCTCACTGTATGCCTCAAAGAGCAGCAGCGCCAGGACCCCGAAGAACGTGAGCGGAATGCTGGCGGTCCCAAGCAACGACAACGACGAGCCGTCGGCGAGCAGCGACAGCCATCCGAGCAATGGGATTGCGGCAACCCAGGCACGTCCGCGGTTGACCAGCCACGCCACAGGCAGGAGCAGCAGAACGGCATAGTGATCGCGCAGTGGCGAGGACAGCAGCTGGCTGACGACGATTGTGACCTGCAGGCTCGCCTCCGGCGATGCCCAGCGCCAAGCGGCGAGGGCGGCCGCTACCGCCAGCGCGGCGGACGCCAGCTGAATGGCCGTCGCAGCCACGTCGGGCGCACCCGCAAGGCGAGCTACCGCGCCGGGCGCGAAGTTATGAGGGGTCGACAGAGTGCCGCCCAGGTTCCTGAGAAGATCCGCGTACGTGACCCACGCCGCCAGCCCCGTGACGAGACTCGCCGCTCCGGCCAGAGCCAGGGCGGCGACTACGGCGACGACCACCGCCCGATAGCGGCGGGTCGCAAGGGCCCAGACTCCCAACAGCCCAGGTTGGACCTTCATCAGGGCGCCGATTGCGGTCGCTACGCCGACAACCCCGGGCCGGTCCATCCAGCGCCACGCGGCCGCAAATCCCAGGAACAGAAGTGGCTCCACCTGGCCGAGCTTGACGGAATACAGGAACGGCCAGTCGAGCGCGGCCAAGACGACCACGAGCCAGCGGACGTCGCGCCGAACCGGCAGCAACGCCACGCCGGTCAGCAGGCACGCTGCCATCGCCACGCACCACAGCCCTGCTGCCGCTCCCCCGAAGATGAGCCACGGAACGAGCGCCAGAGCGAAGGTCGGCGGGTACGTATAGGTCCCGGGGCAGGTCCCGATGGAGATGGAGAAAGCGTTGTCGTAAATGGGCTGGCCATCGAGCAGATGCCGGGCCGCGGCTGCGTAGCACGTGTAGTCGTAGCCCAGCGTGTTGCCCGCGGACGCCATCACCAGCGCCAGCATCAGCACGAGCAGCGAGATCGAACCGACTGGCACGAACGCAGCGACTGGCCGCGGACGGGCTCTCGCCCGCGGCTCGGCGGCGTTCATGGCTCGGGCGTTTCCTCGGTCGCGCCGTCGGTTGCGAGCCCCCCGGCCGCCGAATCTTCAACCGCTCGATCCATGGCGGCGACCTTACGAATGCCCCGATGGATGAATCGGATCCGAACCAGGTCCCAGGCAACCTCTAACGCCAGCTTCGGGCGGGCGTGCATGCGCGACCCACGCCGGTCGGCCCAGACCACCGGGACGATGTCGATTCGGTAGCCGCGCCGTCGAGCCAGATAGATCAGGTCGACGTCGAAGACGATGCCCGTAATCCGAAGCCGGCCAAAGAGATCGCGGGCCGCCGACACGCGGAAGCCCTTGAAACCGCACTGAGTGTCCCTGACCGGGCCGGTCACCCATAGCTGCGCCGCCAGACGAAAGAGCCGACCTACCAATCGCCGGAATAGCGGCTGGCTGGCCCGCATGTCCGACCCGTCCGGCTGAATGCGGCTGCCGAGAACGACGTCGGCGGCCTCCAGCGCGGCGACGAGCCGAGGTAGCTGATCCGGTGGCGTGGCCATGTCGGCATCGGCGAAGACGAGCACATCGCCTTCGGCGACGAGCATTCCGGCCCGCACAGCCGAGCCTTTGCCGCCATGGCTCACGGTCAGCAGCCCGAGCGATGGGCAGCCGCGCCTCGCCGACTGTTCGCGGATGGCCGCGAACTCCGGCCTGGCCTTGACCAGGGCGGCGGTTTCGTCCGTGCTGCCATCGTCGACCACGAGCACGCTCACCGTCTCAGGCAGGACGCCCTCGGGCGCCGAGCAGAGGTACGCGAACAGCTCGTCCAACGCGGGCCCAAGCCGAGTCGCCTCGTTGTACGCGGGCAGAACGATCCCCAGGCTCGAAACCATGAGCCGGAGTGTACGGGCAGCGCCGCTCCCCCGCACCGCCAGCTCGATCAGGGCAGCGGCGCGATCGGCTCGGGTCCCATCGGGGAAATTGTGCCGCATAGGTAGTTTGTACCGGTGGAGTGGGACCCGGCCGATGCTACGCTGCGACGCCGTGCGGATCTTCATCGCTCTGTATGCGTTCGCCCTGGCCGTTCGAGCGGTCGTGTTTGGGCTGCATCCAGACGCCGCGTACCCCGACGCGTACTACTACGTGGAAGTGGCCCGGGCGCTGCACGCTGGTCAGGGCTTCAACATCGACTTCATCTGGTCGTTCGTCGACGTGGGCGGTCGAATCCCTGTGAACCCGATTCTGCCCATCCCAAGCAATGCCCTCTGGATGCCGCTGGCGTCGATCATCCAACTCCCAACCATGTGGCTGCTCGGGCCAACGCCAGTGGCATCGGCCATCCCGTTCGCGATAATCGGCTCACTTGCCGCACCGATGACGTGGCTCATGGCCCGCGAGATCGGTTGCTCGCCGCGAGTGGCTTTGCTCGCGGGGATCATCGTGGCCGTACCGGCAGCGGCAACCATCTACATGATCCAGCCCGACAACCTGGCGCTCTATCAACCGCTCGGAACGGCTGCGCTCTGGCTGACCGCACGGGGCCTCAAGGGCCACCGCTGGTCGTTTGCGCTGGCCGGGTTGATGGTCGGCCTGGCCTCGCTGGCTCGAAACGACGGTGTACTGCTCGGCGCAGTCGTCGGACTCGCTTTCGTATGGGATCGATGGCGCGCCTGGCGATCAGAAGGCGGCCGAAAGCCAGCTATTCCATGGCGCTACGCGTTCGGCTGCTTCGGCCTCTTCCTGCTTGTGATGGCGCCCTGGTATGCGCGCCAGGTGGTGGTCTTCGGAAGCGTTTCGCCGTCAACCACGTCGGGCCGAATCCTGTTCATCCGGACAATCGAGCAGATGGACAGCGTCACCGCCCAAACGACTCTTTCCAGCTTCCTCGGTCAGGGCATCGGGCCGCTGCTCCAGAGCCGCGTGCTCGGTCTCGTCTCGGCCCTGCAGGTTTACTTCGTGATCGCCTGCCCGATCGTGCTAACCCCGTTCGTCCTCATCGGCGGTTGGGCGCGCCGGCGGTCGGTCGATTTCGGGCCCTTCTTCGCCTACGCAGCAGTCCTCTTTGCCGCCTCCGCCCTGATCTTCGCAGTGCATGTGCCCTACGGCATGTTCCTGCACTCGGCCGTGGCCCTGGTGCCGTTCACCTTCATCCTGGCACTGGAGGGAGTGGTCCAGGCTTCTCGGTGGGCCGCTCGTCGCCGCCCGACCTGGACCGAGGAGGGCGCCGCTCGCCTCTTTCTCCTCGTGGCCGTGGCTTCCGTCTTGGTAAACGCCGGTGCCTACATGGCAATCGCTATGCCGGCCTGGAACGTCGATCGCGACGATCGTCTGGCCGCCGGCCGGGCTCTGGAAGCGGCGGGCGCGCCGGCGACCGACCTGCTCATGAGCGCCGACCCGGGCGGGTTCGAGTATTTCACCGGCCACGGTGGCGTCGTCACACCCACCGACTCTCTGGAAGTCATCCACCAGGTCACGGTCGACTACCACATTCGCTGGCTGGTATTGGAGAGGGCCCACATCGTCGATTCGATGGTTCCGGTGCTCGAGCTGACAGCGCGGCCAACATGGATCGGCCTTCCGATCTTCAGCGTGCCCTACGAGGGGCCGAAGACCGGTGACCCGACCGTCGATGGCGCCCCGGCACTGGCGATCTACCCAGTCTGCACCGCGGCAGGGGATACGCGCTGCGGGCCGCTCGGGAGTGGCGGCGCCGCCGGAGCGGCGCCGTGAGTAGGCGAGAGGCATGGATCAGCGCCGCCGCGATCTTTCTTGTGGCTCTCGCGGTGAGGGCCGCGGCCGCGGCCGCAGTCAGCTTTCCCGTTCCCGAAGACACGGCTTACTACGCGGGCGTGGCGCGCAACCTGGTCGAGGGCCGGGGTCTGATCAGCGATGCGCTCTGGAGCTACCAAACGCAGCCGCTGGTAGTGCCCCGGGCAGCTTTCGAGGTCTGGATGCCGTTGCCGGCGCTGCTGGCGGCGATACCGATGGCCGCCGCAGGGGCCGCAAACTGGTTCCGTGCCGCGCAGGTCATGTCCGTGCTGGCAAGCTCCGCCGTGGCGGTCCTGGCCTGGCGCCTGGGTGCCGACCTGGCCGCCGAGATGCAACTGCCGGTCGGGCGGGCACGATCGATGGGCATTGGTACCGGTCTGGTCGCGGCGGTTCTCGGGCCGCTCACGCTCTACGGTGCCCTCCCCGATTCCACCGCGTTGTTCGCCGCCTTTTCACTCGCCGCGTGTCTGCTGATGACTCGCATCGCAGCCCGCGAGGCCGCTGCGGGCGCGGGTCGCCCCGCATTTGCACAAGCCGCCGCGGGCGCGAGCCCAGCCATCGGGTTGGCCGCCGACGCGGTCGCCCGATTCGATCGCCGGCTCGTCGCTCTTGGCGCGTTGCTGGGTCTTGCCGCACTGACCCGGAGCGAGGCGATCTGGCTGGCGCTCGCGTGGGCAGCTGTGGCCTGGTTCTGGACGCCCGGCAGTCGCCGACGTCGCCTCGGTCTCATCGCCGCGCCCGCGGTCGTAGCCATCCTCATCTTCGCTCCCTGGGCCGCTCGGGACTGGCAAGCCTTCGGCACGCCGCTGCCAGGCCAGACGCTGGCCAATGCCCTGTACGTCCACGACTACGACGTCTTCGCGTACCTGGACCAACCCAGCCTGGCCAACTACCTGGCCCAGGGCCCGCTCGCAATCGCCGGCGCTCACCTGGGCGGAATTGCCCACGACCTCTTCAGCGTTCTGTTGATCCCGGCATTTCCGGTCGGCCTTGCGGGGCTGCTGTCCTTGCCGTGGGTCGGGCGGCGTCGCGCCCTTCGACCGCTGGTCCTGGCCTCGGTCCTCACCTTCCTGGTGACCAGCCTCGTCTTCCCCGTCGCCACCCTTTCAGGCACTTACCTGCATGCGGCAGGGCCGGCTCTCGTCCTGTTGACGGTCTGCTGCATGGCAGCCCTCGACTCGTTCATCGTCCGGGTGGGGAAGCTGCGTGGCTGGACCCGGCCGGTGGCCTGGCTCGGGCCGGCCTTTGCCATCGCGGCCGTCGGGCCGTTGTGCGTCGTGACAATCACGAGCATTGCCCGTCAAGCCGACGACGTCCGCAGCCGCTATGAGGCCCTGCCCGCGGCCATGGCCCGGGCGGGCGCGCCTCTAGACGGCGCGGGCCCCGTCATCACCGACAACCCGATCTGGCTGGCGGAATCGACCCAAGTGGAGGCCCTCGCGCTGCCTGAGGAGTCGCCGGTCGCCGTTCTGGATCTCGCCCGCCATTTCGGGGCGAAGCTGCTCATCGTGCACGGCGACGCCGGCAGCGAGTGGCCGGACGTCCTGAATCAGGGCGGGACGGCCGCGAAATGCTTCCAGGAGGTCCCGCTCACCGACAGCTCCGGTGCGATGCCGGCCCCCGGTTCGGCTCTGGCAGGGATTACGGTTTTCCGGATCGTCTGTCCATGAGAGAGGGCCCGTATACTCCAATCGGTATGGACGCTGCCCGCGGCGCCGCAGAATCGCGTGACTCGCGCTTCGACGAGCTATACGCCGAAGCGAAAGCCACGCTGGGCTACGGAGCCAACAATCTTCGCTCCGTCACCGAGCGTTATCGCGAGGCCTACCACGACACGCTGGGTCGCTGGCACCGTCTCCGCGATGAGCTCGAGATAGTCGACCGCGCCGCGCTCTCGCCGGTGAACAGGATCGATGCGGCCGCCGCCGCCGAGGCCGGCGCAGAAGACGCCCGCGACAGGGCTCTCCGGTCTGAGGTCGAGCGTCTCGCAGCAGACCTTGGTCGCCACCAGCAGGAGCTCTCGAAACTCGAGCTTGCGGTTCGGAGCATGGAGAACGCCTGGCTCTTTCTCGAGCGTGGCGACGCCAGCCTGCTCGGGCAGGTCGCCGCCGCCGAGCTGGCCACGGACATGCAGATGCGCATCGTCCAGGCCCAGGAGGCCGAACGCCTACGCCTGGCCCAGGAAGTCCACGACGGGCCGGCTCAGGCACTATCCAACGCTATCTTCCAGGTCGAGTACATCGAGCGGATACTGAACGAGGACGTGCGAATGGCAGGCAGCGAGCTGCGCTTCCTGCGCGAGCTCCTTCGACGAGAGCTGGGCGAGGTCCGGACCTTCATCAGTCAGCTCCGTCCGCCGTTGATTGACGAATTGGGCCTCGATGGCTCGATCATGGACGCAGTGGAGAGCATGGCCGCCCTGACGGGGGCCACCGTCGAGATCGATCTGAAGGCTCAAGGGGACGTTTTGAGCCCGACTCAGCAAACCGCGGTCCTGCGAATCGTCCAGGAGGCGCTGCAGAACGTCCGCAAGCACGCAAGCTCCCGTCGTACTGTCGTGTCAACACGGCTTGAGTCTTCGAGCTGGATCGTCGAAGTGGCGGACGATGGACGCGGCTTCGACGTTAGTGTGGTTGCCGCTCGAGGTCGGCGCAACTTCGGCCTTCAGTTCATGCGGGAGCGAGCCGAGCTCATCGGTGGCCAGTTCGAGGTTCGGTCCCGGCCTGGAGGCGGAACGGTCGTCAGGCTGTCGATTCCATTGGGAGAGGAGAGCGCATGAGTTCGATGGAGTACGCCGGGCCGGAGCGGCGCCGGTCAGGTCCGGGCGGCCGTGCCGCGGAGAAGACCACGATCCTGCTGGTCGACGACCACGCCCTCTTCCGCGTAGGGATGCGCAACATCCTCGAGCGGGAGTCCGACTTCGACATCGTCGGCGAGGCGGATGACACGCGAAATGCGTTCGACCTCTCCATCCAGCTTTCGCCCGACATCATCCTGATGGATCTGTCGCTGCCCGCCCCCGGCGGCATCGAGGCGACCCAGCGGATCAAGCGCGAGCTGCCCTCGGCGGGCATCATCGTCCTTGCCGTCGACGAGGACGAGGACGCCCTATTCGACGCCATCAAGGCTGGAGCGGCGGCGTTCATTCTCAAAGACGTGGCGCCGGACAACCTGGTCGCGATCATCCGCCGCGTCGCCGGCGGTGAGTACCTGATCAACGACAAGGTCTTTGCCAAGCCCGCCGTGGCGAGCCGAGTCCTCAAGGAGTTTCGCGAGCTCGCGATCTATGGCCAGGAAGCCACCCCGATCTTCGCCCCGCTCTCGCCTCGCGAAGTCGAGATCCTCGACAACATCGCTCAGGGCATGACCAACAAGCAGGTGGCCTACGCCCTGTCTATCAGTGAGCAGACCGTCAAGAACCACATGTCCAGCATCCTGCGCAAGCTGAGTGTGAACGACCGGACCCAGGCCGTCGTGTACGCCATGCGCCAGGGCTGGATCCGCATGCCCGAGGATTGAGCCGACGTGGCCGTCGAACCATTGCCGCTGCCGTTGCTTGAGATCGCGGAGCGGGCCAGGCGCGAAGTCGATCTGCTGACCAAGGAGATCGGCGACGTCGAGGTGCTTGTGAATCAGGCCCGGACCGAGGCCGAATATCACGAGCGGAAACGCGCCCAAGCGGAGGAGAAGAACAAACCGGCCGCCAAGGAGTCCGAGGGCGAGCAGGGCGATCAGCTTGTAGCCCTGACCAAGCGCTCGGTCATCATGGGGGCGCAGGTCGACATCCTCGACGGCAAGCTCAAGATCCTGACCCGGTTTCGAGAGAGTCTACGCCGCTACAGCGCTGAGCTCGATCGCGCCTCGATGGGTGGCGCCATTCCTCAGCACACGCCTGACAAGCTCGACATGGGTACGCCGCTACCGCCGGCCGTCTCGAGGCTCGTGCTTGCGGCCCAGGAGGACTTGCGTCGCGAGATCGCCCGGGCCATGCACGACGGCCCGGCCCAGAGCCTGACCAACATCGTCCTCGAGGCCCAGATCGTGGAGCGGCTGCTGGACCGCGACCCAGCTCAGGCCAAAGCCGAGATCGGGCAGCTCGTCGAAATGGTTCAGCACACTCTCGATGCCACCAAGACCTTCATCTTCGATGTCAGGCCGATGGTGCTCGACGATCTCGGGCTGGTGCCCACGCTGCGGCGAGTTGCTCGCGATCGCGGCCGGCGCTCCCAGATCCCGATCGAGTTCGAGTCCTACGGACCGGATCGGCGCCTGCCGATGGACGTCGAGAGCGCCCTCTTCCGGCTGATCGACGAGACGGTCACCGGCTTCCTGTCCTGCCATCCGGACCGGATCTCGATCCGCGTCGAATGGGCCGCGGACAGGACAGAGGCCCGCATCGCAGCCAGGCACAAGAAAGCGGAGGCGCCCGAGGAGCCGGAGGTCGACAACTCGCTGCCCGACAACACACGAGGTGAGGCTGTCGAAGCCGAGATCCCCGAGGCGCTCAAGACCATGATCGACGAGACCCGCGCGGCCAAGGTCACGCGCGCGGCGCGGGCCAATCAGCCGCCGGCCCTGCCGCCCAACACGTGGCGCGAAGTCCAGCAACGCGCCGACACCATTGGCGTAACGGCCGACCTTGCCGACGAGGGCCGGGAAGTGATCCTAGTCCTGCGCACGACTTGACCCAAGGACAGGCGCCTTCACAGCAGAGCGGCGCATCCGCAGGCAGACTCGGCGCCGTTCGCGGATCCCTGCCGTCTCTCGAGGAGACCGGCCAGGGCCTCATCGAGTACGGCCTGATCCTGGTCGTCATGGCTTTCGTTTGCGTCGTTTCGCTGCTGTTCTTCGGAGATCAGTTGTCGACGCTGCTGAGCCTGATCGCCTCGGCGGTTTGAGTCCGCTGCGGGTTGGGATCGAGGGACCGCGATTCGCGTCGCCAGCCGGCCGCGCCGGTGCCTCGGGGCGACGGGAAATGCAGAGGTGTTCGATCCTGCGAAATGCAGCGAGGTAGACTACCGGGCGGTCCCATTACATCTGGCTAGTGGCGCCCAACGGGGGCAATAGACAGAATGGTGACCATCCTCCAATTGGAGGGCGCTCTCATCAGGAGGTCATCGATGCTCATCCGGTCCGCAAAGGGCCAGGGCCTTGCCGAATATGCCCTGATCCTCGCACTCATCGCCGTCCTCTGCATTGCGGCGGTGCTGTTCCTCGGCGGCCAGATCCAGATCATCCTGAGCAACGTCGGCAACAAGATCTAACCGACCAGCTG
>DASWZK010000051.1:0-4060 GCA_036404515.1 Candidatus Limnocylindrales bacterium
AAGTCCGCAATGCGGTCGATCAGGCAAGCCGTGAGGTTGCCACCCGTTTCGACTTCAAGGACACCGGCGCGAGCGTCGAGCTGAAGGGGAACGAGATCGAGCTGAACGCGCCGACCGAGGACCGGCGGCGTGCCCTCGTCCAGGTCCTCGAGGAGAAGCTGGTCCGCCGGCACGTCTCGCTGAAGGCCGTCTCCTACGGCAAGATCGAAGAGGCATCCAAAGGCGCTCTGCGCCAGACCGCCGCACTGAACGCCGGCATCTCGTCGGACCACGCCAAGAAGATCAACAAGATCATCAAGGACCTTGGCTTGAAGGGCGTCCAGTCCCAGACCCAGGGTGATCAGGTCCGCGTCACCGGCAAGAAGCGTGACGAGCTACAGGCGGTGATCGCAGCCCTCAAGGAGAAGGACCTCGAGATTCCCCTGCAGTTCGGCAACTTCCGCGAGTGAGCTCTCAGCCGTAGCAGCCCGAGTGGACATGCAGGCAGGGGACGCCTCCGGCGCTTACTCCTCGCCGGAGCCCGTCGCCGCGCGACGACGAAGCTCGGCCACGACCGCGGGGTCCGCCAGGGTGGTCGTATCGCCGAGGTCGCGGCCCTCGGCCACGTCCCTCAACAGCCGCCGCATGATCTTGCCCGAACGCGTCTTCGGGAGGTCGTCGGTGAAGATGATGACCCGCGGCCGGGCGATCGCACCGATCTTCTCGACGACGTGCGCGCGCAGGACCTCCGCGTGCTCGTCGCCGACTTCCAGGCCGTGCTTCAAGGTGACAAAGGCGATGATCACCTGCCCGGTCGTGGCGTCGTTGGCACCGACCACCGCCGCCTCTGCCACGCTCGGATGGTCGACGAGCGCGGACTCCACCTCAGTCGTGGAAACGCGGTGGCCCGACACGTTCATGACGTCGTCGACCCGCCCCAGCAGCCAGAGGTACCCGTCATCGTCGACCTTGGCCCCGTCGCCTGCGAAGTAACGACCCTCGAAACGGCTCCAGTAAGTCTGGCGGTACCGTTGCGGGTCGCCGTAGATGCCCCTCAACATGGCCGGCCAGGGCCGCGTGAGGGTGAGGTACCCGCCGCCGCGCTCCACGGTCCTGCCGGCGTCGTCGACGACCTCGGCTCCGATCCCCGGCAGCGGGAACGTCGCGCTCCCCGGCTTCAAGGTCGTCACGCCGGGCAGAGGCGAGATCATGATGGCACCGGTCTCGGTCTGCCACCACGTGTCGACGACCGGGCAGCGGCCGCCGCCGATCTGCTGCCAGTACCAGATCCACGCCTCGGGGTTGATCGGCTCGCCAACCGAGCCGAGCATCCGCAGGCTCGACAGGTCGTGTGACGCAGGGTAGGCCGTCCCCCACTTCATGAAGGTGCGAATGGCCGTAGGCGCTGTGTAGAGCGTCGTGACTCCGTAGCGCTCGATGATCGACCACCAGCGGTCCCGGTCAGGGAAGTCGGGCGTTCCCTCGTAGAGCACGCTCGTGGCCCCGTTCGCGAGCGGGCCGTAGACGATGTAGCTGTGGCCGGTGACCCACCCGATGTCAGCGGCGCACCAATAGACGTCGGTCTCGGGCTTCAAGTCGAAGACCGCCCGGTGTGTGAAGGCAACCTGGGTCAGGTAGCCACCAGTGGTGTGCATGATCCCCTTCGGGCGGGCCGTCGTGCCCGAGGTGTAGAGAAGGAAGAGCAGGTCTTCGGCGTCCATCGCCTCCGCCGGGCTGTGCGGGTCCTGGCCGGAGACCAGCTCGTGCCACCAATGGTCCCGCCCCTCTTGCATGACGAGATTCCTCGCAGCCTCGCCTAGGCGGCGAACGACGAGCACGTTCTCGATCGAGCGGGCACCGCTCGACAGCGCATGATCGGCGTTGGCCTTCAGCTCGACGGCGTGCCCGCGTCGCCATCCTCCGTCAGCGGTGATGAGGAGGCGGGCGCTCGCATCCTCGATCCGATCGCGCAGGGCGTCCGCGGAGAAGCCTCCGAACACCACAGAGTGAGCGGCCCCGATCCGTGCGCACGCCAGCATCGCGACGGGAAGCTCAGGGATCATCGGCATGTAGATGGCCACGCGGTCACCGCGCTCGAGGCCCAGGGAGCGCAGCGCGTTGGCGCACCGTCCGACTTCGTCGAGGAGCTGCGCATAGGTGATCGTGCGACGGTCCCCGGGCTCGCCTTCGAAATGAAACGCAACCTTGTCGCCGATGCCGGCCTCGACGTGGCGGTCGAGGCAGTTGAACGCGACGTTCAAACGGCCACCGACAAACCATTTCGCGAACGGCAGCTGCCAGTCGAGCACCTGGTCCCACGGCTCGAACCAAGTCAAGGCCCTCGCCTGCGCGGCCCAGAACTCCTCGGGGTCGGCCTCCGCCTGCTCGTACATCGTCGTGTCGGACACGAGCGCCGAGCGGGCGAACTCCTCAGGCGGCGGGAACGTCCGTAGCTCGGAAAGGTAGTCCTCGATCGCGGCGCCCTGTACTTGGCCCCCGCCTTGGCTCGCGTCGCTCATCATCGCCTCCCTCATGTGCCCTGGCACACCGATCTGCTCGGCACGAGCTGGGCTCCGGCTCACCGGCACCGGTGGCACACCCTACCGACCGGCGACCTGGCCGACTGCAACAATGGAGCGCACATGCCCGAGTACGTCAACGTCGCCCGTTTGGCGGTTCCCGTCGGCTGGCGAGTGATCGTCGTGAGCGACCTCTTCCTGAGCGCTAAGCGAACGGAAGCCTCCGGACCGGCGTCGGTGGAGCTCGCGCGCGCGCTCGAGCGCGCCGAAGGCCCGGGCGCAGTCGTCGTCGCCGGCAACGCGTTCGACCTGCTGGTGCCGCCCGGTGGTGACCCGGCGGCGGCACTCGGAGCGCACCGGGAGCTTCGCCAAGCGCTCGCCTGCTACCTGGCGGCGGACCGCAGTCGTCGGGCCATCCTCCTGCCTGGCAACCGCGATCGGTCGATCCTTTACGACACGGCGGCGAATGCTGCCGTCATCGCCGTCGGCTTCGAGGTTGCCCTCACCGTGCAGCTGCAAGTGGCGACGGCGATCGGGCCCAAACTGGTCTGCATCGAACCCGGGTGGCGATTCGACGAGCGCAACGCCTTCGTCGACCCGGCCGATCGACGCGACACGCCGCTCGGCCACCATGCCGTGGCGGAGATCCTGCCCGCGTTGGCCGGGTCGAGCTCACCATGGCTCGCCGGCATCGACCGGCTGATCGATCCTTCGGGCTTGCCCCGTTTCGTGGCCTCCCGTCTCACCTACCGCCGCGTCGTGCGGTGGCTCTGGTGGCTCTTGGTTCCCATCGCGGCGGCGCTTTTCGCGAGGCTCCCCGACTACTGGCTGTTCGGCGTGCCTAGAAGGCTCGAGCCCTTCTCGTCCCGGCTGCTCGGCCTGGGGCTCACGCTCGTGGTCGAGGTGATCGTGGCGGGGATCGTGCTCGTAGTGATCAATCACCGGATCTGGCGTTCGGCCGGGCGCTCGTTTCTCGGCCCATCGGCCCACCATGCCAACGACAGGGCGCGTGAGGCGTCCCGGCCGATCCTGGCTGAAGGCGGTGTTGGCCTGGTGACCGGCCACACCCTCCAACCTGAGCTCGCGCGGGTCGGCACCGGCTTTTATGCAAACTCAGGCGCATGCGGCGAAGTCGTGGAGGAGCGAGCATCGCGACTCGGCCTGCCCCCCGTCTTCGTGCATCTCCGGCAGTTCTCCTGGGTTGAGATCGAGGCGGGCGCGCAAGTGCACGCAAGGCTCCTCCTCACCCGCAACTACCTGCGTCCGGTGACGGTGCTGGAGCGATTCGCGGCTGGACGCCTACTGCACAACGGCGGCGAACCGGAGGTGGTCGCTTCCTTCCCCGGCGGCCGCGTGTGGCCGCCGGTCGCCGATTCGGCCCGCAGCCTAAGGCGGGTACGGCGGCTCACTGCAGCCGCAATCGCGATCCTGGGACTTGCCGATCTCGTCTCGGCCGTCGTGCCACCCCAGGTCCGAGGGCGACTCCATCCGTTGCTCGGCTACATCCCTCTCGGGGTGAGCGAAGCCGCGGGTGCTCTCGTCGCGCTCGCCGGCGTCGGGCT
>DASWZK010000052.1:0-8463 GCA_036404515.1 Candidatus Limnocylindrales bacterium
CGAAGGCGCGGAACTCGGCTCCACCCTTCAGAGCGAGGTACTTGGTGATCGCCGCGGTGAGCGTCGTCTTACCGTGGTCGATGTGGCCGATCGTGCCGATGTTGACGTGCGGCTTTGTCCGCTCGAACTTCTTCTTCGCCACGTGCGCGTTCTACTCCATCTGGCGCGGCCTAGGCCGCTACGGGGGTGGAGCCCACAATCGGACTTGAACCGATGACCTCGTCCTTACCAAGGACGCGCTCTGCCAGCTGAGCTATGTGGGCCCGAGACCGGGTCGGGTGGTATCCCAGAGTGGTGGGCAGGAGAGGAATCGAACCTCTACAGCCGAAGGCGGCTGATTTACAGTCAGCTGAGCTCACCACCTGCTCAACCTACCCACGAGACCGCCAGCCGGTTGCGGTGGGTCCCCGTTTCAGCGGCTGGCTTGTTCAGTTGGAGCCGACGACGGGACTCGAACCCGGAACCGGCGGTTTACAAAACCGCTGCTCTACCAATTGAGCTACGTCGGCGGGCGCAAGGGCATGCTAAAGCTAAGACCCCTGGGCGCCCGGGAATGATATTGGCTGGCCCCCTCGCCGGTCAAGCGCGACCCGGCGCGCCCGTGGTTGAGGCGTTTGGATTCGGCGAAGGCGCCTTGCCGCAGCTGGTTGGCGTGGCTGGATGGCCGCCGGTCCCCCCGCGTCATTCGGCCAGGGCGGAGTCGCTTGGGTCAATGGCCGAGGCCGCTGGACGCAATACGTCCTCCCCCGGCTCGAGCTGGGGCTCGACTGGGTCGGCCTTGGCGACCGAACGGCGGCGCGAATGCGGCTGGGGAGCGGGTGCGGCTTCGGGTCCCGGAGACTCCGATGGCCGACTCTGGGTGGCCACGTCGGCATCCGTGGCGGGTTCGCCAGCGTCCGACCCGATGAGCGGTCTCTCCCCTGCGCGCTGGCTCGAAGCCTCATATAGAAGGATCGAGCCCGCGACCGCGGCGTTGAGTGAGCTCACTCGACCGCGCATCGGGATTCGAACGACGGAGTCGCAGCGGCGCCGCACGGCCGGCCCGAGGCCCTGCCCCTCGCTGCCGACAACGACCGTGACCGGGCCGCGAAGGTCGGCCTGGCGGGCGGTAAGCGATGCGTCCGCATCCGAGCCGATAATCCGTAAACCCCGCACGTGGAGATCTGTGAGAGCCTCGGCCAGGTCTTCGACCGGCACGAGCAGCAGGTGCTCGACGGCCCCGGCCGACGCCTTGATCGCCGCCGCGGAGAGGGGCGCCTGGTGGCGGACCGGGTAGATCACTCCATGGACGCCGGACGCCTCGGCAGTGCGCAGAAGCGAACCGAAGTTCTGGGGATCCTCGAGGGAATCGAGGACCAGCACGAACGGCGCCTCCTTGCGCTCGATTGCCCGAGCCAGGATGTCGTCGAGGCCGGCGAACTGGCGGAGGTCGGTGACCAGAGCAATCCCCTGGTGGCCGTCGAAGCCCGCGAGCGAGGTCAGCGTCCCACCCTCGACCTCCACGATCGGGATGCGCAGGTTGGCCGCGTGCAGGACGAGCTTCTCGAGAGCCTGCCGCCGCTGCGGGACGACGAGCAAGCGAATCGCCTTGCGGCGCGCTATGAATGCCTCTTCGACCGGGCGGCGGCCCGCGACCAGCTCTTCGTCCTCACCGAGCAGGTCGCGCGGTGGCGGGCCGACTGGCGCCCGCGACGATGGCGCCACGGCTGGACTGCCGGGTTGGAAGGGTCGTCGGTCGACATAGCCACCGGAGCGCGAACGGTAGTCGGGGCGGGGTGTCCGGCGGGATGGCCGCTCGGCGGCTGCATCTTGACCCTGGATGCGTTCGGAATCTGGCGCAGCGGTTACGTCTGTCCCGGCGATTGCGTCGGGCGCGGGGGCGACATCTTCAACTTCGGGCACGAAGGTCGGGCGGTCGAAATCGCCGGTCTCGGGGGAGTAGGGCGCCGGCGCAGCGTCCTCGGGACGGCCACCGCCGAATCCCGAACCGGTACGCCGAACTCGAGGTCCGGCGCCGAAGCCGGGGCGACCGCCTGGACCCGGACGCGGGCCCCCGGGGCCGAAGCCGGGGCGACCGCCTGGACCCGGGGCCCCGGTGGGTCGCCCCTGGCCACCAGCATCTCCAGGCGCGAAGCCCTCCTGGCTCCGGCCGAAGCCCTCGTTGCGTGGCCGCCGACCCTCGCCAAATCGCGGCCCCTCGCCAAATCGCGGCCCAGGGCCGCCACTGGGGGGACCGTGCGGTCGAGGCGAACGTGGGGTCCACTGGTCCCTCGGCTGCCACTCACGCCGCGGGCCGCCACCAGGGGCACCGCTGTGGCGATCGGTGGGCCCGCCTTCGAGATTGGGGCGGGGTCCGTCCTGACGAAAACCGCCGGGTCGTGGCCCGGCGATTCGGTGCCCAAATGGTCGCGGCTCGCCGAAACCGAAGGCACCGGAGAAGCCTGCGGGCCCGCCTCCGCCCGAGCGGTCCCCGGGTCCAGGCCCGGGCGATCTCCCGCCTTCCGACCGCCCAAAGGACTTCGGACCTTCGAACCGTGGTCCCTCTGACTGGGGCCCGCCTCCGCCAGGACCCTCGAATCGTCGTCCACCGCGGCTTTCGTACCCACCCGACCCGCTCGGCCGCCTAAACGACCTCGGGTCCTCGAAACGCGGGCCTTCGGGCCGCGGCTCCTCGAACCGTCCCCCGTCCGGTCGTGGCTTCTTGCCGCCGGGCCTGCGCCCGCCGAAGTGGTCTTCCCCTGGCTTGTGTCGGTGATCTGGCAAGTCTCTGTCCGTTCGTTCGGCAACCGGATGGGGCGGCTTGGGTGCGGGCGGCGCGAGAAGGTCGCGTGCCTAGTCGGCGCGGCGCCAGCGTTGGCCGTCGCGCGTGTCTTCAACGAAAAGGCCTCGTTCGGCCAGCGCCGTTCGAAGGCGGTCTGAAGCTGCCCAATCCTTGCCGGCTCGAGCTGCGGCTCGCTCGTCCAGCAGCTTCTGCAACTCGGGCTTCAGCCGATCTTCCGCGATCGGCGCTATTGCCAGGACCCTGTCAAGGTCCCGAATGAACAGGATGACCCTTTCGGCATCCGCCGTCGACAGCGTTCTGGCGGCGAGACGGCGGTTGAGCTCTCGGACCAGCTCGAAGACGGCGGCCAGGGCGGGCGATATGTTTAGGTCGTCGTCCAGCGCATCCTCGAAAGCCGTCCGCGTTTCGTCGAACAGCGGCGGCAGGGAGGCGTCGTCCCGGCAGTCGGAACGGTAGGCCGCCAGCGCCGCCAGGAGCGCGTCCAGCCGGTCGACCGCCGAGCTGGCTGCCACCAGCGAGTCGTCGCCGTACGTGAGCGCCATCCGGTAGTGCGCGGAGAGCAGCGCCAACCGCAGCGCCCGAGCCGAGACGCCGCTGTCAAGCGTCTCGCCGATCCGGGCGATATTGCCCGTGGACTTGGCCATCTTCTGACCGCCCATCTGGAGGTGCGCGCAGTGCAGCCAGTAGGCCACGAATGTCTTGCCCGTGGCCGCTTCGCTCTGCGCGATTTCGTCTTGATGATGCGGAAAGATCAGGTCGATTCCGCCCGTGTGGATGTCGAAGGACGGCCCGAGATGGGCCATGCTCATGGCCGAGCATTCGATGTGCCAGCCGGGCCGGCCCCGTCCTATCGGCGTGTCCCAGCTCGGTTCGTCCGGCTTCGGGGCCTTCCAAAGTGCGAAGTCCCGAATATCGTCCTTGCCGTACTCGTCGGCTTCCACTCGCTCGCCAACCCGCAGACCGTCGGAGTCGATCCGAGCCAGTCGGCCGTACTGGGGCCACGACGAGATGCGGAAGAAGATGGAGCCGTCCTCGGTCCTGTAGGCGTGGCCGCCATCGAGAAGCTTCTGGATCAGCTCGACCATCTGGGCGATGTGCTCGGTTGCGCGCGGCAGCACATCCGGAACGGTCATCGAGAGGGTGGCCATGTCGGTCATGAAGAGCTTCGCGTAACGATCCGAGATCGCCCCGATGGAGACGCCCTCTGCCTGAGCGGCGCGGATGATCTTGTCGTCGACGTCCGTCAGATTCATGACCCACGTGACCCGCAGGCCCTTGTAGCGCAGGTAGCGGACCAACAGGTCGGCGAACAGGAAGGATCGGAAGTTGCCGACGTGGGCCGGACCGTAGACAGTCGGGCCGCAGCTGTAGATGCGGACGTGACCCGGTTCGAGCGTAACGAGCTCGCGCACGCCGCCGGCCATCGTGTCGTACAGCCGGATGGTCATATCTCCTCTTTCCGGGCCGCCGATGCCACCCCCCCGGCGGGTGTCGCCACGACATGGGCGGGGGCCAGCCAGGCAATGGCGCTGGCGGAAATCGACCTCCCTGCTCCCTCGGATCCACTCAGGTTGCCGGTCGACGCCTTGACGTTGACCGCGGAGGCGTCCACGCCGAGTGCGGCCGCGATCTCCTGTCCCATAGCCGACAGCAGCGGCGCAAGCCTGGGCCGAGCGGCCACGATCGTCAGGTCGATGTTGGCCGGGGCCCAGCCGGCCCCACGCACTTTCTCGGCCACGGTCTTGAGCAGGATCCGGCTGTCGATTCCCGCGGGCGTGCGAGCGTCGGCCGGAAAGAGCCGACCGAGGTCACCCAGGCCGGCCGCACCCAGGAGCGCGTCGGCGACGGCGTGCAGGGCCACATCTCCGTCGGAATGACCCTCCAGGCGTGGGGCACCGTCGATTCGCACGCCGCCGAGCATGAGCGGCTCGCCAGGTCCGAATGGATGGCTGTCGGTGCCAAGCCCGATGCGCCCACCAGGCGAGATCGCGGCGGGCGCTCCCGAAGCAGGACGGCCGGACACCAGCCCGGCATGGAGCAGAGCTCGGGCGCGTTCGATATCGAGGGGCACGGTCAATTTGAGGTTGCTCGCTTCGCCGCTGATCGCCTGGACGGGGATTCTACAAGCCTCCAGCAGGGCGGCCTCATCAGTCCAGGTATCGGGGCCATCCGGAGGGTACTTGGCATAGGCCCGTTCGAGCAGGCTAAGGCGCAGCCCCTGCGGCGTCTGAGCCGCGACGACATCGGTTCGATCGAGGGTGGCTCCGATCCATCCGCCGTCAAGCCGCTTCAAGGTTTCCGTGACGGGTAGGACCGGGATGGCGGCCCCGTGTCTGGCGGCGGCCTCGGCCACGGCCCGAACAAGGTCCGGGCTGACCAACGGCCGGGCAGCGTCATGGACGAGGATCACCGGGTCGGTCGTGCGAATGGGTCTTGAGGCCGCAGCCTTCGCAGACCGGGCCGCCGCGCCGGCCCCCACAGCCGTTCCGGCTCTCAGGTCGGCCTCGGCCGGAGCCGACCCCGAAAGGACGGCGACCCCGGCCGCCACTGACTCCTGCCTCCTCTCGCCGCCGGGCACCACCGCAACGACTGAGTCTGGCAGCCAGGGCGCACCAGCCACCGCGGATAATCGCGCCGCAGACGTGACTATGACCATGCGGCAAACACCGGCCGCTTCAAGGACCTCGACTGACCAGCGCAGCACCGACCGGCCTTCAAGGTCCACGCCCAGCTTGTCCCGGCCGCCCATCCGGCGACTGTCTCCAGCCGCAACCACGACTGCCTCGACGGGATCGGTCAACGGCTCGGTCGTCCGGTCCATCCCGGTGGTCACTCCTGATGAGCCTGGGCGAACACCATGCGACCCATCACGGTCTGAAGGACGCGGGTTACCAGGACATCCAGCTCGTGGCCAACCAGGCGCGAGCCTCCTTCCACAACGACCATCGTTCCGTCGTCCAGATAGCCAACGCCCTGACCGGGCTCCTTGCCCTCGGTTATCACCTTTATCCGCAGCTGGTCGCCCGGCAGCAAGGCAGGCTTGAGGGCATTTGCCAGCGAGTTGATGTTGAGCACCCGGATCGACTGCAGGTCGGCCACCCTGTTCAGATTGAAATCGTTGGTCAGGATGGCCGCGCCGCGGGCCCTGGCCAGAGCAACCAGCTTGGCGTCGACGTCGGTCGCCTCTGTCGGGTCGTCATCGACCAGTTCGACCGGCGTGGGGCCCTCCTTTTGGAGCCGGCTCAGGATCTCCAGGCCGCGCCGACCGCGTCCGCGCCGTTGCGCGTCCGAGCTGTCGGCGATTCGCTGCAGTTCGTCGAGGACGAAATGCGGGATGACCAGCCGGTGGAAAAGGAATCCGGACTCCACGATATCGGCGATACGGCCGTCGATGATGGCGCTCGTGTCGACCACCACCTGGGTCTCGCCGCCGCGCGAAGACGGCGTTTGCTCCTCGCTTCGCCGCAGGAGCCCCGTGGCCGCGGCGGCCGCGACCAGATCCTCGCGTTTGGCTACCGTCAGGCCCAGCATCCCCAGGCCGAGGCAGATCGAGACGCCGATCGGAAGGTACCGACCAAATGGGTCAGGCAGAACGGCGAGCGGCAGGCCGAGCAGGAGGGCGATCAAGAGGCCGATCAGCAAGCCCGCCACAGCGGCCACGAAATCGGACGTGGACATAGCCCGGACGTGTTTGACCAGCCGGCCTGCGGGAATGATTGTCAGAAAAGGCAGCACAAGGAACCCGACCGTGATCCAAGCGGCGAGCCAGATCGGGATAAGCAGGCCGGGCGACCCGCTGTTGTTGAACAGAGTCCCCTCGGACAGCACAAATGCCACGCCGATCAGAGCGCCGAAGGCGGCTCCCAGCAGCCGAACGATGCGGATCACGATGCCACGCCTTGCGACGAAGCGGGTGAATGAAGGATAAGTGCAGAAGGATGTCGCTTCGTCCGAACCAGCCTACCATCGCGCACCTCGGCTTGCCTGGCACCCCAGACATCGTTCCGCCGGTCCGCCCCTGACAGCGTCAGCCGCGGTGGCGGACCGAACTCTGACCGGCAGGCAATGCCGATCCGCCGGAAGGCCCCATCGAGGAGACGCCGGCTGGTTCCTCGACGTGATCGCGTCCGCCGGTGGGGCTGTGGCCTGAACCGACGGCGTGGCCGATCGCCTCGCGCAGATTCGGAACCGCGACCAGCTCGATGCCGTTCGCATTCGGCAGATCGCGCCGACGCGACCCAGGCACGATCGCAATCCGGAAGCCAAGTCGGGCAGCCTCTCGCAGTCGCCGGTCCAGGCCGGGCACCGGTCGAAGCTCCCCGAGCAGCCCCACCTCGCCCACCGCGACCAGATCTCGGCGCACCGGTTTGTCGTGCAGCGACGACGCCAGGGCCAGACATAGCGGCAGGTCCAGGGCCGGATCGGTAAGCTCCAGACCGCCCGCCAGGTTGGCGTAGACGTCGTGGCTGCCCAGGCCGATGCCCGCCCTTCGGCCCAGGACGGCGACGAGCAGCGCCACCCGGTTCGTGTCGATGCCGGACGCAGTTCGGCGGGGGCTGCCGTAGCCGGCCGGCGCCACCAGCGCCTGAACTTCCACCAGCAATGGCCGCGTTCCCTCCAGCGTGGCGCCGGCAACGCTCCCCGGTGCATGCTCGTCGGCCATGGCGAGGAATGCTCGACCCGGGTCGGCGACCTCGTCCAGGCCGTGTTCCGCCATCTCGAAGACGCCCACCTCTTCCGTCGAGCCGAAGCGGTTCTTCGAGGCCCGCAGCAACCGCAGGGTGGCCGTCCGCTCGCCCTCCAGGCTGAGAACGGCGTCGACGATATGCTCCAGCGTCTTGGGCCCGGCCAGGGTGCCGTCTTTGGTGACGTGGCCGACAATGATCACGGCGATGCCGTCCTGCTTGGCCATCTCCATCAACCGCAGGGCGCATTCGCGCACTTGTCCGACGCTGCCGGCGGGTCCCTCGAGCTCATCCACGGTGGCGGTCTGGATCGAGTCGACGATCAGCGCGATGGGTCGCGCCTCGCGCGCCAGCTCGACGATGCGACCGACTTCGTTCTCCGCCACGACTGAGATGCGGTCGGCGGCGGCGCCCTCGAGCAGGCCCAGACGGTCAGCGCGCAACCTCACCTGTCCGGCCGATTCTTCGCCGGTCGCATAGAGAACCTGACCGCCGGGGCCGCCGGTGCCCAACGCCAGGCCCGCGGCGGCCTGCAACAACATCGTGGACTTGCCAATCCCGGGTTCGCCGCCCAGCAGCACCGCCGACCCCGGCACCAGCCCGCCGCCAAGTACTCGGTCGATCTCGCCGATCCCGGTCGGGATTCGGACGGGCTCGGCCTCGCGGAGACGGCTCAACGTTTGGGGGGACGCAGTTCGATCGGCGACACCCGGTCCAGGTATCCGCCGTCGGGCCTCCGACTCGTGCACGACTGTCTCCACCAGAGTGTTCCAGGCGCCGCACGTCCGGCACTGGCCCTCCCAGCGAATATGGGCGGCACCGCAGGTCTGGCAGATGTAGCGACTTTGCTTACGGGCCACCCCTCAGCCTCCGCTCAGAGTGCGGCTTCGACGGGCATTTTCTCCTCGACCGGGTGGATGTCCAGACCCGCCTCAGAGCCCTTGTCGACGACGATGCTCGTGCCGGAGGCGTACGTGCCCAGCAGGAGTTGCTCGG